>CATPBK010000016.1 GCA_955652705.1 Candidatus Dormiibacterota bacterium | reverse complement strand
GGCCCGCAGGGCCGGGGAACCCCTTTCTCAGCGCCCTTCTATGCACGATTACCGAAGTGACGAGGCTGGCGGCTGTCGACGTGGGCAGCAACACCGTGCACGCGCTAGTGGCCGACGTGGAGGGAGGGCAGCTGCAGGACGTCGCCAGCCGCGTGGAGATGCCGCAGCTGGGAGTGGAGGTCGCGCGCGCCGGGCGGCTTGGCCCGGCCGGCATGAAAGAGGCGCTGGCAGCGCTGGAGAAGGTCGTGGCCGAAGCGCGCCGCCACGGATTCGAGCACCTCGTAGCAGGCGCCACTGCCGCGGTGCGCAACGCCGCCGACAGCGCCGAATTCCTGGAGCTGGCGTCGCGTGCCCTCGGCGTCCCGGTCCGTCTCATCGGCGAGGAGCGGGAGGCCGAGCTCAGCTTCTTAGGGGTGGCCAGCCGCCACGCGGTCCGTGAAAGGTGGCTCATGGCCGACCTGGGCGGCGCCAGCCTGGAGGTAGTGGCGGCACGCGGGCGGAACATCACCTGGAAGCGGTCGCTTCCCGTCGGCTCCGGAGTCCTCTCAGTCCACCTCTCCGACCCGCCGGCCTCAGAAGAGCGCGCCGACGTCCGCCGGCGCGCCGTCGCGGTCCTTCACAACCTGCCCGAGGCGGATCCCCGTCGCCTGGTGGCCACAGGTGGCACGGCCACGAACCTGCCCCAGGTCGTAGCGCAGAGCCGGCCGAACGTCCTGACCACGAAGCAGCTGCTGGAGGCGGCGAAGCGACTCGACGACCGCCCGGCGGTCCATGTCGGCAAGCATCTCGGCCTCCCCGAGCCTCGAGTCAAGGCCATGCGGGCGGGCGTCGAGGTGCTGCTGCTCCTGCTCGACTGGTGCGGCCTGGCGCGGCTTCACGTCAGCGTCGAGGGGCTCCGGCACGGCATGCTCCTGGCCTACCTCGAGCGCGGCGACGACTGGTGGCGCTGAGCTGAGCAGGCTGACGCCTACTCGAGTAGGCAGCCCTCTTGGGCAAGGATCCGGCGGGCGACGGCGACCGCCGACGCGTAGGTCGAGTCCATCCCCCGGTAGCTGAGGCCCCGGGCGCCCAGCGTCCGGGCCTGCGTGTAGGGCGTGTCCGACGCGTAGTGAATGATGCCCAGGTCGAAGCCGAGGCGTGCCATGTTGACGTTCTCGCCCATCGGGTGCCGTCCCGGCATCGAATTCTCGTAACAGGCGTCCAGGTAGGGGCCGGCCTCCATCTCCACGATGGTGTAGCGGCCGCGGTAGTAGAACTCCAGGTAGTCGCGGTTTTGGAGGAAGGTGCCCCGCACGGTCACTGCCCGCTGGTTGTCGAGGGCCGACCCGTAGACCAGGTGCGGCTGCACGTCGGCCGCGGTGAAGCAGTTGTCCAGCCAGTAGGTGTCGCCGGAGTGCTCGTTGTAGACCGCGTTCGAGATGAGCACGTCGCCGACGTCGGCGTTAAGGGTGGCGGCCTTGCCCATGACGTAGACGCCGGTCACCCGATGGACCTGCTCGCAGATCTCGCGCAAGAGGTGGTAGGAGGCCAGGCCCAGCGGGTAATCGACGTTGATGATGGCGGCCGCGGAGGCTTTCAGCTGGAGCGGGTCGGTGCGGCCGACACGAGGATCGAAGCAGCTCGGGTCGAGGTCCGCCAGCTTGAAGATCTGGGCCGCCGACTCGGCCACGCCGGCGCGGGCCCGGATGTGCCGGATGCCCATCTCGCGCTCGATCCGGCTGCGCACCTTGCGGAACTCCGCCGACTTCGGGTGGGAGTCGAAGAAGCCACGCGCCGCGAAGTAGAGCCAGTTGTCCCGCGAGGCGTGCGTCTCACCGGACTCGATGTGCTCGAGCTCGGCATAGAGGTCGCGGTCGTTCTCCTTCGTGAATTCGATGATCTCCGCCTCCAGCCGGCGGCTGACGCCGCTCAGCACGTTGATCAGGCTGTGCAGGTTCGAGGAGACGAAGTACACCGGCGCCTCGGCGAGGCCCATCTCCTGCATTGCGGAGCCGAGGGGTTGCCACCAGCGGTGCGCGCTGCGCGCGTAGCCAACATCGGTGCCCCCGATGAGCCGGATCAGCATGTCGCAGGTGCGCTCGCGGACAGCGCGGAGGATATCCTCGAAGCCCATCGTCCAAGCCTGCTGGAGGCGGGTCCAGTCGTCCTCCGAGGCGCCCGCCGCCTGCCTCTCCTCCCCCGGCATGACGCCGTGCAGCGTGCGATGCAGCTTGTTCCACTCGAGCTGGTAGGCGACCAGGGTGGGGATCAAGTCGTCGATGTCGGAGGGTGACGCGATCAGGACCGCGATCGTCTCCTTGCCGTCGTAGTACCAACGCCGCCGGCGAGCCGGCGCCTCCACCTTTTGCCAGCTCAGGACGTCGGCGCCGAGCTCCTGACGGATCGCTTGCGAGCTCTGGCCGAGGACGACTCGGCGGCAGCTGGCGATCGAGGCCGGTAGGCGGCGGACCGCGTAGATCAGGGCGCCCATGTCGACCTCGGGCTGGCCGGCCAGGGGGTGGAGAGAGGACTCCATGCCGATGTGCGCCTGCTGGAGCGCCTCCAGGCGGATCCAGCCCGAGCTCTGGAGCATGGTCGTGTACGTGCGCACGTAGAGCTCGACCGCGTGGCGTCCGACCCAACCGCCGGCCCGGACCGGAGCGTCCATCTTGGGCGCCAGTCTACGTTTACAAAAGATTGACCGCGCGCGGGCGGCTTTTCTGACCGATCCGGGCAAGATTGAGTGCGGACATGACACGCAGCAAACCCTTCCGAATCGCCCTCGTGGCCGCCGGTGGCCTGCTCATCGCCGTCGCGGCCATCGCCGTCACCGCCTCCGCCGCCGGATTGCACGTCGGGCCGGTCGCGGCCTCTTCATCAGCGGCGAGGACCACCTCCCCGGCCACCGGCGCGACCAAGGCCCAGACTTACTGCCAGGACTTCGCCAAAAACTTCGCCTCGAAGTTGGGCAAGACACAGGACCAGGTCAACGCAGCCGCCCGCGATGCTTTCAAGCAGACCCTGAAGGACGCCGTCACCAAGGGCGACCTGACCCAGGCCCAAGCGGACAAGATGCTGGCGCGGATGCCGGCGGGCAACGCCTGTGCGGCCACCCTCGACCGGATCGGGGCCGCCGCCAAGGCCAAGGCCGCGGGTGCGTTACAGCAGTACATGCAGGCCTACCTGGCCGCCGCCGCCTCTGCCCTTCACCTGGCAGGCGGCGCGGACGAGCTCAAGGCCGACCTGAAGCAGGGCCAGTCCTTGAGCCAGATCGCGGCCAAGCAGGGCGTCAGCGAGGGCGATTTCAAGACCTCCGTGGTCAACGCGCTGAAACCGCAGCTGGACCAGGCCGTCACTGACAAGAAGATCACCCAGACGCAGGAAGACGAGCTGATCAAGAAGTACCAGGCAGGCGACCCGCCGCTCTGGAACGCGCCCAAAAAGACCCCCTAGGCCACGACGCGGCCCAGCCCGCTGGGAGGTGTCTAGCCGCCCTCGGGCGGGGGCTCTTGCTGGCCGAGCCGGCGCATCAGCTCTTCGATCAGGCGTCGCGTGTCCGGGTCGGACATCACCCGGTCCTGCATCGCCTCGGCGGCTCGCCTGATCTCGGGATCGCTCATCAACCGCTCGGCCATTCCTTCGAACTGGGTCGCCATGTCTTTCATGGCGGCCTCCTGGGCGACCTGGAAGAGGACCGGCTGGCTCGCCGCCGCGGCCACCGCCTCGACCTGGGCGCGGACCATCTCGACGCCCTTGCAGCCGAGGCATTCGCCTTTCATGCCGCAGTGGCAGACCTGCCGGCGGAGCCGGTCGAGGGACGCGTGGACCTCGGAGAGGTCGACCGGGTGAGAGCTCACTCGGCGGGGACCAGGCCGAGGTGTCGATAGTCAGCCCGAAGGGCCGCAGGCCGGCCGCTCAGACCGACGGTGCCTAGGATGCGGTGGCGTGCTAGGCAGCGCATCCAAAGATGCGCCACGACGCGCGCCGGGCCCCCAGACAACGGCATCAGCGCCGCCAGGCGCCCGGCGGCCGGGGTCCCCACGAAGCCTGCTTCGTGGGGTGGGGATATGAGCGGTCGGATGCCTCGACTACGCCGGCCTGGTCCACGCCAGCTCTATACCCCTATTTGACTGACTTCACAGTGAGCGTGAGCGTCCCGGCCGGGACGTTCACCGTCACCTTGTCGCCCTTGCGCTTGCCAACCAGGGCCCGGCCCACCGGCGACTCGACTGAGATCCGGCCGCTGGTCGGGTCGCTCTCGACGGCGCCCACCAGGTGATAGGTCTCGGTATGGCCCTCGCCGTCCTCGACCTCGATGGTCGAGCCCGGCTCCGCGATGCTGCCGTGCTTGTCCTTGATGATCTCGGCCCGGCCGATCATCTCCTCGAGCTCGTAAATCCGGCCGTCGACGAGGCCGACCTCTTCTTTGGCCTGCTCGTACTCCGGGTTGTCCTCGATGTCCCCCGGCTGGAACGCCTCCTTCAAGCGGTCGGCAGCTTCCAGGCGGCGCTGGCGGAGCTGCCCAAGCTCCTGCTTGAGCCGGTCCAGGCCCTCTTGCGTGAGAAGTACGGGTTCGGTCAGATCCATTGTCTTGAAATCCCCCCAGTCTCGAGCCCACTTTGGGCGAGAGCCACAAATAATACCCACTCCGCGCCCGGCGCACCAGCGCCCGAAGAGGGGTGTCCCGAGTCAAAATTCGCAGGCATCTTTCATCGGCTCTGGATGCCGCTGCCGGTGTTAGAGGGCCCCGGCCCGAGTGCTCAGGCATCTGCAGATGCATTCCGCCTCGGGCCACCCCTGCCTTGGCAGCGACGCCCAGACCGGCGCCCTCTCGGCCGCCTGCCGCGATCTGCATTGCGAACCTCTGACTCGCGACACCTTATGCGATCGGCACCCCCTCGACGAGCGCCCAAGGCATCAGTTCCGACCCCGAATAGCCCCATTTTCGCTCTGAGGAGAGCGCCCGCAGCCGCGGTCCGAGCAGCTCGTAGACATTGCCGGCGATGGCGGCGTCCTTGACGCGGTAGAGCATCTCCCCGCCCGGTCCGATCGCGAAGCCGAGGCCGACGTTGGCACTGAAGTCGCCGTTGACCAGGTTGGAGCCGTGCATGCCCATCAGGCTGTCCACGACGAGGCCGCCGGCGGCCTGGGCCAACAGCTCGGCCAGCGGCGCCTCGCCCGGCTCCACGATCCAATTGCGAGATCCGGGAAAGGGGGCCGAGGCGTAGCCCGCGCGGCTGGCCCGCCCCGGCTGGATGCCCAGCCGGCTGGCGTTGCGGAGGTCGGCCAGGTAGGTCTCCAGGACGCCGGCCGAGAGCACGGTCAGGCGGGCGGCCGGGATGCCCTCGTCGTCGAACGGCGCACCCGCCATGCCCGCCTCGGGCCGGATGTCGTCGTGGATCGTCAGGAGCTCGCTCAGGACCCGCTCGCCGAGGCGGCCGGTCAGCGGCGACGTCTTGCGGTAGATGGCGCGGGCGCCGATTCCCATCCGGAGGCTGCCCAGCAGCGAAGACAGCGCCGCCGGCGTCAGGACCACAGGGCGCCGGCCGGCCGCGAGGACGCCTTCCTTCAAGGACTGCCTGAGCTTCTGCGCGGTGGTCTCGATCGCCCCGTCGACGTCGACGTCCCGATGCATCGAAGCGCTCCCGTCGTAGCACCAGAGGATCGACGTGCCCTCCACCCGCTGGGCGGCGGCGTGGAACTGCCAGCCCGCCTTCCGGCAGGAGCAGCGCAGGCCGGCGCTGTTGGCGATCTCCCAGTGCGACGTCCAGCGCGAGGCGCCTGCCCCGGCCAGCACGCCGTCGGCGAGGGGCCGGAGCCGGTCGACCGCCTTCCGCCCGAACTCCATCAGCTCGTCCACGCCGATGCCGGCCACCGCCGGGTCCGAGATGTCCTCCTCGATCGGCTCGCCCGCCGGCAGGTCGAAGCCGGGCTTCTCGACCTCGGTCAGCCGGGCCGTGTCGAGGGCGGCATCCACCGCGTCCTCGACGCGGTCCAGGATCGAGGTCGAGGAGAAGCCAAGCCGGCCCTCCACCAGCACGCGGACCCCGAGCCCCCGGCTGCTCGAGCTGTCGATTCCTTGCAGGCGGTTGGCTTCGAAGTCGACCGAGTCGCTAGCCCCCTCGGCGAAGAAGACCTCCGCTTGGCGAGCACCACCGGCGGCCGCCCGATCCAGGGCCTGCTCCAGGAGCAGCTCGTCACTCACCACCGATGCGCACTCCCCGGACCCTCAGGTGGGGCCCGCCATCGCCGACGGGCAGCGGTCCCTGGCCGGCCTTGCCGCAGCCTCCGCCGGACTCTTCGATCAAGACCGTGTCTTCGATGGCCTCGATGTTCTTCAAGGTGGTAAAGGTGTTGCCGGTCAGTGTCACGTCGCGGACCAGCTCGCCCGGCTCGCCGTTCTCGATCAGGTAGGCGAGGGCGGCCGAGAACGTGAACATCTCGCCGTTGGTCTGGCCGCCCATGGAACCGACACAGTAGAGGCCGCGGTCGATGCCTCGAAAGACCTCCGCGCGCGTCGCGCTGCCGGGACCGATCACGGTGGTCCGCATGCGCACGATCGGCGGGTACCGGTAGGAGATGGCGCGGGCGTTGCCGGTCGGCAGCTCGCCCATCGCGCCGGCCGTCTCCCGGGAGTGGAGGCGGCCCACCACCCGGCCGCCCTTGATGAGGTCCGTGCGGCCCGCGGCCACGCCCTCCTCGTCGTAGCGAAGCGCTCCCCGCGACCCGGCCACCAGGCCCGTGTCATAGATCTCCAGCTCGGGCACCCCGAGCTCGGCGCCGAGCGTCATGACCTGCCGGAGCTGGGGGTTCTCGTGCACGTGGTCGGCCTCGCTCAGGTGCCCGATGGCCTCGTGCGCGAAGACGCCCGCCAACCGCGGGTCCACCACGACCAGGTAGTCGCCGGCCTTCGGCTTGGGGGCGCGGAAGAGGCCCGCGCACTCCCGGCAGACCGTGACCGCCTGCCGCTCGTCGAGCTCGGGGAGGGAGGCGTCCGCGCTGGAGCCGGTGCTGAAGCTGCGGCTCTGGACCCTGCCCTCGCCGGCAGCCGTGGCGACGAGCGCGGCGGTCACATCCAGGCGCTCCTGGTGGATGGCGGTGCCCTCGGAGGTGCCGAGCCAGATGCGCGCCCGCCGATCGGCGTAGTAGGCGGTCGAGGTCGTGATCGGCGCCCCGAAGCCCAGGATCAGCTCGTTCAGCGTTCGCAGCCGGGCTACCTTCTGGGCCAGCGTTGGCTCCCTGGCCAGCGCTGCGTCGGGCAGCAGGACGCGGTCCTGGACGGGTGCGGCCGGCGCCAGCTTGACGGGTCCGCCGCCCGCCAGCTTGGCCTGGTCGACGGCCGCGGAGGCCATCTCCTCCAGCTGGTCGAGCCGGTTGAAGCTGGTGAAGCCCCAGGCGCCGTCCACCAGCGCCCGAACGTCGCCCCCGCGCTCCTGGCGGCGGTTCAGGGTCTCCAGGTCGTGGCCCTGGAACGCGAAGTCGGTCGAGGCCGATTCCTCGACCCGGACTTCCAGGTATTGGCTGCGGTCGCGAAAGCGCGTGCAAACCGCCAGCAGGTCCTGTTCCAGGTCGGGGTGCGCGCTGATCAACTTCTCGACACTGTAGGTCTATGGAAGCTGAACCCGTCACCGCACAGGGCCTGAACATGACCTGCTTCGAGATGTCGAAGCAGCTGGAAGAGCTGGAGTGGTCAGTGGCCGACGCCAAGCCTCTCGCCCGGCGGTTGCTGAGGATCGTGGGCCGGATCGTGATCGACGCCGGCGAGCCGGGTGCGGACCCGGCGACCTGGGCCAACACCGAGTCCATGGCCCTGCAGTGGCTGCGGGAGGCGCTCCGGCCGCAGGGCTACGACGTGACGCCCCTGCCCGGCGGCGGCCGGACGCCGATCGCGGAGCCTTCCGAAGACTGGTCTTAGCTCTTAGATTATTCAGATAGTATGTATAGGTGCCGCCAAGGGCCCGTGCGGCGAATACGCGCCAGATCCTTCTTACCGCCGCTCGCCGCCTGCTCGGCAGCGGCAAGGCTGCCAGCCTGGAGGCGGTGGCCCGATCCGCCGGGGTCTCGCGCTTGACCGTCTATTACCACTTCGCCTCTCGGCGGGGACTGCTGGAAGCGCTCCTCGGCGATGCGGGTCCGGCGCCTTCTGTGGCCGGCCTCGAGGACCTCGTGGAATCCAGCTGCGCAGCCTGGGCGTCCGACCGAGAAGTGCTGCGGGCGCTGCGGGCCCACAGCGTCCTCGACCGCGACCTGGGCCAGGTGGTCGAGGAACGCGAAGAGGAGCGGCGGGAACGCTGGCGGGGGCTCGCCTCCGAGCTGCTCGAGGCGGGCCGGCTCGAAGACGGCTTGAGCCTCGCCTCGGCAACCGACGCGCTGGCCGTCCTGAGCGGGTTCGAGGTCTACGACGCGCTCGCGGGCCGCCGCTCGCCGCGGGCCGTGGCGGCGCTCATTCTTCGGCTGGCTGGAGGCATCGTTCGGCCAGCGACACCGGGAGTCCCCGCCCAAGCCTGATGAGGCGGTCGTGGTAGTCGCGCAGCTCGCCTTGGCCCGTCGCCAGGAACTTCTCCTTCAAAGCCTCGACCAGCAGGCAGCCGGTCAGATAGGAGGCCGCCTGCGTCGGCGCAGCGCAGTACCGCAAGACCTCCGCCCGAGCGGTCGGCTCCGGATAGCTCGCCTCTCGCACCAGGACCTCCACCGCCTCTTCGAATTCCATGTCGCCGATGTGGAGGCTCGTGTCGAGGACGATCCTGATCGCCCGGAACCGCCGTGCCTCGAGCTGGCCGATGAGCTCGTCCACGCGTTCCAGGTAGAAGCCCTGGTCGGCCATCATCTGCTCCGCGTAGAGGGCCCAGCCTTCCGAGAAAAAGCTGGTGCCCACCACCGCCCGGAGCGGCCGCGGGTTCTCGCGCGCGCTGACGAGGTGGACGTGGTGACCCGGGTAGGCCTCGTGCACGGAGGTGGTCGGGATGCGGTGGTAGCTCGAGGCGCGCAAACGCTGCGCCACCTCCGCTGGACTGGCGCCCGGGGGCGGCCAGGGGACGAAGAAGCGGCCCCGCCGGGAGTGGCCGAACGGCGCCGGTTGGCTGTAGGAGGCGACGGCCAGGACGGCCCGCTGGAAGATCGGCGCCGGCTCCACCGAGCACTCCTCGCCCTCTGGCAGGGTCACCAGGCGGTAGCGCGTGATGAATTCGCGCGCCCGGCGGGCGGCTGCCTCGTACGCGAGCAGCATCTCCTCCGGCGTGCTCGGGCGCTGTTCTCGGAGGCGATCGACGCGCTCCCGCCAGGGGCCGTCCACCTCCTCCGCGAGCCGGTCGGCGATGAGGTCGATCTGGCGGCGCCCCCTTTCCCGCAGCTGGCGGGCGTCCCAGGGTAGGAGCTCTTTTGCGAGCAGCAGGCGTGAGTAGCGGTCCTCGCCGATGGCGGGGGAGCCGGCCGCCCGCGCAGCGAGGTCCTCCAGGAAGGGGATGAAGCGCTCGTAGGCGGTCGCGGCGGCCTCGCCGGCGGCGGCCAGCTTGGCCCGCTGGGCGTCGTCGGTGACCTCGGCCGGGACCACTTCGCGGGCGAAGGTTATGGCTGCCTGGCACTGGGCTATCGCCCGCTTCACCAGGAGCCCGCTGCACAGCTCGGGGTCCAGGTTGCGGCGGGCTTCGTCCAGGATCCGCGGGACCTGCCGGAGGCGGGCAGCGGCCGCGGCCGCGAGCCTCCGCTCGGGGATCAGGCGGTGCAGGAAAAGCGTGAAGACACCGGTCAGCGCCAGCCCCACGTAGCCGTCCGGCGTCCGCCGCCAGGACTGCCAGTCGGCCTCGACGGCTCGCCCGCGGAGCTCGGCCAGAAGCAGGTCCCGGTCGACCTGCTCATCTCGATCCAGACGCTGCGGTGTGATCTTGGTCAGGCGGTCGAGCCAGGACGCCGTGCGCGCCGCGCGCCGCTCGAGGGCCGCTTGCGAGAGGTCGTCGAGCTCGCCGGCGGCCTCCATCCGGCCGAGGCTCGAGGCCAGGACCGGCCGTTCGGCGAACTCTTCGTCGAGGAACCGCGCGACGCTCTCCGCAAAGCCCTCGCGCGGCATCCGCAGAGAGTAACCGGCGCTCGTATCACCCCTCGAACCCCTGTGGCTGTCGCCGCCGTCGCTGCACGTCCGAGTCTCGAGGACCGCCTGCTCCGTACGACCGAGCTGCTGGAGCGGCGTGGTTACGCCCTGCCGCCGGATCGGCTCGCGAGCCTCTGCCTGGGCGGCCCGCTCGCCCCCGAGGCGGTTCTGGGCGTCGTCACCGGGAGCCGGCGCTTGGCTTTTGCGGAGGGGCTGGTCGTGAGAACGGCGAGCACCACCCGGCCTGACTCCATCCGCCGCCGCCAGGCCGCCCACGCTCTGGCCGGTCCCACCTTCCTGGCTGAGGCGCGGTATTTCGCGGAGCGCCTGGCCAGGCTCTGCCCGTTCGTGCTCAGCGTGTCGGTCGCCGGCTCTCTGGCCTCCGGCGGCTTCGCACCCGCCGACGACATCGACTTGAACCTGGTGGTCGAGGACGGCCGGCGCCACCTCGCCTACGTCGCGTTGAACCTGCTCGCCCTCCTGTCGGCTCGCCGCTACCGCGGCAAACCTGTCGACACCCACACCGCCCGGCCGCTCGCGCCGCGGGTGATGACCGCCAACCTCATCCTGGAGCGCTCGCAGTGCTTCCCCCTCGCGCGCCAGGACGAGGACATGGCGTATGAGCTGCTGGTCGCCAGGCCTCTCCTGGGAGGCGCCTTTCTCCAGGAGGTGGTGGCGGCCAACCCCGTCCTCCTCGAGCACTTTCCGCAGCTGGAGGGCCGAATCGGGCCCACCCCGGACCTGGTCAGCCGGGTGCCCTCCTGGTTCTTCCCGGCCTGGCTGGACAGGCCCGCCCGCGGGGTCGGTGCCGCGGCCTGGCGCTTCATGCAGTGGACACGGCGCCACCGGCCCGAGGCCCTCGCCCGGGTCGCTTACGTGCGCGCGTGCATGCGCCCTTACACCCTCTTCGACTCTTGATCGGCGTCGCCCTCGCTCTGATCGCCCTTTCGAGCGCGTTTCTCTTCGTCTATGGCGTGAACCTCCTCTTCCTGAGCCGGCTGGCTGCACAGCTCCGGCCGCCACCTCCACCCCGGACCATCGACGCCGACGAGCCGGCGGTGGCCGTCCAGCTGCCGGTCTACAACGAGCGGTACGTGGCGGCTCGCGTCATCGACGCCGCGGCGCGCCTGGACTGGCCATCGGACCGACTCGAGGTCCAGGTGCTCGACGACTCGGACGATGACACGACCGCGATCGTGGCCGAGCGGGCGGCGCATTGGCGGAGCCGCGGCATCCGGGTCCAGCACGTCAGGCGCGGCTCGCGGCTCGGCTACAAGGCGGGCGCCCTCGCTCATGGCCTGAAGCTGTCGCGGGCGCCCTTCTTGGCCGTCTTCGACGCCGACTCGGTGCCCGGACCGGACTTCCTCCGCCGCACCGTGGGGGGGTTCGACGACCCCCGGTGTGGATTCGTCCAGGCCCGCTGGTCCCACCTGAACGAGTCCTACTCGTGGTTCACCCGCCTCCAGGCGCTGATGATCGATTTCCATTTCCTGGTCGAGCAGGCGGTTCGGCCCGCTCGCGGCTACCTGACCAACTTCACCGGCACGGCCGGTATCTGGCGGCGGACCGCGATCGAGAGCGCGGGCGGCTGGCGATCGGACACGCTGACCGAGGACCTCGACTTGAGCTACCGGGCTCAGCTGGCCGGCTGGCGCGCCTGCTACGTGGAGGAGCTGGCGGTCCCGCAGGAGCTGCCGGTTTCAGTCAGCGGTTACCGGCGGCAGCAGGCGCGCTGGGCTACCGGCAGCTTCCAGACTGCTCAGCTGCTGCTCGGCGCGGTCTTCAAGAGCCGGATCAGCGGGGCTGCTCGCTTCCAGGCCGCGGTTCACCTCCTCGCCTACCTGGCCCCAGTCCTGATGCTGGTACAGGTTTCGCTGCTCGCGGTTCTGCTCCTTGATCCCGCCTATGGCTTGTACCGAGTCCCGATCGCCGTCAGCTTCTTGAGCCTGGCGCCGGTGGTCGGCTTCGCTGTCGCCCAAGCCAGGCGCGGCCGCTCCTGGTGGCGGGCGCTGCCGGCGATCCTCGGCTGGTCATTCGTCGGCGCGGGCACCTCCCTCACGGTGTCCATCGCCTTGCTGCGCTCCTTCCGCAAAGGGGGCGAATTTCAGCGGACCCCGAAATTCCGGATCGAGGAGCAGGGCCAGGAATGGCGGGATGGAGCCTACGTGTCGGCGGTGGATCCGATCGCCCCGATTGAGCTGCTCCTCGGCCTGCTGGCGTTCGCCCTCGCCATCGTGGCGGCTGCCCGCGGCTGGTGGCTGGTGGTGATCTACGCGAGCCTGTTCGGCGGGGGATTTGTCTTCCTGGGCGGCCTGAGCCTCGCCCAGTCGCTGGAAGTGCTGACGCTGCGGCGCCTGGGACGGGGCGCCCTACGGCTCCGCATGGCGATTCCGATACTCGTCGTGCTAACGCCGCCGGCCGCCCTCCTCCTCGCCTTGGCCCAGCTGCCGAGTCCCTTCGAGGACTCCTACCACCACTGGCTGATCGCGGCGAACCTCGCCCAGACCGGCCACTTGCGCGACCCGCTCTTCGGGATGGAGGACACCTGGCTGCCCGGCTACCACCTGGTGGCGGCTCTCGTCCTCAAGGTCTTCGGACTCTGGCAGCTGGGCCTGCTCAAGTTCCTGAACGTCGCCTTCGCGCTGGCGACTCTGGCGCTGGTTTACCGGATCGCGGGCTCGCCCAGCCGGGGCCGCCTGGCGGTCCTCCTGACCGCCCTCAACCCGGTTTTCGTGCTGACCGCCACCTCGGTGGTGGCGGAACCGCTCCTGACCCTGGCGCTGACCGGCGCGACAGCAGCGGCGCTGGCGCGGCGACTGCGCACCGCGGCCACGCTGGCCGCGATCGCCTGCCTGACCGGAACCAAGGCCTGGCTCTGGCTGCTCGCGGTCGCGGGCGTCCTCCTTCTGGGGGCGGCAAAGCAAAGCCGGTGGCGCCCGGCCCTGCGCTGGCTGGCGCCGGCCCTGGCGCTGCTGGCCGTGCTTCAGGTGACTCTCGGAGCGGCGACGAATTCAGTGGCTCGGGCCGCCCAGGAGGTGACCTCGGCCGCCAGCCGCGGCAGCGTGGCGGCGGCGCCCGGCACGCGCCTGGGGGCGCTTCTGTTCTACTTCGGTCTGGCCAGCCTGCCGCTCGTCGCCCTGGCTGTTTTTGGGCTGCGCCGGGAGATCGCGGACCCAGCCGGACGGCGGCGGCTCGCCCTCGTCTACCTGCCCGCCTTCGTCTACCTGGGCGCGATCGCCGTGCTGGTGTTCGGTGGCGCCTACTCGGGCAGTCACCGCTACCTCTACCCGGCGCTGCCCGCCCTCGGCCTGCTCGCGGCCCGCGCGCTCGACCGGCGCGCGGCGCCGGCGGCCCTGCTCACGGCGACGGCGTCCGCGTTGTTGCTGATCGCCTACCTCCCGGTCCTGCTCGGCTTCGGCCACCTCAACCTGGGCCTTGCGGCAGCCGGACGGAGCCTGGCCGGCGTCCCCGGGACGTTGCTCACCGACTCCCCGGTCGTGGCCTACTCGAGCGGGCACCGCCCGTCGGATATCGTCGGCTCGCGAGACCTTCCGGCCGGCCGGGCGGCGGCCGTGGCCTGGATGGAGAAGCGCGGAGTGACCGCCGTCGCGGTCGAGGACATCGACTATTACCGGGCGGCCCAGGTCCTGCCCGACCTCGCCTCGGGAACCGCCGGCGCGCCCTTTCTGCCGCTCGCCGGCCGGGACGACTTCCAGGTGCCAGGCGGGAAGCCGGTCCACACCTATGTCCTGGTCACCTCGACGCCCGCGCCTGCCGGCAAGACCGCCGGGCTCGCGCATGGCCTGACGGTCGCCGGGCTGGCCGGCGAAGGCGTCGGCTTCGGAGTACCACTGGCCCAGTACCCGGACGGCACGGTATTCGCCGGGTCGGTGAGCTGGAGCGGCAGCTGGCGGGCCGTTTACGACCTCGACACCGTGGTGGGAGACGCCCAGCACCGTTACCGGTTCGAAAAGGTGCCGACTCGCGGCCGGGTTACCGTCGACTACTCGGTGGTGGGCAGCCAGGTGACGGTCGTCGTGGCATCGGTCGACCTGGCTCCGGGGTTCCGCCAGGTCTTGCTGCTCAACGAGCAGTCGAGCCGCTTTGACGACCTGGCCTCGCCGTCGGGAACCTTGATCGGCGACCGGATCGGGATCTGGAGCCCGGTCGATGGGGCCTGGGCCCGTTTCAGGAGCTCCGCCTACGGCGTCGAGTGGTCGCTGCCGGCCCTGCCAGACGCGCAGCTCCTGGCCGGTCGGGAGTTTGAGCCGCCGGTCCTTGACTGGAGCGGGCTCGAGTACTCCTTCGGTCCCGGCTTCGCGGGTGGCAGCTACGAAATCACGATCCAGGGGGCCAGGTGATGGAAGAAAAGGTCGAAGTTGTTCTGATCTACCCGCAGCGCGCGCCCACCAGGGGCCGCCACTGGATCATGCCTTCGCTCGGGCTCAGCTACCTCAGCTCTGCGCTGCAGGCCGCCGGCTACCGCGTGCGCCAGCTCGACCACACGTTTCTGGAGAGACGGGAGGTGCTCGCCGAGGTCGAGCGGCTCCGGCCCGCAGTGATCGGGGTCTACTGCATGATCACGATGCAGGACGAGGCCTTCTCGCTGGCGCGAGACCTCCGCGGCAAGGCGCTCCTGGTGGTCGGCGGTCCCTACCCCTCCGGCGAGGTTGAGCCCTTCCTGGACGACTTTGACCTGGTCGCCGTGGGCGAGGGCGAGGAAACGATAGTCGAGATCATGCGGCACCTCGGCGACCGCCGCTGGGAGGAGGTCAAAGGCCTCGCTTTCAAGCACCCGGACGGGCAGGTGGTGCGGACGGAGGCGCGGCCGCGCAGCAAGGACATGAGCGTCCTCAAGCCGCCCTATCGAGGTGACCTGCCTAACCCCCAGTACATCCAGTACTGGCGGCGGCATTGGGGCGAGGCGACCACGCCTTTGATGGCCAGCCGGGGCTGCCCGTTCCGCTGCGAGTTCTGCCACAAGCCGGTGTTCGGCGACCTCTTCCGCGCGCGCTCGTCAGAGTCGGTGATCGAAGAGATGCGCGAGATCGCGGCGCTTGGCTATGACCACATCTGGATGTCGGATGACCTGTTCACCCTCAACTACCACCGCACCATGGAGCTCTGTGGCGACATCGAGGCAGCGCAGATCCCGCTCACCTGGGAGTGCCTCTCGCGCGTGACGCACGTCGACTACGAGCTCTTCGCGCAGATGAAGCGCGCCGGCTGCAAGCGCATCTTCTTCGGCATCGAGTCGGGGGATGAAGGCGTGCTGAAACAGATGTCGAAAGGCATCACACCCGAGCAGTCGCGGACGGCCGTGGAGGCCTGCGTCAAGGCGGGCATCAAAGCGGCCGGCTTCTTCATGGTCGGCTACCTCGGCGAGACGCCGGAGAGCCTTCTCAAGACGATCAAGTTCTCCTCGCACCTGCCCCTGGACTACGTCAGCTACACCATCGCCTACCCGCTGCCCGGCACCAAGTTCTATTCGAAGGTGAAGGAGCGTCGGCAGGACGGCGAGTGGCACTACATCCGCCACAACCGGCTCCTCTTCAATTCCGAGTTCAGCGAGCGGAAGCTGCGCTTCGCGATCTTGAAAGGCGCCGTCCAGCACAAGCTGCGCAAGCTGCGCCTGAAGCCGGTCGCCGCAGCGTTCGAGCTGGCCACCGACCCTGTTCTCAGGGCCCTGCGATGAGAGCGTTTCTCCTCGCCCTTGTCATCTTTCCGATGGCGCTCCTGGCGCACGAGGGTATGCACCTGGCGGTGCTGATCGCGTTGGGTGGCCACGGCGAATTGATAGTCCGTCCCTGGCACCTGGCGTTCGCGGATGCGAGCCTGCCCGGCTTCCACGTCACGGGCGGCAACGCGCTCGACCCCGGCCGCCATCTCGTGTTCGAGTTCGGCGGCCCGGCCCTGGCGGCCGTACCGCTGGCGATCCTCGCCTGGCAAGCCGGCCGGGGGGCGGTGCGGTCGGCGCTGGTCGCCAACGTCGCGATCCTGGCCTTCTTCGCCCTGCTCGAGCCTGGTTACGAGCTGCTCGAAAAGGGCTTTTCGGCACCCACGTTCCTGATCTGGCCGGAGTTCAATTACGGCGTGCCGCTGGTGCTGATGTTGCTCTTTGCGCTGAGGTTTCGCTATGCGCGCGCCTGACATTTCAACCCCATGAAATCTGCGATTTCATGGGGACCCCCCATTTGGCGCGGGATCTTCCGCGTCACCGCCGGGCTCTTCTGGCTCTATTTCGCGAGCCAGAAATGGGGCGGCGTCGATTGGATGCGCCCCTTGATCCAGCATTCGCCCGCGGTCAATCCAATCCCTGGACTGCACGAGTTTCTGGCCCTGGTGGTGGCGCCCAACTGGTTCCTCTTCGCGGTGGCGCAGGCCATCGGGGAGACGGTGGTCGGAGTCCTGCTGGTGCTTGGCCTGGCGACCCGCAAGGTGGCGGTCCTGGGCTTCCTGCTCGCCCTCAACCTCTGCCTGACGGTCGCCTTCCTGACGCCCGATCCCGGCTTTCGCTGGCTTTACTACCTGGCGCTGCTGGTCAACGCCGAGCTTGTCTTCGCCCAGCCGGGGTGGCCGGCCTTGGGCAAGGCCAGATTCATGCCGGCCTGGCTGCGCAGCTAGGGAGCTGGGGTTCCGGGGGCCGGCCGGAGGAACCATTCGGCGGTCTCCTTGAGCCCCGCCTCGAGCGCCATCCGCGGTTCCCAGTCGAACGTCTTTCGCATGAGCGACGAGTCGAGGGCCGAAGCCTTGAGGTCGCCGGGACGGGGCGGGCCGTGGCGGGCGGCGGCGCCCGGGGCCAGCGTTTGGGCGAGCAGCTCGAAGATGGTGTTCGTCGAAGTCTGACGCCCGGTTCCGACGTTGAAGTGGCCGCATGCCTCGGAGTCGATCGCCTTGAGATTCGCGTCGACGACGTCCGCCACATGCACGTAATCGCGGCTGTCGGTGCCGTCGCCGTTGATGACGCATTCCTCGCCCGCCAGCAGGCGGCGCGCAAAGATGGCGACCACGCCCGCCTCTCCGTGCGGGTTCTGGCGCGGACCGTAGACGTTGGCGTAGCGCAGAGCGGCGTAGCTCAGGCCGTGCTGCGCGCGGAAGCCGAACAGGTAGTGCTCGAAGGCGAGCTTCGAGATTCCGTAGGGCGAGACCGGCCAGGTCGGCGCTGTTTCAGGAGTCGGCATCGGAGCTTCGCCGTAGAGCGCACCGCCCGTGGACGCGAACACGAAGCGGCTGCCGGCCTCAGCGGCAGGCTGGAGCAGCTTGAGCGACCCGATGATGTTGACGTCGGCGTCGAAGAGGGGCTCACGCACCGACCGGCTGACGCTCATCTGCGCCGCGTGGTGTGAGATGGCGTCCGGCCGCTCGGCGCGGATCAGCTTCGCGGCGGCGACGTCGCGGATGTCGAGCTGCGTGAACCGGGCGCCTGGATTGACGTTGCCGCGATCACCGGTGGCGAGGGAGTCGATCGCGACGACGTCATCTCCGCGGGCGACCAGCGCGTCGACCAGGTGGGACGCGATGAACCCGGCGCCGCCGGTCACCAGAACCTTCATTCGGCTGCTAAAGTACCGCCACTCGTGAGGATCTGGGGGAGGCAGGGGAGGGCCTCAGCCGCCGACGACTACATCGACGCTGATCGGCGGCTCGTCGCGGAGAGAGTCGCCGAGATCTTCCGCTGGCTGTTCGTCCTCATCCTGTTCATCCTCAACAACTTCGGCGGCCTCCAGCTGGCCGGGGCGCGGCTCTTCTCAAATGGCGTCCTGGTGGCCTGGGCAATTTTCAATCTGGGCGTAACCGTGATGCTGGTGCGCGGGTTCAAGCCCGGCCGGCAGTTCGGCCTCCTGACGACAGCCGTCGACCTCGCCGCCGGCGCTGCTCTCGTCTACACGTCGAGCGGACTCACGAGCCCGTACATCCTGGCGCTCTTCCTGGCGATCATCGCCAGCGCGATCCGTTTCGGCACCGCCTACAGCCTCTTCTGCGCCGCCGTGATCGGGTTCGTCTATCTCTTTGTAGGCGGGACGGTGCCTGCCAACTACGCCAGCGACCCGCAGCTCGGGCTGACCACCGCCGGCCGGATCTTCCTGTTCTTCGTTGTCGCTCTCGTCACCGGTTTGATGGGAGACGAGCTCCGCCGCGAGCGCCGCCTGGCCGTCTCCCGCGCAGCCCAGGCCGAATCCCTGCAGCAGATGAGCGGCGCGCTCGCCTACAGCCTCGACGTCAGCGACCTTTTCGAGGTCATCCTCCAGCAGGCGGTCAAGGTCAGCAACGCCGACTCCGGCCAGCTCATCCTCCACACCGGGGGGCGCCTGCAGCTGGCGGCGTTCCACGGGCAGGGCGGCAAGAGCGATCGCGTCGCGATCGAGAAGGGGGATCCTCTCACGCAGCGGGTGGCCGCGACCGGCGACGCGCTCCATATCAAGGACACCCGCACCTACACTGGCCCGGAGCCGCTCGGCGCCTCGCCCCCCCTCTCCCTGATGCTGGTTCCGATCCTGGTCCAGGACCGGGTGGCCGCGATCATGAAGGTGGTCGCTTTCACGAGGGCGGGCGCCTTCACCGACCAGCAGTTCTTCATGCTGGGTGCGCTGGCAGCGAGCGCGGCGGGCCCGCTCTCCAACTCGTTGCGCTACGAGCGCAAGACGCGCGAGGCGATCACGGACGGCCTGACGGGCCTCTTGAACCATCGCGAGTTCCGGCGCCGCCTCGAGATCGAGTTCTCACGCTACCGGCGCAAAGGCACCCAGCTCGGCCTGATGATCATCGACGTCGACCTCTTCAAGAACGTCAACGACTCGATGGGCCACCAGCACGGTGACGAGGTGCTGCGGGCGGCCGCCGACCTGGTCGCACGGGCCGTGCGCGAACAGGACCTCGTCTCTCGCTATGGCGGCGACGAGATGGCGGTGATCCTGCCCGACACGTCCGCCGTCGAGGCGGCCACGACCGCGGCCAGGTTGACCAAGATCGTGCGCGACGCGGCCATCCATGCCACCTCGACGCGCGACCTGACGCTCAGCATCGGGATCGCCGGCTGCCCGCAGGACGCGATCACCGCCGACGAGCTGCTGATGGCCGCGGACGAGGCCCTCTACTACGCGAAGGGGCTGGGCCGCGACCGCTGCCTATCGTTCGCCGACGTCGTCAGCGAGTTCGCGAGGGACCGTCAGGCTCTCTCCAGGGCGATCGTGGATTCCGGTCCGCAGCTGGTGGCCGCAATCTCTCGCGCGGTGGCGCTGAGCGACCCGGGGGGAACCCAGCACACGAGCCGGATCGCAGCTTTCGCGCATGCGATCGCCCGCAAGCTGGGGCGCCACGACCAGGAACTTGAGCTGGTCAGGACGGCGGCCTTGCTGCACGAGATCGGGCGCCTGGAGGCGGGCACGGATGTCCGTCATCACGACTGGATGAGCGAGCATGGCGTCCTCGCGGAGCGTGTAATCAAGCGGGGCAACTTCCTCCCCGAGCTGGTCGAGATCATCCGTCACCACCACGAGCGCTGGGACGGCACCGGCAAGCCCGACGGCCTGGCCGGCGAGCAGATCCCGCTCCTCGCCAGGGTGCTGGCCGTGGCGGATGCGTTCGACCAGCTGACCTCTGACGACGAGCATCCGCTGAGCCCGGTGGAAGCTCTCGACCGGCTCGCCGACGACGGCGGCAAAGCGTTCGACCAGCACGTGGTCGACGGCCTCGCCAGCCTGGTCGGAGAAGGCGAGCGCCTGGGCTCGATCGTACGCATGCCCCCGCGCGTCATCCAGCCGGCTTAGCAGCCTCCTTATTAGCGCGTCTACGGAGCCGAGCCAGGCGCTTCTGGAGGTCCGCCTCCGGCCCGAGCCGATCCAGCGCCGCCTCCACGATCCGCAGCGCGGCGGCCGGGCGCCGCAGCCGCCACTCGAGCAGGATCGCCTTGCGGCGGGCGACTATCAGCTCGGCGCGGGGCTCGCCGAGTTCGGCGGCCGTCCGCAGCGCCCGCCAGCCTGACGAACGGCGGCCCCGGCGGTGCAGGTGCAGTCCCAGAGCGAGCCAATCAAGGCCCTCCATCAGCGGGTCGTCGCCGTTCAAGCGGGCGAGCAGACGGTGGAGCAGGTGCTGGAGGCTCAGGACGTCCTGGCGGTTGTGCTCGAGCACCGCGGGCAGGTCGTGGCTCCAGCCCTGTCGGAGGTGGTCGAAGTACGCCTGCGGGATCAGGTCGCCCGCGATGTCGTCCTCGCGCTCGAAGCCGAGGAGCCTTTCTTCGACGGACCGGAGCGTGCAGCTCTCCAGGCGGGGACGGAGCAGGCCGCGGGCCAGGTGGAGGAGGTCCAGGTGGCGCGGCTCGGGCAGCTCGCCGGGGAGCCG
>CATPBK010000015.1 GCA_955652705.1 Candidatus Dormiibacterota bacterium | reverse complement strand
GTTGGGGGTTGGGGTGTTCGGGGTTGTCTTCTTCGGTCTTGGCCTCTTCGGTCTTGGCGTGGGGTTTGGCTGGTTCGGGCTGCGCGTGTGCGGGCTTGGCTTCTTCGGTCTTGGCCTCCTCTTTCGGAGGTTCCGGCTTCGCGTCTGCGGGCTTGGCCTCGGCCTTTTCAGGTTCCCGCTTCGCCTCTTCGGCGGGGCTCTCGACGCCGAACTGGCGGTTGTAGGCTTTGATCGCGTCCTCGATCTTCCGGTTCAGGTCGTCATCGAGCGCTTTCTGTTTCTCGATCTCCTCCAGGAGGTCCTTCGTTTCAGACCGCAGGAACCTCGTGAAGCCCGTCTCCCACTCCGACACCCGAGCTACCTGCACCTTGTCCACGAAGCCATGAGTGCCGGCGTAGATGACGCAGACCTGGATCGCCAGCGGGACCGGCTCGTACTGCTTCTGCTTCAGCAGCTCGGTGAGCCGGTTGCCGCGCTCGAGCTGGTCTCGCGTGTTCTTGTCAAGGTCAGAGGCGAACTGGGAAAAGGCCGCCAGCTCACGGTACTGGGCAAGCTCCAGCTTCATGCGCCCAGCCACCTGGCGCATCGCCTTGGTCTGGGCGTCGCCGCCGACACGTGAAACCGAGATGCCGACCGACATGGCCGGCCTGATCCCCGCGTTGAAGAGGTCCGACTGCATGTAGATCTGGCCGTCGGTGATCGAGATCACGTTCGTCGGGATGTAGGCGGAGACGTCGTTGGCCTGCGTCTCGATCACGGGCAAGGCGGTCAATGACCCGCCACCGTTGGCTTTGTTCATCTTGGCCGCGCGCTCCAAGAGCCGCGAGTGGAGGTAGAAGACGTCACCCGGGTAGGCCTCCCGCCCCGGCGGACGGCGCAGGTTGAGCGACATCTCACGGTACGCCCAGGCGTGCTTGGTGAGGTCGTCGTAGCAGACCAGCGCCTCTTCCCCCTTGTCGCGGAAGTACTCGCCCATGGCGCAGCCGGCGTAAGGCGCGATGTACTGGAGGGTGGCCGGGTCGGACGCGGTCGCGGCCACGATCGTCGTGAACTCCAGAGCGCCGTACTTGTCCAGCGTGTCGGCGACCCTGGCGATGCTGTTCGCGTTCTGGCCGATCGCGACGTAGATGCAGACGAGGTCCTTGCCCTTCTGGTTGATGATCGTGTCGAGGAGAATCGCCGTCTTGCCGGTTTGGCGGTCGCCGAGGATGAGCTCGCGCTGGCCGCGGCCGATCGGGATCATGGCGTCGACCGCCTTGATCCCAGTCTGGACCGGAGTGTCCACGCGCTGGCGGGTGATCACCCCGGGCGCGATCTTCTCGACCGCGCTCGTCTTCTTGGCATCGATCGGGCCCTTGCCGTCGATGGGCTGACCGAGCGCGTTGACGACCCGGCCGAGCAGCTCGGGCCCGACCGGCACCTCGACGATGCGGCCCGTGGTCTTGACCTCGTCGCCTTCCTGCATGTGCTCGTAGGGGCCCATGATCACGGCGCGGACCTGGTCGTCCTCCAGGTTCAGCGCCATGCCGTAGACATCGCCCGGGAACTCGAGCAGCTCGCCCGCCATGGCCCCCTGGAGTCCGTAGATGGCGGCGATGCCGTCGGCCACCGAGATGATCCGGCCCACCTCGGAGCTGACCAGCTCGGCCTTGAAGTCCTTGAGCCGGGCCTTGATTACGTCGGTGATGTCGTCCGAGCTGATGCTCACTTCTGCGTCACTCTTCTCCTTACCTGGTCACGACCTGCCGGCGCAGCTGCTGGAGCCGGCCGGCGACGCTGGCGTCGAGCAGCCGGTCCCCGATTTGGAGCACGAGCCCGCCGAGGATGGCGGGGTCGACGCTCACCTCCAGGCGGACGTCCTTGCCGATCCCGGCGGAAAGGTCCTTGGCAAAGCTCTCGCGGTCAGCCGCGGAGAGCTCGACCGCCGTGGTGGCGGTGGCCCGGATCCGCCCGGCGGCCTCATCGGCCAGGCTCATGAACTCGGCGGCGATCTGGTCAGCCTGATCGACGCGGTGGTTGGCGACCAGCAATCGGAGCAGGTTCAAGCCCTGCGCACCCACTCCCGGCAGGTCGAGCTTTTCGACGAAGGCGACCCGTTCCTCCGTCGGTAGGCTCGGGTTGCGCACCACCTGCCGGACCTGCTCGTTGGCCAGGATCTGGCGAACGAGCTGCAGCCGCTCCGA
The DNA here is from genome assembly GCA_955652705.1 of Candidatus Dormiibacterota bacterium. Classification (GTDB taxonomy): domain Bacteria; phylum Chloroflexota; class Dormibacteria; order Dormibacterales; family Dormibacteraceae; genus VBGR01. Next base: position 27,810 of record CATPBK010000015.1, on the reverse strand, counting down.
CCATTGGTCGACTTTTTTCTCCTCTTCGGCGAGCTCGAAAATGGCCCGCGCGTAGCGCTTAGCTGCTGCGGCCACCCGCCGCCACCTCGCGAATCGCCTCGTCGATGAGCTTCTTATGGGCGCGCACGTCGAGCGCCTCCCCGACCACCTTCCGCGTGGCCTCGATCACCATGTCGCCGACCTCGCTGCGGACGGACTCCAGTGCCGCTCGGCGGGCCGCCTCGATGTCGCGGCGGGCAGCTTCGACAAGGCGCTTGGCCTCCGCCTCGCCTCGCTCTTTCAGCTCTTCGCGGATCTGCTCGGCGGCGCGGCTGGCGCCCCCGATGACTTCCTGCGCCTGCTTGCGAGCGTCATCGAGCTTGGCCGCGGCCTGCTCCAGCTGCTCCTGGGCCTCCTTGCGCGCCTTCTCGGCGTTTTCGAGCGCTTCGGCGATGGCCCGCTGCCGGCTCTCCGCCGCCTTCTCGATGGCCGGGTACGCGTAACGCCAGAGGACGGCCAGCATCAACAGGAAAGCCGCCAGCTCGATGAAGAAGGTGGCATTGATCGTGAGGACGTTGGCCGGCTGGGTGTCGAGGAACAACTAGCTGACCCCTTGCGCGACCACGAAGATGAAAAGGCCGATGGCAAGGGCCAGGTTGATGAAGTACATGCCCTCCACGAGTGCGACGACGATCCAGAAGGTCGTCATCAAACGGCCCTGGGCTTCGGGCTGTCGGGCGGTGCCGGCGATGACGGCGTTGCCGACCAGGCCGTCACCGAAGGCCGCCCCGATAACGCCGCCCCCGAGGGCGAGGCCGGCGCTGATCAGGCCGCCGGCGATGGCGATTGCGTGGTTCATCTGAACACTTCCTCCTTACTCGTGCGCCGGTTGGGCGTGAGCCTCTTCCTCGAGTCCCTCGCGGGCTAGCTCGAAGTAGACGATGGTCAAGAACGCGAAAATGAAGGCCTGGATCAGGCCGATGAAGCCGACGTCGAATGCTTTCCAGAGGGCGACCAGGACAACGGACAGGGCCGTCGAACCACCGAACGGCACGGGGATCATCGGCACCAGCACCGTCAGCACCCAGAGCATCATCAGGCCGCCGAAGATGTTCCCGAACAGCCGCAATGCGAGCGTCAGCGGCTTGGTGATCTCGTCGATGAGGTTGATCAGCAGGAAGATCGTGTAGCGCGCCGGCACCATGTAAGACGGCACGTCGAAGGGCTTGGTGAAACGCTTGAAGAAGCCCTTCACGCCCAGCACCTTGAAGCTGTACCACTCGACGACCAGGAAGACCAGCACGCCCATCGCAAAGGTCTGGTTGAAGTCGCTGGTGGCCGGGTGGATGGGCGCCGGCAGGGGCAGGAAGCCGATCCAGTTGGCGATCAGGATGTAGAAGAAGATCGTCATCGCCAGCGGCACGATGAAGGTCGCGCTCTCGTCGATGTGGTGCTGCTGGCCGCGCACGAAGCCGTAGAAAGTCTCCACCCAGACCTGGATCTTGCCCGGCACCGCGGGCGACATCCGGAACGAGATGAAAAGCATCACGACGATCGTGAGCACGATCGCGATCGCGCTCGAGAGCAGGCTGTCCCAGCTGACCGCGCAGAGCACGGCGTTGCAGCCGGGGACGATCGAGACGGTGGGATGGGTGACCGGCGGCTGCTCGATCAGGAAAGTCGCGTTCACTGCCCGATGGACGCCCAGGTCGCGGTCGCCGCGAGCACGACCTGGGCGGCCGCCACCCCCGCCAGGGGCGCCCAGGGCACGCCGAGCAGGAGGCCCAATCCGACCGCGAGTATCGAGATCAAACCCAGACGCAGGACGCTGCTGGCGCCGAAGCTGAGTCCAGAACCCAGCGCCCGTCGCGCGAGGACGTGGTTCAGAGAGCCGAGCAGCAGGCCTGCGGAGAGCCCCGCCGCCACCGGCACGGAGATGAAGGGCGCCAAGGCCAGGGCGCCGGCGGCCAGCACGGCGCAGCCGAGGGCGGTCATCCTCACCGGGTCGCGCGTCATCACAGGAACTGTTTGAACCTCACAAACGCGGTGACCCCGGTCAACACGATCCCGAGGGCGAGCCCGATCAACAAGAATACCGGCCCGGTGTGGGCGACCGCATCGACGCCGACCCCGGCGAAGAAAGGGAGCAGGAAGGCAGCCGCCAGCGTCAGGCCCAGTCCAGCGAACTGGTTGCCGGTCGGCGGGGCCTTCACTCTTGCTTGGGTGCCGGCAGGAGCCGCCGGAGACCCGGCAGGGGGATCCGCCAGCGCTGCTTCTCCAGCGCCTCGCCCGCCACCGTCGAGATGGCGACCACGACGATCACGATCGCCACGGCCAGGATTCGCTTGTGGCCGAAGACCATCAGACCGACCGCGCCGAGGATGGCCGTGGCGCCGTAGAAGACGAGGCAGATGGCGCGCTGGTCGAGCCCGAAGTCGAGCAGCTGGTGGTGGATGTGCCGAGTGTCGGCGTGCGCGATCGAGAGCTTTTGGCGGCGCCGCCGGACGATCGCCCAGGCCGTGTCGGCGATCGGAACGGCCAGGGCCAGCACCGGCACCGCCAGGGCGAAGGCGACCGCCACCTTGGCCACGCCGAGCATGGCCAGCAGGCCCAGCGACAGGCCCAGGAAGTGGCTGCCCGAGTCGCCCATGAAGATCCGGGCTGGGTGCCAGTTGAAGGCCAGGAAGCCGGCGCAGCAACCCGCCAGCGCGGCCGCGACCAGGACCACTTCGGGTTGGGACCGGTTGATGGCCGCGATCATCAGGATCACCGCGACGATCCCCACCACTCCGGCGGCCAGCCCGTCGACGCCGTCCAGCAGGTTGACGGTGTTCTGCATGCCGAGCAGCCAGAACAGGGTCAGCGGCAAGGCGATCGCCGTCGGCAGAACAAGGGTCCCGAGCACTGGCAGCGTGAGGTAGCCGATCGAGTAGCCGAAAACCAGGATGGCGGCCAGCGCCAGCACGGTCTCGGCCGCGACTTTGGCCCAGGCCGGCATCCCTCGCCGGTCGTCCCAGGTGAAGATGAGCACGGCCGCGCCGCCCAGCGCCAGCAGGCCGACCAGCTGCCAGTCGAGCCGCACGTACCAGGCGACGGCGAACGCGAAGGCCATGTAGAGCGCCCAGCCCCCGAGCCGGGAGGTGGCCACCAGGTGGATGTGGCGGCCGCCGGGCTCGGCGACGACCTTGAGGCGGTGGCCGAACACGACGGAGAGCGGCACCAGGGCGCTGGTCGTCGCAGCCGCCAGGGCGAATGGCCAGATGGCCGGCAGCAGGTTGCCGAAGAGGCTCTGCACGAAGTCGCGGGTGAAGAACGCGTCTAGGTACATGGCCCGAGGGTCCGCATTGTGATTCGGCGATCCAGGTGGCCCGATGCCGCCCTGCAACGCCGAGCACCGGAGCGCAGCGCATCGGTCGATGCGTGAGCGAGGAGCGGAGGCGTTGAGGCCGGCAGCGTCCCGCATGGGCGTCGAAGCGCCCCGGCTCCCTCGGGCCGTGTGCCTTGGTAGAGGCGGGTCAACGCAGTGCGTAGGGCAGCGGGAAGCGCCGGCAGAGATCGAGCGTCCGCTCCCGGATCGCGTCCAGGTTGGCCGCGTCCTCGAGCCCCTCGATCAGGTCCGCTACGCAGTCGGCGATCTCGCGCATCTCCTCCGGACCCATGCCCCGCGTCGTGACGGACGGCGTGCCCAGGCGGACCCCGCTCGGGTTGAATTTGGAAGCCTCGTCAAAGGGTATGGCGTTGCGGTTGACGGTGATCCCGACCTGGTCGGCCACGTCCTGCACCTGCTTCCCCTTCAGCCCCTTGGGCCGGAGGTCGATCAGCATCAGGTGGTTGTCGGTGCCGCCGCTGACGAGCCGTAGCCCCCGCTCCTGGAGCCGCGCCGCCAGCACCTTGGCGTTGGCGACGACCTGACGCGCATAGTCCTTGAATTCCGGCTTCAGGGCCTCGCCGAAGCAGACCGCCTTCGCCGCGATGGCGTGCATCAGAGGACCGCCCTGGGTCCCTGGGAAGACCGCGCTGTCGATGGCCTTGGCGTGGTCCTCGTCGCAGAGGATCATCCCGCCCCACGCCCCGCGCAGCGTCTTCTGCGTCGTGGTGGACACGATCGGCGAGTGCGGCACGGGGCTCGGGTGGGCGCCGCCCGCCACCAGCCCCGCGAAATGGGCCATGTCGACGACCATGGTCGCACCGACCGAGTCGGCGATCTGTCGCATGCGGACGAAGTCGATGATCCTCGGGTAGGCCGAGTAGCCGACCATCAGCATCTTGGGCCGGACCTCCTCCGCCTGCTTCAGGACGACGTCGTAGTCGAGTCGCTCCGACTCCCGATCGACGCCGTAGGAGTGGATCTCGTAGAGCTTGCCGCTGAAGTTGGCGGGGCTGCCGTGGCTCAGGTGACCGCCCGCCGAGAGGTCCATGCCCATGACGCGGTCACCCGGCTGGCAGACCGCCTGGTAGACCGCGGCGTTGGCCTGGCTGCCGGCGTGGGGCTGGACGTTCACGTGCGCCGCCCCGAAGAGCTGCTTGGCCCGATCGATGGCGAGGCTTTCGATCTCGTCCATGACCTCGCAGCCGCCGTAGTAGCGCTTGCCGGGATAGCCCTCGGCGTATTTGTTGGTGAGCAGCGTCCCGAGCGCCTCCAGGATGGGCGCGCTGGCGAGGTTCTCCGACGGGATCAGCTCCAGGGTCTGGCTCTGCCGGCGGTACTCCTTGTGGATCAGGTCGGCCACGGCGGGATCGGCCTTCTCGAGGACGCCAAGGTTCATTGCAGACTCGATCACGCCGCGATCGTCCCCCCGGGCAGCGCCGAGAGATGCAGCGATCCAGGTGGCCCGATGCCGCACTCGCGGCGCCGAGCACCGGAGGGAGGGCACCAGGAGGTGCGCGAGCGAGGAGCGCAGAAGCCGAACCCGGCAGCGGCCCGCATGGGCGCCGCAGATCCGGCGATGATCCGGGGGACGATCACGCCAACAGCCTAGCGGCTGGGATGGCCCCTTCGCGAACGACGCGAGGCTCGGCGCCGGTGAGGTCGAGGACCGTCGAAGGCACGCCGCCCGGAGCGCGGCCGCCGTCGACGACACCGGCCAGGCCCGGCAGCCTGGCGGCCTCCTCGGCGGTCAGGGCGGGCGGTTGGCCGTGGCGGTTGGCGCTGGAGGTGAGCAGCGGGCCCGTGGCGCGCAGCAGGTCCAGCGCGAGCGGGTGGTCGGGCACCCGAACGCCAAGGGTGCGGTCGCCGGCCGGTAAGACGAGAGTGAGAGGACCCGGCCACCAGCGCTCCATGAAACCTCGCGCGCGCTGGTCGACCTCGACGATGCCTATCACCTGTTCGGCGCCGGCCACCAGCAGGATCAGCGGCAGCTCGGCGGGCCGCCCCTTGATCTCGTAGATCCTGGCTTCCGCGCCGGGCGCCACGGCCAGCCCGTAGACCGTGTCGGTCGGGATGGCGACGACGCCCCCCTCCAGAATCGCGGCCGCGGCCGCGGCTACGTCCACGCTTCCAGCACCCGGTCGTGCCCGCCCAGGTCTTTCCAGAACCGATTGCCTTTGTAGCCCTCCAGCCGCAGCCCGCCCACGACTGCCGGATCGATCTCGGCCAGCACGATTCCACCCGCCGCCAGTCTGGCGGGCGCCTCCTGGAGGAGGCGGTTCACGACGGCGGGACCGCCGTAGAGCGCGACCGCCGGCTGGGCGGCCACCTCCGCCGGCAGCGCCGCCTCTGTGTCGACGTACGGGAGATTGGCCAGGATGGCGTCGTAGCCGCTCTCGAGCGGCTCGGTGAGGTCACCTTCGAAGAGCCGCACGCGGGTCCCGAGATCGTGTTTCGCGACGTTGCGAGCGGCTACCGCCAGGGCCTCGGGCGACACATCCGTCGCGTCGACAGTCGCCTCCGGCAGGTAGTGAGCGACCGCCACCGCGATGCATCCGGAGCCGGTTCCGACATCGGCGAACCGGCGCCGAGCCGGGTTGGCTCTTCCCCACTCCACGGCCCGCTGGACCAGCACCTCGGTGTCGGGATTGGGCACGAGGACGTCCGGCGTGACCTCGAACTCGAGGCCCATGAATTCCTTCCGGCCGGTCAGGTAGGCGACCGGCTCGCCCTTGCCGCGGCGCGCGACCAGCTCCCGGTACGGCGCCAGCTCGGCGTCGGCGAGCGGACGCTCGAACTGCAAGTAGAGGTCCAGGCGCCGAACCCCAAGCGCGTGCGCCAGTAGCAGCTCAGCGTCGAGGCGAGGCGACGAGGAGCCGTGCGCCTCCAGGAAGCCGGTGGCGCGCTGCAGGACTTCTAAGAGAGTCACTGAAACGACCCCGGAGGAGCCGGTGGATCTGAGCCGCCCAGGCTCGGCCAGGCCAGGGTCAGGACTCCGGGCGCCGACATCACGCATATGTAATGCGCTCGTCGTGCGTCCTCGCCCTTCCATGAGGCCTGGCCGGCCTGGCCGTCTGATCTCTGGGTGGCTCTCCGGGGTCGTTTCAGGTGGACGACGTGGCGCCGGCCAGCTGCTCGGCGCGCTCGGCCGCGATCAGGGCCGACACCAGCTCGTCGAGCTCGCCCTGCATGATCCGGTCGAGCTTGTAGAGCGTGAGGTCGATCCGGTGGTCGGTGACGCGGTTCTCTTTGAAGTTGTAGGTGCGGATCTTGTCGGAGCGATTCCCAGAGCGCACCATCGAGCGCCGGACCGCGTCCTGCTCGGCGTGCTGTTCGGCCATCTTCCTTTCATAGAGCCGGGCCCGCAGCACGCGCAACGCTTTCTCGCGGTTCTTGAGCTGTGACTTCTCGTCCTGGATGCTGACCACCATCCCGGTCGGCAGGTGGGTGATCCGGATCGCCGAATAGGTGGTGTTCACGCTCTGGCCGCCGGGGCCGGTGGAGGTCGAGGTCTCGATCCTGAGATCTTTATCGGGCAGCTCGACCTCGACCGGGTCGGGCTCGGGCAGCACCGAGACCGTGGCGACCGACGTGTGGACCCGGCCCTGGCTCTCGGTCTTCGGCACCCGCTGGACCCGGTGCGGACCGCCTTCGAACTTCATCTGCGAGTAGGCCCCGCGCCCGTGGATCTCGAAGATGATCTTGCTGAAGCCGCCGATGCCGTTGTCCTGGGCTTCGATCACCTCGACCTTCCAGCCCTTCGACTGCGCCCAGCGCGAGTACATCTCGAAGAGATCGCGCGCGAAGAGCTCGGCCTCGTCGCCGCCGACGGCGCCCTGGATCTCGACCACGATGTCCCGCTCGTCGTTCGGGTCTTTCGGCAAGAGCAAGACCTTCAAACGCTCCTCGAGGTGGGCCATCCGCTCCTCGGCCGCGGCGATCTCCTGGCGGGCGTACTCCTGCATGTCGGAGTCACGCTCGTTCCGGAGCACCTCTTCCGCGTCGCGCTTGGCCTTTTCAGCCGCGCGAAAGGCGTCGTAGGCCTCGACGATCTCGCGCATCTCCGACTGCTCTCGAGCCAGTGCGGTCAGCTTCTGGTGGTCGGCGACCACCTCCGGCTTGGCCATCTCCGCCTCGATCTCCCGGTACCGGCGGGCAATCGCTTCGAGGCGGTCTATCACGCAGCCGCTGCTTCCTCGCCCGCCCGGGCCGCTTCGAACGCCGCGATCGCGACCTCGATCTGGTCGTCGCTCGGCTGACGCGTCGTCAACCGCTGCGTGCCCAGCACCGGCAGCAGGAGAACTTTCACAACCGGGTTGTAGCGGTGTCGGGCCATCCAGCGGATCGCCTCGACCGAGACGCCCGCGATCACTGGGATGCCGACGATCCGGGAGACGATGATCCAGAACCAGCTCGGGCTGAATGCGGCCACGCCCGTGAAGAGGATCACCGACACCACCAGCACCACCAGCAGGAAGCCCGTCCCGCAGCGTGGATGCAGGAGGCTCGCGCGACGGACGTGCGCCACGTCCATCGGTTCTTCGGCCTCGAACGTGTTGATCGTCTTGTGCTCCGCCCCGTGGTACTGGAAGACTCGCCGCACGTCCGGCAGGAGCGCGATCAGGGACAGGTAGCCGAGGATCAGGCCGACCCGGATCAAGCCCTCCACGAACACGAAGAGAAACGAGTTGCTGCGCCGCACCGTGAACCCGGTCGCAACCAGCGGCAGCACGATGAACAGGAGCAGGCCGAAGACCGCCGACGTGACCAGCGAGATGGCTATCTCGCGCTTCCCGATCTCGACGTCCTTGCTCCGCGCGTTCATGTTCACCGACCAGATCAGGGACTTCATGCCGAGGTGCAGCGTCTCGGCCATCAGCGCCAGGCCGCGGATGAAAGGCAGCTTCCAGAAGCGCTGCGTGTAGACGCCCGCGCGCAGTTCGCCGCGGTCGACCACGATCTCCTTGGTCTGCGGCAAGCGCACCGCGACCGCGTAGTGGCGCGGGCCGCGCATCATGACGCCCTCGATCACGGCCTGGCCGCCGTAGAAGAACTTCTCTTTCGCAGGTGCGACCGCTTTGACAGGAACCTCGGGGTCGTCCGCCAGCGGCATCGGCGCTAGCGAGTAGCCGGAAAAGGACGCCGAGCGATCCGGCGATCCAGGTGGGTCGGGCCGTAGGAGGCGATGGAGCACCGGAAGGATCGCAGCCACAGCTGCCTGACTGAGAAGCGGACGAGCCGACAACCGGAACGGCGCGCAGGGGCGTCGGAGCGCCGGCGGCGCAGCGAATGCTTTTCCGGCATCTCGCTAAGGCTCTCTAGCGAGCGCCAGCGCCGCTCTTAGCCGCTCGCCTGTTGAAGCGCTCTACCTGGCCGCCGGTGTCGACGATGCGCTGCTGGCCCGTGAAGAACGGGTGGCAGACCGAGCAGATCTCGGTGCGCAGCTCTTTCTGGGTGGAGCCGGTCGTGAACGTGTTCCCGCAAATGCAGGTGACGACGGCATCTTCGTAAAAGGTCGGGTGGATCTGGGCTTTCATTTTCGATTGGACTCCAAACGGGTGATTTTACTTTAGGTACTGCAGAAGCTGGGTATGCGCCAGCACGCTGGCAAAGCCGAGGTACAGAACGAGCGCCAGCCAGGCACCCGCCATCGCCCACCGCGCCGGCCTCGGGACCGATGTGTAGTAGGGCGACTGCGCATTCCGGAACCGGCCGATGATCGTCGGGATTCCAAGCAGGATGAAGATGATGATCAGCGGGTTGATCCCGCCGAAGACGACGAGGAGGGCGAGTAGCGCCAGGCCGACGACCTGGAACCACTTGGACACCGGCGCGAGGATCCAGCCGCCGTCCAGCATGCCCGCCGGGATCAGGTTGAAGAGGTTGATGAAGAAGCCGAGGTAGGCGGCCAGCAGGAGCGGAGTGAAGTGCGTGGCTCCGTACAAGACGTACGCCGCGGTCGCCCCGAGCGTGCCTGCGATAGGCCCGGCGATGCCGATCTGGGCCTGCTTCAAGGCGTCGGTCGGGTGCGAGCGCTGGAAGATGGCCGCGCCGACGAAGGGGATGAAGATCGGCGCCGTCGCCTGCATGCCCTGGCGCCGGATCTCGACGACGTGTCCCATCTCGTGGACCAGGATCATCACCACCAGCGCGGCGGCGAACCATGGGCCGAAGAGCACGGCGTAGGCGCCGAAGCTGATCAGGAGCGTGACGGCCGTCTTTACGTACGCGAACTTGAGCAGGATCACGGCGTACTTCGCGTAGCCGAGGATGCCCAGCGCGAGCGCGGTCAGCCAGCCGAGCACGCCTGAGCGCCGGCGGACGCCCTGCTGCGGCGGCTGCGGCGGCGAGGGGTAACCGGGCTGCCCGTACGGGTATGAGGACGGGTAACCGGGTGGCGGGGGCAACGGGTGCGGAGGCTGCTGCTCCGCCCGATCGAGGGGATCTTGCATCGAAAACTCGTTTTCGTTATACCCCGCCGGCGGTACCGGTAACCGATGCCGATCTCGAGAGCGATAACCTGTCGGAGGTGCAGCTGACCGAGCACATCGCCTACGAGCTGAAGGACCGGATCGCCCACGTCCGGCTGACCCGGCCGGAGGCGCGCAACGCCCTGAGCCGCGAGCAGATCGACGGCTTGCTGGAAGCCATGAAGAAGGTGGGCGCCGACCGCCGGGCGCGGGTGGTGCTGCTCAGCGCCGACGGCCCGACCTTCTGTGCGGGCGGGGACCTGAAGGCGTTTGCCACCGCCACGGGCCTGGAGGGCCTCGCCGACGGTGTCCACCAGGCGCTCTTCGCCCTCCATCGCTGCGAGGCGCCCGTGATCGCCGCGATCCAGGGCGGCGCCATCGGCTACGGACTTGGCGTGGCCTCGGCCTGCGACGTCCGGCTGGCCGCCGAGGGCACCCGCTTCCAGGTCGGGTTCACCGGCATCGGCCTCTCGCCCGACTCGACCACCTCCTACTTCCTGCCCCGGCTGCTCGGACCGTCGCGCACGCGCTACTTCATGCTCACCAACACCCCCTTCGACGCCGCCCAGGCGTTGGCGATGGGATACGTCGCCGAGGTCCACCCGCCGGAGCGCCTCCTGGACGCTGCGGAGCAGCTGGCTTCACGCGTCGCCCGGCTGCCAAGCGGCGCGCTGCGACGGGCGAAGCGGCTGCTCGAGGTGAGCCTCGACAACCCGCTGGAGCGCCAGGTGGAGCTCGAGGTCGGCTTCATCGTCGAGTCGTTCGCCAGCGACGACTTCCGTGAGGGGGTCACAGCGTTCGTCGAGAAGCGAAAGCCGGAGTTCGCGCCCGAGAGGCAGTGACCGCTCCGTTCCTCCGCGTGACCTGGACCGATCCGGTCACCGGTCGTCAGGGCCACATCGTGATCGACCGCCTGGTGCGGGGGCTGGCCGGGGGCGGGACCCGGCTTCGCGCCGGCTGCACGATCGAGGAGGTCGAGCGCCTGGCTCGCGCCATGTCCTATAAGAACGGAGCCCTCCAGGTCCCGGCCGGCGGCGCCAAGGCCGGCCTCGACGTGGACCCGCACGACCCCGAGGCGGTGCCCATGCTGACGCGCTTCGTGCGCGCGATGTACCCGGTCTTCTCCACTTACATGGGGACGGGCGAGGACCTGGGCACCTCGCAGGAGATGCTGCTCGAAGTCTTCAGCCAGGTCGGGCTGGGCACGCCGATCCGCGCCGTCCTCCGCGGCGACCCGGACGCGGCCGGAACCATGGCGCGCCTGCGTCAAGCGCTCGGCGTGCGGGTCGACGGCATCGGGCTGGTGGACCTGGTTGGCGGCTATGGGGTCGCCGAGGCGGTCGCGGCCGCGGGCGAGGTGGCCGGCGCCCGCATCTCCATCCAGGGCTTTGGATCGATGGGTGGGTCGACCGCACGCTATCTGGCGGCCAAGGGCGCCCGGATCGTTTGCGTCGCCGACGCGGGCGGCTCCGTGGTCAACCCGGAAGGGCTCGAGGTGGAAGCGCTGCTCCGCTCCCGGAGCCCGTTCGGCGACCTTGACCGCTCCGCGCTCCGGGCAAGCGACAGGGAGGCTCCCCGCGAAGCCTGGCTCGGAGTCGACTGTGACGTCCTCGTGCCCGCGGCCGTGGCGGACGCCATCGACGAGCGCAACTGCGACCTGGTCAAAGCGAAGCTGGTCGTCGAAGCGGCCAACATCCCGACCACCGCAGGCGCCGAGCGGCGGCTATATGACCGCGGCGTCACGGTGATTCCCGATTTCGTGGCCAACGCCGGCACCAACGGCTGGTTCTGGTGGCTGATCCTGGAGCAGCTGGAGCCGACCGCCGAGGCCGCGTTCGCAAGGATCGCGAAGAGCATGCGGTCGACGGTCGGCGGGATGCTGGACCTGGCCCGCAGAGATGGCATCACACCCCGCGAGACGGCCCTCAGGGTCTCGATCGAAAACCTGGACCGGCTTGCCGAGAAGCTCGGCGTAGAAGGGCCGCTGCTGGTCGACTAGGTGTCCCGAGTCAGAGGTTCGGACTGCAGATCGCGGCAGGCGGCCACCAGGACGTCGGTCTGGGCGTCGCTGCCAAGGCAGGGGTGGCCCGAGGCGGAATGCATCGGATAGATGCCTGAGCACTCGGGCCGGGGCCTCTAACACCGGCAGCGGCGTCCAGAGCCGATGAGATGCCTGCGAATTTCTGACTCGGGACACCGAAGGACCCGGCACGGCTATAGTGCCCTCCGTATCCCGGCTGGAGTTTCATTGGGGGAGGGCCAGGTCATGGCTCAGATTCAACTCTCGGAAAGGGAGGTCGAGCATCTGCGCAACGACCTCAGCGGTTCGGTCATCACTCCCGACGATGCGGCCTATGACGAGGCCCGCAAGGTGTGGAACGGCGACATCGACCGCAACCCGCGCGTCATCGCCTTCTGCGCGGACACCAAGGACGTCCAGACCGCGCTCGCGTTTGGACGCCGCAGCGGCCTCCAGATCGCGGTCCGCTCGGGCGGCCACAGCCTTGCCGGCCATTCGGTAGTTGACGACGGGCTGGTGATCGACCTTCGCCGGTTGAACCAGGTCACCGTCGATCCGCAGGCGCGGCGAGCCGTGGTCGGCGGAGGCGCGATCTGGTCCGAGGTGGACGGGGCCACAGTGCCCCACGGACTGGCAGTCACGGGCGGGCACGTCACCCACACCGGGGTGGCCGCCCTGGTCCTGGGTGGTGGCGTCGGTCACCTGATGCGCGGATTCGGCCTGAGCTCGGACAACCTGATCTCGGCCGAGCTGGTCACCGCAGACGGCCAGCTAAGAGAGGCCAGCGCCACGAAGAACGACGACCTTTTCTGGGCGATCCGCGGCGGCGGCGGCAATTTCGGCATCGCGACGAAGCTCGAGTTCCAGCTCCATCCCCTCGGCGAGACGGTGTTCGGCGGCCTCATCTTCTACGCGCCCGAGCAGGGACCCGACCTGATGCGCCTCTACAACAAGTTCGCCAAGACCACCCCGGACCAGGTCACGACGATCCTGGCCTACCTGGCAGCGCCGCCGGCGCCCTTCGTGCCCGAGCAGTACCACTTCAAGCCGGGCTACGCGGTAGTCGTCGTGTCCCCTGATCACGTAGTCGGAGAGGCCGCCGTCAAGCCGCTGCGCGAGTTCGGACCGCCCCTCTTCGAGATGCTGGCGCCGATGCCCTACCCGGTCGTGCAGAGCCTGTTCGACGAGGCGCTCGCGCCCGGTACCAAGGTCTACTGGAAGTCTCACTACTTCGCCGAGTACAGCGAAGACGTGATCGCCGCAATCCAGGCCAACACCGCCAAGATGCCGGCGGGGCCTTCACAGATGATCAACCTCCAGCTGGGCGGCGCCGTGGCCCGAGTCCCCGAAGACGCGACCGCGTTCGCCGGCCGGTCCGCCGGTTTCCTTGGAATGTTCTCCGGGATCTGGGAAGAGGCGGGCGACCGTGACGCCGCGGTGGCCTGGTCACGGGGCTTCTCCGACGCCCTTGCGCCCCTCTCGCTCGGGGGTACTTATCCGAACCTGGCGGGCCAGGAATCCGAGGAGCGCTTGATCAAGAGCTATGGGCGGGAGAAGTACGCCAAGCTGGCGCGCATCAAGACCAAGTACGACCCGGACAACGTTTTCCGGCTGAACCAGAACATCGTCCCGGCTCGCTAGGGCCGGGAACCTCAGGACGCCGGGCGGGTGACCTGGTGGCGCGTCGTGACGCGCCGGACGGTCCCCCCCCGGGCGTTGAGGATCAGCGACTGCGTCTGCGCGAAGCCGCCGCCGTAGAAGACCGGGCCCAGGAGCGCGCCGCCCGTGATACCGGTGATGGCGACGGCGATACCCTCCGGCACGAGCTCGGCGGCGCCGTAGAGTCTGCCGCCATCCTCGCCGGCCAGGATCCGTTCCTCGTCATTGCGAGGCCAGAGCCGGCATTGGACGTCGCCGCCGAGGCAGCTCACCGCGCAGGCCGCCATGATCGCCTCCTGGAGGCCGCCGATCCCCATCATCGCGTCGACGCCGGTCCAGTCGGCGGCAGCCAGCAGACCGCCCGTGATGTCGCCGTCCTCCAGGTTCAAGATGCGCGCGCCGGCCGCTCGCACTTCCTCGATCAGGCCCTGATGACGAGGCCGGTCGAGGACCGCGACCGTCAGGTCGGCGACGCGACAGTCGCGGGCGAACGCGACCCGGCGCAGGTTGTCGGCCACGTCGTCGTCGAGGTCGAGGGCGCCGCGCGCGGGCGCACCGACGACGGCCTTCTCCATGTAGGCGACCGCCGGCAGCGACGGGAAGCAGCCGGGCGGTCCGGCCACGACCATCGAGATGGCGTTCGGCAGGCCCCGCGAAACGAGGCTGGCGCCCTCCACCGGGTAGACACCGAAGTCGAATCCGCCCTCCACGCCGACGATCGAGCCCACCGAAAGGATGCCGTCCCCACGTGGGCCGAGTATCACGCGCCCGCCCATGCCCAGCTCTTCGAGAGCCTGCAGCATGGCCGAGGCGGCCACCGACTTGACCTTGTCCTGGTCGCCGCGCCCCGTGAAGCGGGCGGCGGCCAGGGCGGCGGCTTCGGTCACCCGGACCAGGTCGAGATCGGCGGGCGAGGCCGTCTCGTGCACGGGCAAACGGTCGGTCAGCTCGCGTTCCATAGTTTTCTTTCTCTAACGGATACACCCGCAAGGGTGGTTCGGGCTAGATCTGTTCTTCAGACAGCAGTTCCGGCGGCTGCAGCTCCATCTGGTCGATGCCGCTGCGGCGCAGCGCCGCACCCACGAAATCCCGGAAGAGCGGGTGCGCCCGCTGCGGCCGAGAGCGCAGCTCGGGGTGGAACTGGGTGGCCACAAACCAGGGGTGGTCGCCGAGCTCGATGATCTCGACCAGGCGGCCGTTGGGCGAGAGCCCGCTGAAAACCAGGCCCCGGTCGCCGAGCTCCTCGCGGTATTCGTTGTTGAACTCGAAACGATGTCGGTGGCGCTCGTAGACGACCTCTTCGCCGTAAGCCTGCTGCGCCTTGGAGCCCGGCAGCAGCTTGCACGGGTAGACGCCGAGCCGCATGGTCCCGCCCAGGTTGGCCACGTCGCGCTGGTCGGGCATCAGGTCGATGACCGGAGTGGACGTGAACGCAGCGAATTCGGTCGAGTTGGCATCGGGCGCTTCCAGGACTTCCCGGGCGAAGTCGATCACAGCGCACTGCATCCCCAGGCAGAGACCCAGGTAGGGAATCCGGTTGTGGCGCGCATAGCGCGAGGCGGCCACCTTGCCTTCGATGCCGCGGTGGCCGAAGCCGCCCGGCACCACGATCCCGGCAACTCCTTTCAAGAGCGACGTGTCGCCCTGGTCCAGCGTTTCGGACGAGATCCAGCGGATATCGATGCCGACGTCATGGTGGACGCCGGCGTGGCGGAGCGCCTCGGTCACGCTCAGATAGGCGTCGGGGAGTGCCACGTACTTGCCCACGACCGCGACCGGCACGCTGCCACGCGGATGCTGGATGCGGTCGACGATCACCTCGAGCCAGGCCAGGTCGGGACCACCCTTCAGGTCCAGATGCTTGGCCAGGACACGACCCAGCCCCGCCTCCTCGAGAAGGAGCGGAACCCGGTAGATGGTGTCCACGTCGGGCACGGCGATGACCGCGTCCCTGGGAACGTCACAGAAGAGCGCGATCTTGTCCTTGAGTTCCTGGCCGATCGGTTGCTCGGAGCGGGCGATGATGGCGTCGGGCTGGATGCCGATCGCCCGCAGCGCCTGTACCGAGTGCTGGGTTGGCTTGGTCTTCAACTCCTCGCCCCTGATGAGCGGCACGAGCGAAACGTGGACGTAGAAGACGTTCTCCCGGCCGACCTCGTTCTTGAGCTGCCGGATGGCTTCCAGGAAGGGCAGCGATTCGATGTCGCCGACCGTCCCTCCCACCTCGCAGACCACAACCTCGGCCGAGGACTCGCGGGCGACCCTCTGGATGCGTTCCTTGATCTCGTTGGTCACGTGGGGGATGACCTGGACGGTGGCGCCCAGGTAGTCGCCGCGGCGCTCCTTGGCGATGACCTCTGCGTAGATCTTCCCAGTGGTGACGTTGGAGGCGGCCGAGAGGTTCTCGTCGATGAACCGCTCGTAGTGGCCGAGGTCGAGGTCGGTCTCGGCGCCGTCGTCGGTGACGAAGACCTCGCCGTGCTGGTAGGGGCTCATCGTGCCCGGGTCGACGTTCAGGTAGGGGTCGAGCTTCTGGATGGTGACGGCAACCTTGCGGGCCTTGAGGATGCTCCCGATGGAAGCAGCCGTGATCCCTTTGCCGAGCGACGAAACCACACCGCCGGTCACGAAGACGTACTTGGCCAAGACGAAGACCTCCTGCGGTTTTTCAGATGTTACCAGTGAATCGGGCGGCCAACTAGCCCTTCGGTTCGAGCAGAACCAGCTTGGTCTCGGACTCCCCGCCGCCCAGGCTCGATTGCATGGAAAGCTTTGGCAGCGGCTCGCTGTCGGTCACGCCCATCTCCTTCAGGAACGTATCCACGCCGCCGAGGTCCTCCTTGATGCCCGGCGTCTTGAAGTGCATGGGGACCACGACCCTGGGCTCGATCAGGCGCACGACCTCCGCGGCCACGTCGGGCGCGATCGTCTTCCGGCCGCCGACCGGGACGAGCAGCACGTCGACGGTGCCGATCGCCTCGGACTGGTCATCGTCCAGTCGGTGGCCCAGGTCGCCAAGGTGGCAGACCCGCACCTCGTCGACCTCGATCACGAAGATCGTGTTCCGGCCCAACTCGGAGCCGAGGGTGGCGTCGTGGTAGCACGGTATGCCGAACACGCTTACGCCCTTGACCTCGTACTCGCCCGGGCCGTCGATCACGTAACCGTCCCGGATGACCTCGGTGTAGCTGTGGTTTGGATGGCCATGGCTGACGGTGACCACGTCGGCCTCGAGACGAGGCAGCTTGATTCCCAGCGAGGGCGGGAAAGGGTCGGTGACGACGCTGGCGCCGCGCCCGCGGAGGCGGAAGCAGCCGTGTCCGAGCCAGGTGACGTCCATCAGTGCACTGTAGCGGCGAGACGCCTAGCAGCCCGAAGGGCCGAAGGCCGGCCGCCCAGACCGCCGGTGCCTAGGATGGGGTGGCGTGCTAGGCAGCGCATCCGAAGATGCGCGACGACGCGCGCCGGGCCCCCAGACAACAGCATCAGCGCCGCAAGGCGCCCGGCGGCCGGGATCCCCACGAAGCCTGCTTCGTGGGGTGGGGATATGGGCGGTCGGATGCCGGTGGTCTCGCCGTTGCAGGGCACTTAGTTCTTACTCCTCTAATTTGTCCATGCGGTCAGGTGCTGAAACACCTATCAGGTTGAGCCCGCTCTGCAGCGTGACGCGGGCGGCCCGGCAGAGCTCGAGACGGGCTCGCGTCAGGGCAGGATCGTCGACTACAGCGCGGTTCTCGGTCCGCTCGTTGCCCGCTTCGTAAAAGTCGCTGACGCGGTCGGCCAGCTCGTATAGAAAGTAGGGCACCCGGTGCGGTTCGAGCTTCAACGCCGCGGTCTCCACCACCTCCGGCCAGTGCGCGATGACGCGGGCAACGTCGAGCTCCCACGGGTGCCCAAGCAGGTCCAGGTCGGCCTCCGCCGCGAGATCGGCCCGGCCGCTTGCGAAGCGTTCGATTCCGGCCAGACGGGCGTGCGCGTACTGCAGGTAGTACACGGGGTTGGTCTTGTTCTGGGTCGTGGCCAGCTCGAGGTCGAACTCCATCATCGTGTCCGGGGTCCGGGACATGAAGAAGTAACGGACGGCGTCCGGCCCGACGCGGTCGATCAGCTCTTCCAGGGTGACGAGGCGCCCCGCCCGCTTGGACATCTTGCCCTCCTGGAGGTTGACGAGCTGGTTCAAGATGATCACGAGCCTGTCCGGCTCGATCCCCAGCGCCTCGGCGGCCGCCTTCATGCGCGGCACGTATCCGTGGTGGTCTGCGCCCCAGACCTCGATGACGCGGTGGAAGCCCCTTGCCTCGAAGCGGCTCAGCAGGTAGCCGAGGTCGGACGCGAAGTAGGTGTGCTCCCCGGTTCGCCGGATCACCACCCGCTCCTCGTCAGGAGCGTTCTCGTCCGCCAGCGCCGGCGCGAACCAGAGCGCGCCATCCTTCTCGATCAGGTAGCCCGCCTTGCGCAGCCTCTCGATGGCCTCCTGGCCGAGGCCGCTCTCCCAGACCCGGCTCTCCCAGAACCACTCGTCGTAACGAACGCCGAGACGGGCGACGACCGCCTTCAGGCGCTCGACCATCTGCGCGATGCCGAACCTCCGCAGGGCCTCCTCGTTCGGTACCACGCCGGCCTTGCGGGCGGCCGCCGCGATCTCCTCCACATAGGCTCCCACGTAGCCGCCTTCGGGGGGCTCCCGACCCTCGTAACGGGCCAGGATCGACTCGCCGAACTTCTTGGCCTGAGTGTTGGAGTCGTTTACGTAGTACTCCCGGGCAACGGCGTGGCCGGTGAACTCGAGAGTCCGCACGAGAGAGTCGCCCAGAACGATCCCGCGCCCGTGACCGATGTGGAGCGGCCCGGTCGGGTTGATGCTCCCGAACTCGACCTGGACCGGTTCGCCCCGCCCGAGCTGGCTGCGCCCGTACTCGGGACCCTGGCCGGCGACTTCGCGCACCAGTCTCCGCAGCCACTCCGGGCGAAGCCGGAAGTTGACGTAGCCGCCGACCGCCTCGGCCTCGGCCACGTCCAGCTCCACCGCTGCGGCCACCTGGCCAGCGATCTCCTCCGGGCGCCGGCGCAGGGTCCGGGCCAGCTTCATCCCGGCCGGCGACGCGTAGTCGCCGTGGACCGCGTCGCGCGCCCGGGCCAGCTCCAGATCCGGCAGTTCGCCGTCGGCGCCGACCCGTCGGATCGCCGCCTCCAGGGCGGCTGCCACCTCCGCCTTAGGGCCCGTCACGGGCAGTGCGGGTGAGCGCGGCCCAGCGTCACTTCGAGCTGGCTTTGCTGGGCGAGGCGCTGGATCGTGACCGTCACCCGCTGGAGAGGCCGGAAGCGAGTGGCCAGGACCTGGTTCAGGGGATGGGATTCGTCGACCTTGACCTCGTCGACCTGGAGGAGCACGTCCCCCTCCTGGATGCCGGCCTGGGCGGCCGGGCCGCCCGTCACCACGCCGGTGACGAGGCTGCCCGCCGGGAGACCGCGCAGCGCGGCCTCCTGGGGGGCCAGGCCCTGGCCCTGCACTCCGAGGTCCGGAAGGACGAGCTGTCCGTCCCGGATGATCTGCTCGACCTCGGCCTGGATGTCTGCCGCGTTGATCGCGAAGGCAAGCGGCGCCCCGTCCGCGGTGGCTGCCACGTTGATGCCGACCACCTGGCCGGCCACGTTCAGGAGCGGCCCGCCCGAGTTGCCCGCGTCGATGGCCGCGTCGGTCTCGATCGTGTCCGCCAGCTGTCGGGTCGAGATCAGCGAGACGGGGTCGACCACTGTCACGTTGTGATGGAGGGCGCTGACGACGCCGGCCGTCAGGGAGTTGTGGGTCGCCAGCGGCGTCCCCATGGCCACCACCGTCTGGCCGACCCGGGGGGTGGCTGGAGCGAAGGCCAGAGTCGGCAGGCTGGAGACCCCGTCGACCTTGAGGACGGCGATGCCGGTCTGGCAGTCGGAGTCGACGAGCCGGGCGTCGCGGGGACTGGCGTCGCTGCCGAACATCACGACGAGCTGGGCGGCGTTGGCGACCACATGGGTGTTGGTGACTATGTAGCCGTCACTGGTGGTCAGGAAGCCAGCGCCGAGCGTGCGGCTCAAGGGCGTCTGCCTGGTCACGATCGTGGCGATCGCGGGTCCCGCCTTGCCGGCGACCTGGATAACGGCGTTCTCCTCGGTGATGCGGACGTTGGAGCCTAGGTTGAGGGTCTGCGGGTTGGTGCGGGCCTGGGACTGGAGGACGGCCAGAGTCACGCCGGCGGAGACGGCGCCGCTCACGATCGCGGCGATGAGTACCAGCGCCACCACCCCTCCCGCCCGGGGATGCCGGTCGCTGGCCGGCGCGCGCTGCTCGTCCGGCTGTGACTCGGCCCTGGTGGGCTCGATCACTGCTTTCGAATTCTAAGGGTGGTCCAGCCCTTCAGGCTCCGGACGTCGGGTACCAGGTGAGGACGAGCTGCCGGTTGGGTTCGAAGCCGGCGCGCCGGTAGAGGCCGACCGCCGCCTCGTTCTCCTCGCGCGTCCACACGTAGGCGAGCGTGACTCTCCGCTCCCGGAAGAGGTCGAGAGACGCCTCGACCAGAGCCTTGCCGACGCCGGACCCGCGCTGCTCTGCGGCCACGAAGAGCTCGGCGATCTCGCCCTCCAGCCCGGTGCCGGGATCGAAGAGCACGCACCAGCAGAAGCCCGCGAGTCCGCTCGCCTCGCGGACGGCCAGGATCACGTTCTCGCCCTTGAAGCCGGCCGGGATGCCGCTCACCACCTGCTCCAGCTCGGTCCGGCTCAGCTGCGGATGGTCGGCGTAGTGCGGCTGCTCGCTCTCATAGAGCTCCAGCAGGAGCGGCTTGACGAGTGGATAGTCCGACGCGCGGAGCCGCTCGACTTTGGGTTCGGACACCCTTGAATAGTGGACCGCAGCGACGGGGTGCTTGGCATCCGGCCGCTCATTTCCGCCGGACGCCTTCGGCGCTGATGCTGTTGGCTGGGGGCCCGGCACGCGTCGTCACGCATCTTCGGATGCGTTGCCTGGCGCGCCACCCCATCCTAGGCACCTACGGTCTCGGCGGCCGGCAAGCTGCCCTCCGGGCTGCTATGCCCCCCGCCGCTGCGGTCCACTAGTATCGGTGCGCCGCGCCGACGTAGCTCAGCTGGCAGAGCAGCCGCCTCGTAAGTGGCAGGTCGCGAGTTCGAATCTCGCCGTCGGCTCCAGCGCAATGAAAAAAGAAGCACCCGCCGCGCACGGCGATCGCGGGCGGGTGCTCTACCGGACTGGCGGAGCCTGGCTAGCGGCTGCCGGCCAGGGCCGGCCCCATCTCGGCAATCTGGCGCTGGGCCTGCTCGATCCCTTTCAGCGCGGACTGCACCGATCCGAGGGCGTGGATCTCGATGTTCACGATCGGGAAGAAGGGAAGACTGCCGATCACCTCATTAAGCTCCTCGCCGGATTGGGCTTCGATGATGAGGATCCCCGCTCGCTGCCCGGCGAAGGGGTAGACGGCCTTGATGCGCGACTCTTTGCCGGCGGCGATTTGTTCGAAGGTCTTCTGCGCAAGCCCAATGGCGACTGCCGGCGGCACGTTGACAGCGGTGTTGGCGCGAGTCAGCACTGCGAACTGCATTGAAAAAGTACCTCCCCTGTTTTCAGTGGCGGACGGGGTCGCTGGACGAAGCTCCCCAGACTACCACCCAGCGCTAGCGGACGAAGAGGTCCGACATCGGACCCGAACCGCCTTCCCTGGCCAGCGGCGCGAGGGCCCAGGAGTCCTCGATCGTGCGCAGCAGCGAGTAGTGGTCGTAGCGAGTGCTCGAGATGTAGCCAGCGCGAACCCGGCTCCCCACCGCGATCATGGGAACCTGGTTCCCGCTGGCAGGATCGCCCTCATCCCAGACCAGCAGCAGCAGCGAGCGACGCGTGGTGAATGCCGGTGACGCGAGGAGAGCGGGGACCTGGGCCGCAAGCCAGGCATCGCCGGCGGCGACGGTGCAGTCGTGCATGTCGTGGCAGCCGTCAGGCGTGATCCAGGCCAGGTTCGGGGTGGTGGCGGCTGACGCGAGGTCGGCGGCGAGGCTCGTATAGGGCACGACCTGCGCACAGCGGTCGGCGTTGAGCCGGATGCTGTTGTAGTAGACGAACGGGTCGTGCTTCTGCGTGTACGAACCCGCGCTGCCGATGAAGCAGGGTGAAGGCATCCCGTCCATGTAGGCCTTCCAGGTCCGTCCCGAGCCGTCGATGCTGTCGGCCAGGTTCGGGGCCGCGATCCAACAGTTGGTGCAGTCGGAGCTGATTCCGAACGTGCTGCCCCCGGTCAGCGCCAGGTAGTTCGGAAGGCTCGGGTAGCCGATCGCCGCGTACGCACCTCCGAGGGCGCCCGCGCCGGCCAGGCTGTTGATGTACGGCGCGGCGGAGTTCCCGATGATCTGGCTGAAGGAGTGGTTCTCCATCACGATCACGAAGACGTGGTCGTAGACCGGCGTGCCCGCGGCCGAGGTCGTGGGCGGGGTCGGGCTGGGAGCTGCCGCGGCCGGACCTGAAGGCGACGGCGAAGCCCTGGTCACGCCGCCCGATCGCGGCGCTGCGCAAGCGGTCAGGACGAGCAGGCTCCCGATACCGGCCAGCGCGCTGAAGGCTCGGCTGCTGAACACCCGAATATCCTGACGCCATGGCCAAGCAGGCCACCCCATTCGAATTGGCGGTCGTCGAACGCTACGGGGCCACGGCCGTGGCCGCGGTAGCGAGCCTTCTCTTCCTCCTGCCTCTGGCGGCCTGGGCCGGCGCGGTCGATCTCTACCCGAACCCCGCGGTCTGGGCGACCGGGGCGGTCGGGTTGGTGCTGATCGTGCCCTGGTTCCTGATCACCCGCCGCGCCTTTGGCCTCCAGGCGCATCTGCCGGCGCGCGTCCACCGCTTCGAGTGGCGGCAGATGAGCAGGTCCGAGAAGGCCTGGGCGGCACGCTTCCTCCTGGGCGCGGTCGCCATCCTCGGCTGGGTCAACGGCGCCGCGACCGTCGACCTGGCCGCCCTGGGTCCGGGGCTGGCAGCCGGCCGCGCGTCCGTTTATGCCTTTGTGGCCGGGGCCTTGCTTTTGCTGGCCGCCCTGGTCGTCTTCACCGCCTGGTGCTGGCGGCGCAACCGGACCGCCTTCCTACGCCGGTCCGATCAGCCTGCCGAAGCTTTGCGCAGCTCGTCGTAGAGCTTCTTCTGCTGCTCGGTCGGGTTGTCCGGCACGGTCACCTTCAAGTGCAGCAGAAGGTCGCCCGGTGGCCCGCCCTTCAAGCCTGGGATGCCCTTGCCGCGCAGCCGCATCACCCGTCCGGCGGCGCTGCCCGCGGGGACTCTGACCGAAACCCGGCCGGTCGGCGTGGTGGCTGTGACCTCACCGCCGAGCACGGCGGTGTGGTCGGGAACCTGCAGCTCGCCGTGAAGATCCCGGCCCTCCGCGCGCCAGCCGTTCTCAGGACGGACGCGTACGACGAACGTGTGGTTCTTGGCGCGCACCTTGGATCCATCAGTTACGCCCGGCGGAAAGGTCACCTCGATCTGGCTCCCATCCGCCGAGGTGACGAGCCGCTTGGCGCCCTTGATCGCCTCCTGGATGCTGAGCTCGACCGGGATCTCCGTCACCGGAGCTGCCGCCGGCTCGGTGCGCGCGCGTCCGCCCCGGGCGCGCCCGAAGATGCCACCGAAGATGTCACCCAGGTCGCCCACGTCCTCGAAGCGCCATTCGACGTTCTGGCCGCCGAAGCCGGCGCCACCGAACGGGTCGCGGCCGGCGAACGGGTCGCTCCCCCCGCTCCGGAACTGCGCGACAGGATTGTCGTACTCGGCCCGCTTCTTCGTGTCGGAGAGCACGCCGTAGGCCTCACTCATCTCCTTGAACTTCTTCTCGGCGTCCGCGTTCCCCTTGTTCGCGTCCGGGTGGTACTTGCGCGCCAGCTTCCGAAACGCGGACCGGATCTCGTCCTGCGTCGCCTTGCGGTCCACGCCGAGAGTCTTGTAGTAGTCCTTGGCCGTCACCATTCGGGAGCGTATATACCCGACGCCAAGAGCGGGTGAACCAAGTAGAAAAAGGGACCGCAAAAAAGAAGGCCCGGGCTTCGGGGCCCGGGCCTACGTGGGCACGCTCCATCTAGTTGATTTAGTTGACTTCCTTGTATTCGGCGTCGACGACGTCGGCGTCGTCATGGCCAGGCTGGCTGCCCGGCTTGTCGCCCGCGCCGGCCTCCGGGCCCGGCCCGGAACCATCACCGGGGGCCTGGTAGATGTGCTGGCCGATCTTCTGGAGCGACTCGTTCAGCTCGTCCATCGAGCGCTTCAAGGCGTCCAGGTCGGAGCCCTTGGTGGCGGTCTTGACCGCCTCCAGCTTGCCCTCGACCTCCGTCTTCAGGTCGGCCGGGATCTTGTCCTGGTTTTCTTTGATCGTCTTCTCCGCCTGGTAGACCATCTGGTCGGCCTGGTTGTGGGTCTCGATCTCCTCCCGCTTCTTGCGGTCCTCGGCCGAATTCGCCTCGGCTTCCCTGACGAGCCGCTCGACCTCGTCCTTATTCAGAGTCGAAGAGGCGGTGATCGTCACGGACTGTTCCCGCCCGGTGCCTTTGTCCTGGGCCTTTACATTCAGGATGCCGTTGGCGTCGAGGTCGAAGGTGACCTCGATCTGCGGCATGCCCCGCGGGGCGGGCGCGATCCCGTCCAGGTGGAAGCGGCCGAGCGTGCGGTTGTCACGCGCCATCTCCCGCTCGCCCTGGAGCACGTGCACCTCGACCGAGCTCTGGTTGTCGGCTGCGGTGCTGAAGATCTGGGAGCGCGAGGTCGGGATGGTGGTGTTGCGGTCGACCAGCTTGGTGGCCACCCCGCCGAGCGTCTCGATGCCCAGCGAAAGAGGCGTCACATCCAGCAGGAGGACGTCCTTCACCTCGCCCTTCAGGACGCCGGCCTGGATGGCGGCGCCGACGGCGACCACCTCGTCCGGGTTGACACCCTTGTGGGGCTCCTTGCCACCGCTCAGGTCCTTGACCAGCTGCTGGATCACGGGCATCCGGGTCGCGCCTCCCACCAGCACCACTTCGTGGATCTGCTGGGGCGTGAGACCGGCGTCTTTCAGCGCGGCCATGAAAGGACCGCGGCAGCGCTCGGTCAAGTCGGCTGTCAGCGACTCGAACTTGGCGCGCGTGAGCGTCATCTCGAGGTGCTTGGGGCCAGTCTGATCGGCCGTGATGAACGGCAGGTTGACGGTGGTCTCGAGCCGGCTCGAGAGCTCGACCTTGGCCCGCTCGGCGGCTTCGGTGAGCCGCTGCAGCGCCTGCCGGTCGGACTTCAAGTCGATGCCGTTCTGCTTCTTGAACTCCTCGGCCATCCAGTCGACGACGCGGCGGTCATAGTCGTCGCCGCCGAGGTGGGTGTCGCCGTTGGTCGCCTTCACTTCGAAGACGCCGTCGCCGACATCGAGGATCGACACGTCAAAGGTGCCGCCACCCAGGTCGAAGACCAGGATGGTCTCGTTCTCTTTCTTGTCCAGCCCATAGGCGAGCGAGGCCGCGGTGGGCTCGTTGATGATGCGGAGCACGTTCAGGCCCGCGATCTGGCCGGCGTTCTTGGTCGCCTGGCGCTGGGAGTCGTTGAAGTAGGCCGGGACTGTGATCACCGCGTCGGTGACCTTCTCGCCGAGGTATGCCTCGGCGTCGGCCTTGAGCTTCTGGAGGATCATCGCCGAGATCTCTTCGGGCGTGAAATCCTTCCCGCCATTGGGGACGTGCACGACGACCCGGTCGTCCTTGCCCGCCTTGACGTCGTAGGGCACGATCTTCCGCTCGCTCTCGACTTCGCTGTACTTGCGGCCCATGAACCGCTTAATCGAATAGATGGTGTTCTCGGGGTTGACAGCGGCCTGACGGCGCGCCAGTTGCCCGACCAGACGCTCGCCGGACTTCGTGAACGCGACCACCGACGGCGTCGTCCGAGCCCCCTCCGAGTTCGGGATGACGGTGGGCTCGCCACCTTCCATGACGGCGATGACGGAGTTCGTCGTCCCGAGGTCGATACCGACTGTCTTAGCCATTCGTACCTCCGGGGGTTTGGGTTTTGATTTGGGTTTGCACAGCTAGCCTACTTTTTCCCAGGCGGCTGGACGGACAAACCCGGCGGCCCTATCCTTGTCGCCGCCTTGGACGACCTGCACGTGGCCCACATCGGAGCCCTGGCGGAGCTGGGCGGGACCTACCTGGAAGTCCAGGGCAAGGTGATCATGCGGACGGCCAAGCGGGTCTCCGACCTGGCCAACGACGAGGACGACCTGCTAGACCTGGACGTCGCCCAGATCAGGGTCCATAACGAACCGGCCGGGCTCTGGGAGGAGGTGTCCAGCCTGTCTCTCAATCGCGAGGCCTTGCTCCTCATCATCCCGACCGCCGAGAACCACGTCGGTCGCAACGACCTGCGGGCCCCGGGCCGCCGGGTGCGGGTGAAGCTCTACTGCGGACCCCTCCAGGTGACGGGATTCATCACCGTGCCCCTCGAGCAGACCGTCGCCTCCTGGCACCGAACGGTGCGCGCCCGCTTCCTGGGTGTCACCCAGGCTCGCGTGCAGCCCATCGTCGACACGGTCCGGTTGGATGCGAAGGACACCGTACACAAGTTCGTCCTTATCAATCGGAAGCGGCTGACCGCGCTCATCGAGAGCCGAGCGGCCTCCGCCAAGGTCGAGCCGGCTTCCGCCACAGCGGCAGCGAGCGCCTCGGAACCCGCCTGAGCGCCGCGCCAGACCCCTGCTAGCGCCCGACTACTCTTAGTTAGCTTTGGGTTCCCGGAGCTTCGAGCTCGAATCTGTCGATCTGCTGGCGGCCGCCGCCCAGGGCGAGCCCGGCCAGCGTCGCTTCTTCCTGGTCGCCCGCGGCGGCGGTGAGACGATGACCCTGGCCTGCGAGAAGTTTCATGTCCAAGGCCTCGTGACACGTGCTCGGCAGTTGCTCGCGGAGCGCGAGCTGGCGGAGGAGAAGGACGTCACGGTCGTGACGGACCCCCCGCTGGGCGAGCCGGACTGGGCGGTCGGAGAGCTCGGGCTCGGCTACCACGACAGCCGGCGCCGCTTTGTGATCGTGGCTCGCGAAGTCCAACTTGAGGTCGAGGGCGAGAGCGAAGACCCGCCGGCTCCGCTTCTGGAGCCGGGCGAGCTGGTCGAGCCGGCGTCCGGTACCGGGTCCGAAGCGGCGACGGCACGCGTCTGGGTCACGCCCGAGCAGGTCCGGGGCTTCGTCGAGCAGGCTGAGCTGGTGCTCGCGGCGGGCCGCCCCACCTGCCAGTACTGTGGTCTCCCCATCGACCCCGCCGGGCACCCTTGCCCCGCCTCCAATGGGTCGCGACCCGTCTTCTGAGCCGCCAGCCGAAGAGCTCTCTTTCGAGGAGGCCGAGCGGCGCCTGCTCGCCTGCCCGGAAGTCGCCGTCCTGGGCCTGCTGCCGAACTCCAGCAACTACACGTTCCTGGCGCGCGTCTCCGGGCCCGGCGGGGAGATCCTGGCGGTCTACAAGCCCGCGCGCGGCGAGTCGCCCCTCTGGGATTTCCCGTCTGGCACCCTGCACCGGCGGGAGGTGGCGTCCTACCGTCTGGCGCGTTTCCTGAGCTGGCCGGCGATCCCGCCAACCGTGACCCGGCAAGACGCCCCCATGGGCGTCGGGGCGCTGCAGGTCTTCGTCGATTCGCGCCCCGGCGAGGACTACTTCAAGATCCGCGAGGAACGCGAACAGGAGCTCCTCCCGGTGGCCCTTTTCGACGTCATCGCCAACAACGCCGACCGCAAGGCGGGTCACTGCCTGCTCGACCCCCGCGGGCGGCTGTGGGTGATCGACCATGGGCTGACCTTCAACGCCGACCCGAAGCTGCGGACGGTGATCTGGAACTTCTCTGGGGAGCGCCTGCCGGCGCGGCTGCGTGGCGACCTGGCGCGTGGCGCGGAGGCGCTCGACTCGGGGCCGCTGGCGGCGGAGCTCGGCGAGCTGCTGAGCCGCCGCGAGCTGGCCGTGCTGCGGCGGCGGCTGGCGTCGGTCCTGGAGCCGGGCTGGCGGTTTCCGAGCCCGAGCTCAGGCTGGTCCGTGCCCTGGCCTCCGGTATAGCCGATATGTCTTTGTGACCCCTGTAGCATTCCGCCTTCTTTGGAGATGAAGAAAGCCCTCCGCCTGGCGTGCTCGGCCGCCCTTGCCGCGGCGGCGGTGGTGCTGCTGATGCCGACCGCGATCGCGGCAGCCCCCACACCCACATCGTCGGCACCGGCGGCTTCGACTCCGGCGCCGACGCCGACGCCCTCACGGTCGCCGAGTCCGAGTCCCCTGCCGACGCCGAGCCCGACCCCTACTC
>CATPBK010000014.1 GCA_955652705.1 Candidatus Dormiibacterota bacterium | reverse complement strand
GATCAACCTGGCATTGCTGGGCGCAGGCCGCCGAAACACCGGAGCCGTCGTCACCTGGGCTGCGGAGCACCAGGCCGTCCTGGGCGCCTGCCGGCGGCTCCAGCTCGAGGGCCGAGAGCTCCAGCTGCTGCCGGTGGACGCACAAGCGCGCAACTCGGGTGCACTCCCGAACGGTGTCAGCCTGCTTTCCACATCCGTCGCCAACAACGAGGTCGGAACTCTGCAGCCGCGGCCCGCGGCGCCAGAAACCCTGGTGCATCTGGACGCTTGCCAGGGCCCGCAATGGCTGGAAATCGATCTTGCCGGCGTAGACCTGGCCGCCTTTTCCGGCCACAAGCTGGGAGCCGGGAGCGGCGGCCTTCTCTACGTCCGGGACGGGGTGCTCCTGGAGCCCCTCCAGTACGGCGGCCCCCAGGAGCGCGGGCGTCGCGCCGGGCTCGAGGACGTCCGTTCGGCAACCGCCACCGCGGTGGCCTTGGAAGTGTGCGCTCGAGAACGCGGTGAACGCGCGGCGGCCGTCGCCCCACTGGCCGCTATGCTTTCCGAAGCGCTGGTCGCCGCCGGCGGCCAGCTCAGCGGTGGAGAGCCGCGGCTGCCCAACCACGCCAGCGCGATCTTCGAGGGGATCCGGGGTGAAGACCTGCTCCTCGCTCTCGACCTGGCCGGCGTGGCCGTCTCCAGCGGATCCGCCTGCGCCAGCGGATCGCTGGACCCCTCCCACGTGCTGCTGGCGATGGGCTTTTCGCTGGAGCAGTCGCTCAGCAGCCTGCGCCTGACCTGCGGCTACGAAACCACCCTTGACGAGGTCGAGCGGGCGGCGGACATCATCGTGTCCGTGGTCGGCCGGCTGGCGCGGGCCCCGGTGTGAGTGACGTCGAGTCCGAGCTGGTTCGGCGCCGCGAGGCCGGCGAGGAGGTGGTCATGGCCACGGTGGTGCGGGTCGCCGGTGAGCCACCTGCGCGGACCGGCGAGAAGATCCTGCTGGACCGGACCGGCGCGTTGGCGGGGACCCTTGGCTGCTCCGAGTTCGACGCGGCGGCACGAGCTGACGCCGCTCCAGTCCTCAGGACCGGCCGGCCGGAGCTGCGCACCTACCGCCACGACCTGGGCAGCATCGAGGTCTACCTGGAGCCCTACCCGCCGGTGCCGCTACTCGTGGTGCTTGGGCGCACCCCCGTCGCCGAAGCCCTCGTCAGGTGGGGCCGCGAGCTCGGTTTCCGGGCGGTCACGGAGCTGCCAGAGGAGGTCCCGACCGGCGCGTATGTGGTCCACACCGACCACGACGACCCCGACCTCCCCGACCAGCTCGAGCGCATCCTCCGCCGGCAGCCGCGCTTCGTCGGCGTCATGGGCAGCCGGCGCCACACCGCGCACCACCTGGCGGAGCTGCGCCGTCGGGGAGTGGCGGTCGACTCCATCCGGAGCCCGGTCGGACTCGAGATCGGAGCCCGCTCCGCCCCCGAGATCGCACTTTCCATCCTGGCCGGCCTGGTCGCGGCCCGCAGCGGCGCCAAGGTGGGCTGGAAGGATCGGTAACCGCAACCTGAGGGCGCGGCTTGCCCGGTCAGCGTCACGAAGTAGGTCGCGGCTTAGAACACCTCGGTTGCAAGCAGGTCGTCGAGGGTCTCGCGACGCCGGATCACGCGGGCGCGCCCGTCGGCCACCATAACCACCTCCGGGCGTGGCATGCCGTTGTAGTTGCTGGCCATGGCCAGACAGTAAGCGCCGGTAGCCGGCACGCAGAGCAGGTCGCCGGGATGGAGGGCAGGCAGGCGGATGTCGCTGATCAGGATGTCGGTCGACTCGCAGTACTTGCCGGCGATGGTCACGAGCTCGCCGCCGGCCGCCTCCGGCTCGTCCACTTTGACAGCCTCGTAGCGGGCACCGTAGAGCTTGGGCCTGATGTTGTCGCCCATCCCGCCGTCGACCGCGACGTAGCGCCGGATTCCCGGGATGTCCTTGATCGAGCCGACCGTATAGACGGTGACGCCGGCCGGCCCGGCGACAGCGCGACCCGGCTCGATCACCAGCTGCGGCGGCTTCAAGCCGCGGCGGTCGGACCCGGCGGCCAGGGCGGAACGGATCACCTCCACGAACTGCCGCGGAGTCGGTGGGTCGTCCTCCCGCGTGTACGCGATCCCGAGCCCACCCCCGGCGCCGAGGGTGGCCGGCTGGTAGTCGAGGTCCCGCTTGAGCTCGACCAGCAGGTCGAGCATCACGTCCATCGCGGCCTGGTGCCCGCGCAGATCAAAGATCTGCGACCCGATGTGTGAGTGGAGGCCGACCAGCTCAAGGCGTGGGTGCCTGAGCGCGGTTTCGATAGCCGCGCGGGCCTGGCCGTTCTCGATCGAGAAGCCGAACTTGGAATCGAGCTGCCCGGTTGAGATGAAGTCGTGGGTGTCCGGCTTGACGCCGGGCGAGATCCGGACCAGCGCCCTGGCTCGCTCGCCTTCCGGTATCACCTTTTGGAGCAGCTCGAACTCGTAGGCTCCGTCGATGACAAGCGTCGCTCCCGCGCGGTAGGCGAGAGCGACCTCCTGAGCGCTCTTGTTGTTGCCCAGGAAGAAGATCTGGGCGCCTTTCAGGCCAGCCCTCAACGCCAGCTCAAGCTCGCCGGCGGAGACGACGTCGGCGCCCATGCCTTCCTCGGCCACGACGCGCAAGAAGCCGGGGCTGGCGAATGCCTTGGCGGAGTAAAGGACACGGCCCGCCTTTCCCATCGCGCTGACGAACTCCGCCGCCCGCTGGCGGACCGTGGCCTCGTCATATACGAAAAGGGGGGTGCCGTGCGCGGCGGCAAGGTCGGCGAGGTCGCAGCCACCGATCTCGAGGTGGCCGCGGGCGTTCACCCGATACGTGATCGGGAAGAGCAAGTCTGGGGCGGGCTGCTCGGGCGCTAGTTGACGGCGCAGCTGCCGCCGCAGCAGCCGGGCCCGCAGCCGCCTCCGCCCAGGCTGGCCGGACCTTCGCCCGTTTCCGAGCCCCCGAAGGCCGCGAAGCTGGATACGAGCACCTTGGTCCGGGTCGACTCGCAACTTGGACAGGCCTGCGCCCCTTCGCGGTTCCCGAACGAGGTGAGCACCTCGAAGCTCCCCGAGCAGCCTTCGCATCGATACTCGTAGATCGGCATGGACCAGATTCTATTTGAGTTGCTCGCAGCCTGGCCGGGCCTTCTCGGCCGCCCCGACCGCGCTCTGGTCGAAGACTCGCTGGTCCTGCTCGATTTCCTGCCCGAATCTGGCCGAGTCATCGACGTCGGCAGCGGCGGCGGCCTGCCCGGGCTGCCGCTCAAGCTGGCCCGGCCGGCGCTCGACCTGACCTTGCTGGAGGCGAACGGACGCAAGGCTGCCTTCCTGCAGCAGGCGGTGGCCAGCCTGGCCTTGAGCGGTGTGCTGGTCCTGCGCGCTCGTGCGGAGGCGGCCGGGCGCTCGCCGGCGCACCGGGAGGCCTACGACGTGGCGGTGGTCAGAGCGCTGGCGCCGATGCCAGTCCTGGCCGAGCTCTGCTTGCCCTTCGTCCGGGTCGGCGGCCGCCTGCTCGCCATGAAGGCCCACGCAGAGGAGGAGGTCAGGCTCGCGGTGCCCGTCATCGAGCAGCTCGGCGGCAGGCTGCGCGAGGTGGCACCCGCGCCCTCAGCCGCGAGGTCGTCCGGGGTGGTGGTGGTGGTCTCGAAGGAGCGGTCGACCCCGCCGGAGTACCCCCGACGCCCGGGCCTGCCAGCTCGGCGGCCGCTGGCCGGTGGGTAAGCTTTAACCGTGCAGACCCTGACCCAGGACCGCCTCGTGATCGCCGGCCAGCCGCTTCGTTCGCGGCTCTTCCTCGGGACCGGCAAATACCGCACTGAGGAAGACATGCTGGCGGCCCTGGACGCCTCCGGCGCCGAGCTGGTCACCGTCGCCCTGCGCCGGCTCGACCTTGACAACGCGAGGAAGCGGACCATCCTCGACGTGATCGACTGGCGGCGTTATCGCATCCTGCCCAACACGGCCGGCAGCCAGACTGCGGAGGAGGCCATTCGGATCGCTCGCCTGGCCCGCTCCATGGGGCTCTCCGACTGGGTCAAGCTGGAGGTCATCCCGGACCCGCGCTACCTGCTCCCGGACCCGGAAGAGACGTTGCAGGCCGCTCGGATCCTGGTCAAGGAAGGCTTCGCGGTCTTGCCCTACATCAACGCCGACCCGGTTCTGGCCCGAAAGCTGGAAGAGATCGGGACCGTGACGGTGATGCCGCTCGGCTCGCCGATCGGCTCTGGCCAGGGCATCGAAACCGCGTCCCAGATCCGCCTGATCATCGAGGGCGCCCAGATCCCGGTCGTTGTCGATGCCGGCATCGGAACCGCCTCCGACGCCGCCCAGGCCATGGAGATGGGGGCCGACGCGGTTCTGGTCAACACCGCGGTGGCGGCGGCCGGGCAGCCGGCGCTGATGGCCGAGGCCATTCGACTTGGGGTCGACGCCGGCCGCAAGGCCTTTCTCGCGGGCCGGATGCCGCGCCGCACCGAGGCAGCGCCGAGCTCACCCAGCGAAGGGATCTCCCGGCGCTCCTAGCCCGGCCAATCATCATGGCGGTGACCGCCGACCTCGCGACGGCTCTGGCAGCCCCGGCCCGGGGCGCTAGTCTGGTGCAGCTTCGAGCGCCGGGGATGCCCGCACGCCATCTGGAGGAGCTGGCGGCGCGGCTCGTGGCGGAGTCGCCCGTGCCGGTCGTGGTCAGCTCCCGCGCGGATGTCGCGCTGGCGGCCGGCGCTGCCGGCGTCAACCTGCCGGAGGCAGACTTACCGGTCGCCGAAGCCAGGCGTCTGCTGGGACCGGAGCGCCTCGTGGGCCGCTCCGTCCACTCGGCGGCCGCGGCCGCAGTTGCGGAAGCGGAAGGCGCCGACTACGTGGTCTTCGGGCCGGTCTTCGAGACACCCAGCCACCCCTATCAAGCAGGACTGGGCCTGGACGCCCTCGCAGCGCTGGCAGCCGCCATCGCTGTCCCGGTCCTGGCCATCGGAGGCGTCGATCGCGAGCGGGGTCGTGAGTGCCTGGCCGCCGGGGCGGCCGGGTTCGCCGCGGTCAGGCTCTTCCAGTGATCTCAGTCCACGTCAACGGGCGCGACGTGGAGCTGAAGGCTCCCCTCCCGCTGCTCGACTACCTACGCGAGCTGGGCACCGATCCGCGGGCGGTCGCAGTCGAGCTCAACGGCGAGATTCTGGCCCGCGACGACTTCGTGTTCCACGTTTTACAAGCCGGTGACCGGGTCGAGATCGTGCGCATGGTCGGGGGTGGCCGCGGCAGCCCCAGTTAGGCCCGGAGCACCTCCCGGATGGCGGCCTCCGCCTCGCCCACCTCGTCCCAGGGTTCGCGGCCCTTCGCGGTGACCATGGACCGCTCATGTCCCTTGCCGGCCAGCAGAACCACGTCGCCCGGGCGCGCCAGCTCAATGGCGTGGCGGATGGCGGTGCGCCGGTCCAGGATGATCTCGTAGTCCTTGCCCGGCGACCGTGCCTCGACGCCGGCGGCGACCTCCCGCGCGATCTCGGCGGGGTCCTCGTCCACCGGATCGTCGGTCGTGATGATGAAGAAGTCACTGCCGAGCGCCGCCGCCCGGCCCATGCCCGGCCGGTCGTGGTCGCTCCGGGCGGTGGTGCCGAACACAGCGATCAAACGATTCTCGGTCAGAGGCCTGAGCTCGGCCAGAGCGCTCGCCAAAGAGCCGGCCGAGTGGGCGAAATCGACATAGACGGTGAATGATTGGCCGAGATCAATGCGCTGCAAGCGCCCGGGCACC
The DNA here is from genome assembly GCA_955652705.1 of Candidatus Dormiibacterota bacterium. Taxonomy (GTDB): domain Bacteria; phylum Chloroflexota; class Dormibacteria; order Dormibacterales; family Dormibacteraceae; genus VBGR01. The sequence continues at coordinate 42,489 of CATPBK010000014.1, read as the reverse complement.
CCGCGAAAGCTGCCGAAGCCTTCGGCCACCCCAGCCAGGTCGGCGCCGAGCGCCAGGCAGATCCCGGCCGCGCAGAGAGCGTTGTAGACATTGAATCGGGCGAGGAGAGGGAGGTGTACCGGCGCTTCGCCGAGGGGCGTCGCGAGCTGGAAGCGCCAACCTTCAGCAGCCGGCATCAGGTCCACTGCCCGGATGTCCGCAGATCCGCCGAGAGAGTAGCTCCAGCGTCGTTCGATCGGATGCTGGGCCAGCGCGTCATAGCTAGCGTCATCGCGGTTCAAGACCGCAGTCTTGGGAAGGCCCTTTGACGCGCCGCTGGAGGTGACGTCGATAAGCCTCCCTTTTGCGGCGATGTAGTCCTCCCAGGTGCGGTGATAGTCGAGGTGGTCACGGCCGATGTACGTGAAAGCGGCGACGTCGAAATCGCAGGCACCGACGCGCTGCTGGACGAGCGCGTGGGAGGTGACTTCGACCACGACGTGAGAAAGCCCCTGGTCGGCCATCCGGCGCAGCCAGGCCTGCAGCTCCGGGGCTTCGATGGTGGTCTGGCCGGTGTCGTTAGAGCTGGACTGGCCAGCCGCCATGAAGGAGACGGTGCTCATCGCGCCGCAGGGCAGGCCGCAGGCGTCCAGAAGGTGCGCAGCCAGGTGGGTGGTCGTCGTCTTGCCGTCGGTGCCGGTCACGCCGGCCATCTTCAGATGCCGCGAAGGCCAGCCGTAGAAGGCGGCCGCCAGCTCCGCCAGGCCGCGGCGGGTCGAAGGCAGACGCAGGGTCGGTGTGCCCGCCGGGATGCCGCTCATGCGCTCGACCGCAACGGCCGCGGCACGTCCTGCTGCCTCGGCCAGGAAGGAATGGCCGTCCACGGTGAGACCACGGACCGCCACGAAAAGATCGCCCGGTCCAACAGCGCGGGAATCGTAAGCGAGCCCCGAGATCTCGACGTCCCCGCCCGCCTCGATCACCGCCCCCGGCACGGCGGCGGCCAGCTCGGCAAGCTTCATCGAAGGTCTACAGGATAATTCGACGGGTGCGGGCGATCCTGGGCAACCGGGAGTTCGAGTGGGGAAGCCGGGTATTCGTGATGGGCATCGTCAACGCCACCCCCGACTCCTTCAGCGGAGAGGGCCTGGTCGATCCGAAGGAGGCGATCGAGCGCGGGCTTCGCCTCGCCCGCGAGGGGGCCGACCTGCTGGACGTGGGCGGCGAGTCGACTCGGCCGGGACATCAGCCGGTCGCCGCTGAAGAGGAGCTCCGGCGGGTCCTGCCGGTGGTCGAAGAACTGGCCGCCCGGGCCGGCGTCCCGGTCTCGATCGACACCAGCAAGCTCGACGTGGCCCAGGCCGCGACCGATGCCGGCGCGCGCGTCATCAACGACATCTGGGGCCTACGCCGCGAGCCAAGGTTGGCGGAGCTCGCGTCCGAGCGTGGGCTCGGCCTGGTCGTGATGCACAACCAGGATGGCACTCACTACCACGATCTGGTCGGCCAGGTGATCGAGAGCCTGGCCGAGAGTGTCGCTCTGGCAGCTGGAGCCGGCGTTGCCCGGGAGCGCGTCATCGTCGACCCCGGGATCGGTTTCGGTAAGACCTGGGAACAGAACCTGGTCCTGCTGCGGCGGCTCGGTGAGCTGCAACGCCTCGGACAGCCGGTCCTGGTGGGCACGTCGCGCAAGTCATTCATCGGCAAGCTGCTGGATGACGCGCCGCCTAGCGACCGACTCGAGGGCACCGCAGCGACGGTCGCCGCGGCGGTGCTGCGGGGAGCTGACCTCGTCCGCGTCCACGACGTGAAGGAGATGCTCCGGGTCGTGCGCGTCGCTACCGCGCTGCGGTGACGATCGCCTACCTGGGGCTTGGCTCCAACCTGGGCGACCGCGCTCTGAACCTGCACCTGGCGAGGACGCATCTGGAGGCACTCGGGGTCCTTGTAAAACGTTTTACATCGGTCCAAGAGACTGAGCCATTCGGCGTCACGGATCAGCCAGCCTTCTTGAACCAAGTACTGGAGGTCGAGTTTGCCGGCAACCCTCGCGAACTGCTCGCTATTGCCAAACAGGTGGAGGCAGACGTGGGCCGCACTCCGACCTACCGCTGGGGTCCCCGGGAGATCGACGTCGACATCCTCCTGTTCGGCGACTTGGAGCTGGCGGAGCCCGACCTCCAGATCCCGCATCCCGGCCTTCGCGACCGCGCCTTCCTTCGTGAACAGTTAAGCGAGCTGCGTCCCGACATACTGGGGAGATGAGCGGCAGCCGGCTGCGCGTCGCCTGGCTGGGTCACAAGTCGGCCAAGCTCGGGGGCGGCATGGCCACCTACTCTCGGGAAATCACGGCTGGGCTCCGGCGGAAGGGCCTGCAGGTCACGTTCTTCCACCACGGCGACTGGACCGGGCAGCCGCGGGATGGTGCCACCGAAGACGAGGAGTCGGTCCCACTCGACTCGATCAGCCTCGTCAAGACCGTCATCCTTTCGACGCCGCGCGCCAAGCGCAAGCTCGCCGACCGCCTCCGGCGGCACGAGTTCGACGTGGTGCACGCGAGCTTCTGGTTCTCGAGCCTCGACTTCGACCTTCCCAAGCTCTGCCGGGAGCTCGGCATCCCTTTCGTGGCCACGTTTCATGTGGCGTTCGACCGCCGCCGCAACGTGGTGGCGCAGGTCTTCAGCGCCGCCTATCGCCTCTACGCCCCGGCGCTGAAGCAGTGCGACAGGGTGATCGTCTTCGGGGCCAGCCAGCGCGACGTCCTCCTGAAGCTCGGCGTACCGGCCCGGACCCTGCTCATCATCCCGAACGGCGTGGACGTCGAGAAATACTCGCCCGGCCCTTCCGACCGCAAGCGCCGCTTCGGCGCCGAGCGGCTCTTTCTGTTCATGGGCCGGGTCGACGCCGAGAAGAACGTGGACGTCCTGCTGGAAGCGTTCCTGCACGCGGATCCGCCCGCTTCCACCAAGCTCTTGATCATGGGCTCTGGAACCGAACGGCGCCGCCTGGAGCGTTTTTACCGCGACCGCCGCGTCATCTTCACCGGCCACATCGCCGAAGAGTCGGAGCGCATCGCGATCCTGCGCGCGGCCGACGCCTTCTTGCTGCCCTCCTCGGTCGAGGGCCTTTCCCTTTCCATGCTGGAAGCGATGTCCTGCGGCGTGGCGACCGTCGCCACGGACGTGGGCAGCGACGGCGAAGCCCTGGGCGGGGCCGGCATCGTGATCGACCCTTCCAACCTTTCGGTCGAGCTGGAGATGGCCATCCGCCAGCTGCTCGACCTGCCTTTCTTGATCCCCGAGCTGGGCCGCCTGGCGAGGCAGCGCGTGCTGGAACGCTTCTCTCTCGACCGCAACTTGGACGGCTTGATCGAGGTTTACGAAGAGCTGGTAACGAGCCGGCGGCCGGCTATGCCCGTGCGCTCGTGAACCGGTAGCCGATTCCCGGCACGGCCAGGATGTAGTAGGGCCGCGAGGAGTTCGTCTCGATCTTGCGGCGCAGGTTCCGGATGTGCACGTCGATGAGGCGCGTCTCGATCGGATACTCGTAACCCCAGACGTGGTTCAGGATCTTCTCGCGGCTCATCACCTTGCCGGCGTGGGTCGCCAGGTAGGCCAGGAGGTCAAACTCGGTGTGCGTCAGATCGACCTCCTTTCCATCCTTGAAGACACGGCGCTCGTTGATGTCGATGGCGAGATCTTTGAACTCGAGCCGGCCCGGGCTGCTCTCCTGAGTATCGAGGCGGGCTTTGCGCAGGTGGGCGGCGATCCGCGCCAGCAGCTCCCGGGTCCGGGCCGGTTTGATCACGTAGTCGTCGGCGCCGATCTCGAGACCCACGACTACATCGATCTCCTCGCCGCGGCTGCTGACGATCATCACCGGGACTCGGGCGTCCTGGCGGCGGATATTGCGGCAAAGGTCGAAGCCGGAACCGTCGGGCAGGATCACGTCCAACACCACCAGGCTCGGCTGCTTCTCTTCGAATTCGCGCAGGCCGTCGGCGGCGGTCTCCGCCTCGACCACCTGGTAGCCGTACTGCTCGCAGCTTAGGCGCAGCTCCTTCCGGAATGAGGTGTCGGCGTCAACGAGCAGGATCCGGCGACTGACGACGGCCTCCGCTGGCCCGGACGCCTCGGCTTCCACGACCTGATTGTCCGAGGAGGAGAGCCCGCTCATCAATCACCCCTGCGAAGTAGCTTGCCCACCCGCCGGCGAGCGCGCTCTCCAACCTCGGCCACGGCGTGGCGAACTTCGCCGAGGACCAGGTCCCAGCAGCCCACGTACTCGACCAGCTCCCCGCCGAAGCCGGATTTGAACTCCCAGAGTCCATACCAAGGGTGGGAGCGGTCGGGTCCGGGCGAGACTCCCCACAGATCGTAGTCGCGACACCCCGCCCGGAGGGCGCCGGTGAGGGCGGCCCATTTCGTGGCATAAGCCGGCTTCAATCGGGCATTCCGGCCATTCGACCCGCTGTAGAGGTCGTAGGCCCGCCCATCGTGGTGAGCGACGAGCAGCGCGGAGACCGCCTCACCCTCAAATTGCGCGATGTAGGTGCGCGCCGAAGGCAGGCGGTCGAGGAGAACTTCGAAGTAGGCGCGGCTGGGCAGGTTGATCCTCTGGCGGGAGGCGCTGGCGGCGGCCTGGCGCTCCATTTCGGCGGCGTCGCGGCCCTCCACCACGGTGATGCCGCCCCGCTCCGCCAGCCGGATGTTGTAGCGAGTACCGCGCTTGAAAGAGGCGAGCATCTGGTCGGGGTCGGCCAGCGGCACGATCAGGGTGTGCTGCGGCTGAACGAAAGGTCCCGGCCGAAACCCGAGCTCGCGCAGCTCCGTAGCGAGCTCGGCGCCGGCCTCCGGCTCGACCCGCAACCGGGCCAGGCGGCGCTCCCGAGCCCAGCTCACGAGCGCCCTAAGGGCCGCCGGCTCGGCGGCCACGGGTCCCCGCGGCACGTAACCACGCTCCAGGGGCGGCCGACCCCGGAGCTGCACCGACGCCAGCCCCGACTCGCCGACCCGGACCCTTTGCACCCGCCAGCCGGCGCGCCGTTGCACCTCGCCCCAGGCCCAGCTCTGCAATAGCGGCGCCGGGCTCTGCAGCCGGGACAGCTCGGCGTCCCAGGCGGCTTCACTCAGTTCAGATGGCAGGTGTCGTTCACCCTCGAGACGACCATCCGAGGCGGACGTCCCTCGATGACCGTGAGAGAGGTGTTCTCGATAGTGAAAGGAAAGAGGCCGTTCGATGATCGTCCCACCACGCGCAGGAGGGCGACCTGGATGACCCCGCCGTGCGTGACGACCAGCACCCTTCCCGTCGGGTGCCGCTCCATCAACTGGTCCAGGCCCCGGCCGACCCGCTCCTCAAAGCGCCGCGTGCCCTCGCCGCCCGGCACGATGTCCCAGTCGGGCTGCTTGAGCCAGGCCTGCCACTGCTTTGGATAGCGCTCGGTGATCTCCGCCCTGGTCAAACCTTCCCACTCGCCGAGCGCGATTTCGCGCAACGCGGGAACTCTTTCCGGAGCGCGTCCGAGCCGCTCCGCCACCGCTCCAGCGGTGTCGGCCGCACGCTGCAGATCACTCGTGTAGAACCCGTCCAGGTGGACGTCCGCCAAGCGCTCCGCCAAGCGCCGCGCCTGCTCCCGACCCAGCTCGGACAGCGGCGGATCGAGCTGGCCCTGGATGCGCTGCTCCGTGTTCCAGGTGGAACAACCGTGCCGAACCAAGATCAGGCTCAGGCGGTGGGGCCGGATTGTTTCGGGCGGATCGGGCGGTGTCGCCCTGGCGCCCGAATCTGACATCGGGTTTTATACTAGCCGTGATTCGGCGGCGGTCCGAGATCACCGCTTGCCATGAAAAGGCTGCAGAATTTGGGGAAGTTACTTGCAGGCTAAAGGCTCGCTCAAGGAAACTGCGCTGCGTTCCCTCCTGGAGGGGGCGCAGACGGAGCGCGCCACGGGCACGCTGACAGTCAAGAACAACGGCGCCGCCTACACGCTCTACTTCCTCTTCGGGCACCTCTTCCACGCGAGTGGCGAAGGGCATACCGGCGATGATGCGGTGCTGGGCGCGCTCAGCTTTGGAGATGGCGACTTCGCGTTCGACGCCAAGGCCAAACTGCCCGCTGATGAAACCGTCAAGATGACCATCCCTGAGCTCGTCAACGCGGCGGGAGAGAACGGCCTGGCGCCCGGCGGCGAAGTGGGCGTTGCCGAGCAACCCGCCGCAGAGGAGCCCGCTCTCGAGCCCGCGGAGCGCGAAGAAGCGAAGGCGGAGGTGCAGGTGGAAGAGGAAGCGCCAGTGCGCAAAGGAGTCAAGCATCGGCCCAGCCCGAAGCACGGTCGGGAGCCGTTTCCCGTACCGGCGGGCGAGGTTGTGTATGACTCTTTGAAGACGTCGTTTGTCGATTTTCCCCGACTCATCACGACGCTAGAAAGCGAGGGCTACACGGGCTACGTGCGCCTCCTCACAGAGGGCGCTACCGGCCTCATCTTGTTCAAGGACGGCAAGGCTCAGGAGTGCGTCTTCGACGCCGGCGAGCATGTCGACCGCGGCCGCCAAGCGCTGCATCTATTCAATGACGAGGTCACGCACGGGCACGGTGTACTCGACGTTGTCGGGCTCCCCGGCGAAATTGTGGACGGCCTTTACGACCTGGTCGTTGCGCAACCCGTGTACACCGAGCTCTACGCCTCCTGGGTGGACATGCCCGCCCTTCTCAAGTTCCTGCATGACCGCAAGCTGACCGGCAGCGTCATGGTGCGTGCGGAGCGGGGGACGGGCATCGTGATCCTCACGGACGGAAAGGCGACCGGCGCGTACACCAGCGAATCCAGATCCATCGACGAAGACCCGAAGATCGTGCTCGATCTCTGCGCCGACGAGAAGGCGATGATCGAGGTAAAGCGAGCGGACCATGCCTCGGGACGCCCCCCGCTGAACGTGGACGAAGTGGTGGGCCAGCGCCCGCGGGCCGGGCGCTCGGCTCCGCCGGAACCGACCGAAAAAGGTACCGAACAGCTGCCGCGAATGGTGGAAACCGCCACCATGCCGGCCTTCACCGATTCGATGGCCACACCGGTGCCGGAACCAGCGGCGCCAGCCGAATTCGAGTCACCGGCACCGGCCCCCGAGCCGCCGCGCGTCTCCGACGCTCCGCCAGGCGCCAAACCGCCGCCCGACTGGGAGGCGGTAGTGGCTGACCTGCAGGGCATGGCAGACCAGGCGCTGGGCGCCCGCTCGCGGAAGGTGAAGGACCTTCTGGGCTCGGCTGAGCGGTCTCAGGGTGGCATTGATCAGGCGGTCTCCCAGGTCAGCCAGATCTCACTGCTGTTCGTCGACTCGGCGTTGCTCGTAAAGCTCGAGCAGGATATGCGAGCGCGCCTGCAGACCTACCTCTGAGGTCAACGCGGCTGGTGGCCGCCCGACTTGCGGCAGGTCTGGCCTTCCTGATCCTGGCGAGCCTCAGCACGGCCTGCGACAGCCCGCCCCAGATCGTGGAGATCAGCCCGGGGCGCGGCGCCCAAGAGGTCCGCACGAATGCGCCCGTTCGGATCAAGTTCGACCGGCCCGTCGACAAGGCATCCGTCGCGGCCAGCTTCAACCTGAAGCCCGCGGCGTCGGGCCAGCTTGCCTGGCCCGATGGCAGCACTCTGCTCTACAACCACGCGACGCTGCGACCTGATGCCGAGTACGAGGTGATCCTGACGCCGGGTTATCGCGACGCTTCAGGGAGGTCCAACCCGCTACGCCACAGTTGGAAGTTTCACACCGAGCCGCCGCCGGGGCTGCGATCGACGACGCCGGCAGCAGGTGACCATGGCGTGGATCCGGCCGCTTTCCTGACCCTCGTCTTCAGCCGCGAGATGGACCCGGCCAGCGTTGGCTCAGCGCTGACCTTCGCTCCGGCGGCGGCCTTCTCGGTGCGATCCGATCCAGCGGATGCCAAGCGCCTTGTCATCGCGCCGCAGACCTTGCTCGACCCGAGCAGCCGCTACGAGCTGACGATCGCAGCCGGAGCACAAGATGTCGATGGCAACTCGTTTCCGACTGCCCGACTCTCTTTCACGACCGGCCCGGTGCGGTCTCTGCGACGCGTGATCACGTTCCTCGCCGGCCAGACGACCACCGATCCCGGCACCGGGGTCTGGATGGTTGACTCCGGTGGCTTTCCCCGCCAGCTCGTGACGGGCCCCGTGGACGGCTTTTTGTGGACCGCCGACGGTCTTGGCCTACTAGTCCGGAGACCGGGCGGCCATTGGGAGCAGGTGACGCTCGGCTCCAGCCCGGTGCGGCTCCCCTTCACCGCTACCTGGGCCGCTTACCTCGGCGAAGCGGCTGGCTACGTCTATCTCGACAGTCAGCGCCTGAAGAGACTGCTACCCGATGCATCCACGGTGGACATAGCGACTGGCGTCGACGAGGCAGCGGTGTCGCCTGACCTGGCGCGGGTGGCGTTTTCGGTCCACGAGGCGGGGGGTGCCGAAATTCGCGGCTATGACGTGGCGCTGCGAGCCCAGTACCGCATCCAGCGGGAGGCGCTCCCTGTCAGCGCTATCGCCTGGTCGCCGGACGGTCGCCGCCTGGCTTACCTCGAAGAGAGCGCCGGCGCCACCACTGTGCAACTTCGCGTGAAGTCTCTCGGCGGAGCCGGCACGCCTGCGACGCTTGCCACGGGGAGCATCAGCCCGCCGGTCTGGTCGGCTGGCTCCAACGACCTCATCTTTAGCGCTGAGATTGAGGCGGCAGGCGTGGCTTCAACGCGCCTTTTCCGCCTCAATACGGCCCTCCCGCCCCCACGCCTGAGCACGGCCGCGGCGCTGCCCGCCGCTGGACCTGGAGATAGCTGGAGCCCCCGGCCGTCTCCCGATGGGCATCAGATCGCCTTTCTCGCGGGCTCGCCGGCCAGCGCCCAGGTCTGGCTCATGAACGCGGACGGGACTGGCCTGGCCCGGCTCACGCACTTCGACGCCGATGCCTTCCCGTTCGCCTGCCGGGAAGTGCACTGGGGAGAGCCCTGACCGATGCCTCCCGAGGCGCTCTGTAAAACGTTTTACATCGCGGCCCAGCGGCCGGGTTCCAGCGCCGATCCAGGCTAGGTCTGTCTTGCCACCCGGGCCGCGGGAGCCGGCTCCAAGACCGAGCCCATGGCTGACCAGATGCGATCTGTGGTGCGCGCCCAGGGATAGCGTTGGGCGACGACGGCGCCCTGGCGACCGATCTTGGCTGCCAGCTCCTCGTCGTCGAGCAGGCGCTTGATACGGTCGGCGTAGACGGCTGGGTCATGCCCGTCGACCAGGAAGCCCGTGCTGCCCTCGCGCACCACCGAGGCCAGGCCGGCAACGTTGGCGGCCACCACAGGGCATCCGCAGGCCTGAGCTTCGAGCCCAACGAGTCCAAATGACTCGCTGTAGGAGGGCATGACGCAAGCTTCAGCGGCCGAATAGAAGTAGGGCAGCTCGTGATGAGCGACCGGGCCCAAAAAGTCGACCCGAGCTGCGATGCCCAGCTCCTGCGCCAGCGTCCGCAGGCGGTCCTTCTCGCCGTCGACGGCGTCCCGGCTATCTTCCCCGACCACCAGCAAACGCACGTCGCGGTGGCCGGGCTCGGTCAACTGGGAGAGCGCCCGAAGCACGACCTCGGCACCTTTCAACCGCTCCAGCCGGCCAACGAACAGCAGCAGCCGCTGGCCCGGGTAGCCTATCTTCCGACGCGCCTCTGTCTTGTCCATGGGGCCGAAGATGGAGGGGTCGATGCCCGGGGCGACAACAGTAATCCGCACGGGATCGACGTCGTAGAGGTCCTCAAGATCCTCCGCCTCAACGGCCGTGCTGGCGATGAGGAGGTCGGCCTTGCGGGCAACTGCCTGCTCAACCGCAATGCGGAGTGCTGGTTCCGGCTCGGCGCCCGGAGCCAGCCGCCGATTCTTGACCAGGCCGAGGGTGTGCGCCGTATGTACCCAGGGCAGTTTGAGCGCGGGACTCAGGCGGGCCGCGACCGCCCCTGACAGCCAGTAGTGCGAGTAGAGGAGGTCGTACTCAAGGCCGCGCTCGCCAACGTGCTCGAGGATAGAGCGGGCGAAAGCCGGGACCCGCTCCAGCAAGCCGTACTTGTCGGTCTCGAAGGGGCCCGCCGGCAAGTAAACGACGCGGCTCAAGGGCGCGAGCCGTTCGACCTCGGGGTCGTCCGCGTTGAGGCGACGTGTAAATACGTCGGTGGCGATGCCGCAGCGGCTGAAAGCGGTACAAACCTGCCTGATGTACACGTTCATCCCGCCGTTGGCGCTCTGGCCGAGCGCAGCCGTGGGAGACGTGTGCATGGACAGCACCGCCAGGCGGGTCTGGCCAGAGATCATGAGGGCGTCAAATGACAATCGCGGCCGTGGGCAGGCACCTCTGTGAATACCGTACCCTTCCGCCCGCTATTCCCCGCCGGCCGGGCGTCGCGAGGCGCGGGCGGCCCCGACTCCCTCCGTATGATTTAGGGCCCGCGTGATCCTGAACCGCCCAAGCCGGCTCCCAACCACAGTTCTTAAGCGCAGGGTTCGGCGCACGGTGCTTGCTGGGAGGCGCTCATAGCCGACCCGGCCCCCGCGCAGAGCGGCTCAGGGCCGCGAATCCTGATCCTCTACTCGAATACGGGGGGAGGGCACCGCGCGGCCGCCCACGCGCTCGAGATGGCGATCCTTCAGTTGGACCCCGACGCTCGTGTGGAGCAGCTCGACCCGCTCATGGGCGAACAATCCTCTTCGCGCCTCGTCCGGCGTCTGGCCAGCCTCTACTCGCCTCTCATCCAGCGCTCGCCGCCGTTGTGGGGCGCTATCTACCACGGCTTCAACAACCGGCCCGCTTTCGCTCTGGTGCGGGGCGTCTTCGGCGGCTACGTGCGCAAGGTCCTGACCCGCGAACTGGCCGGGTTCGACCCCGACCTCGTCGTCTCGGTGCATCCGCTGCTCAATCACGTCGCTTGGCAGACGATCAGGCGAGGCCAGCGCCCCCGCGGGTTGGTCACGGTGATCACGGACCTGGTCGACTTCCACCTCGGGTGGATGTTCCCCCGCTCCGACCTGGTTGTGGTCCCCACCGAGATGGCGCGCGCCGAGTGCCTGGCGGCTGGCGTGCCGGAGTCCCGGCTGCGGCTGCTGGGACTGCCGGTCGACCTCCGGTTTCGGCCCCCCGCCCCGGGCGAGCAGGCAGCCCTGCGCCGCCGCTTCGGACTCAATGAGAGCCGATTCACGATCCTGGTCGCGGGCGGGGGCGAGGGCTCGGGCAAGCTGCTCCGACAGGTACGGGCCCTGGCTCGACGCGAGGCCGACTGGCAGCTGATCGTCGTCTGCGGCCGGAACGAAAAGCTGCGCCGCCGCTTGAGCCGGATCAACTGGCAGTCCCGGGCGTTGATCCTCGGCTTTGTGGACTACATGCCCGACCTCATGCGCGCAGCCGACATCGTGGTGGGCAAGGCAGGGCCGGGAGCGATCGGAGAGGCGCTGGCGACCGGGATGCCGATGCTGTTGACCAGCTACCTGCCCGGCCAGGAGACGCAAAACGTGACCTTTGTGGAGCAGTCCGGCATTGGCCGCTACGAACCGAAGCCGGACCAGTTGCTGGCCGCGGTTCGGGAGCTGGCCGAGCCCGGCAGCCCCAGCTGGCGCGCCATGGCGGAACGCGCCGCCAAGATCTCGCACCCTTATGCGAGCCTCGACATCGCGCGCGAATGCCTGCGGGTGGCCGCCGCCTACAAGGCATCCGAGCAGGCCAGCCGGTAGGGGCAGAGGGCGCAGCGGCGCCGCTCTGGACGAGCTTCGAACCGACCCTGTCGGATCCCGTCCGCCACCTCCGACGCGATGCCCTCCGCCTCCTCGAGCAAGCCCTGGGTGGCAGGAACGACTACCCGGGTGGCGTCTTTCAGGTACACGATCTCCAGCTCTAACGGGTCCAGCCCGAGTGCGCGTCGAGCGCCCAGCGCGTAGAGGGCGAGTTGAAGATCGCGGCGCAGCCGGCTGGCGGGTACGGGCGAACCAGTCTTGTAGTCGAGCAGCCGCCAGGAGCCTCGGCTTACTTCGGGCGGGTCGACCCGGTCGATGATCCCGTGCAGCTGCCAGCCGTCCACCCGAGCCGAAAAGGCCTGCTCGAGCAGCGCCGGGGTCGCCGCGAAACCACCGGCGGCCCGGTAGCGCTCCAGCTGGCTCAGCCCAAGCGACTTAAGTGCTGGTCGGCGTCGCTCATCGGAGTAGGGGAGCGTCTCCCAGGCCGCCTCGTGGACTCTCCTCAAGGCCGTCGCGTCCACCTCGCCGCCTGCTTGTCTGACCTCCCCGGCTCGACGCAGGGCGTGGTGCAGGATGGTGCCGAACTCGGCCTCCGGGTCGGCCGCGCGGGGCAGCCGGTAGACGTACCTGAAGCGATACTGGCGGGGGCATTCGCGGTAGGTGCTGATGCCGCTGAACGAGAGCGCAAGCGGCTCTCCCGGAATGGCGGCGGCGAGCGCAATTGCGGCGGCGGGGGATTCACCGGCCGCCAATTCGGGCACTGGCGCCGGTGGGACGGCTTCAACCCGCCGGTGTCGGAACCGCTCCGCGCCGGCCGCCTCCAACTCCTCCAGAAAGCGTGACCGCCGCCAGGTCTTGCCGCCGTCGTAGCGGTCGGCCCAGGACAGGTAGAGCCGGTCGCGTGCGCGCGTCATGGCCACATAGGCGAGGCGCCGTTCTTCGGCGACCTGGTCTTCGCGGCCAGGGGCCTCGGGGACCAGCTCGGCGGGAAGAGTGAAACGGTCGGGCCGGCGCGAGTGGGGCAGCCGCCCCTCCACCAGCGCAGGAACGAAGACGGCGTCGAACTCGAGGCCCTTCGCCTGGTGGATCGTCATGACCTGGACCGCCTCCTCAACCTCCTCAGCGCCGGCGACCTCTTCGTCGGTCTCCGAGAGGAGAACCAGGTCGAGGTATGCCATGAAGGCCCGCAGGGAGTGGTCGCGCGCGCCCTCGCAGTAGCCCGCCAGGAGCTCCGCAAAGCGGCCCAGGTTGGCCGCCGCCTGGCGGCGGTCGGCTTCCGACTCGAAGCTCGCGAGGTCCAGGTAGCGCGTCTGGTTCATGAGCTCGAAGAAGAGCTCGTCCACCCCGAGCCGGGCGCTCGCCACGACGAGCCTCCGCACGACCGCGACCCAGGATGCGCCGCCGGTCGAGGCCTCCACAGCTGCCAGCGGCTGCTTCCCGTTCCCGCGGGCCTGGCGCAAGCGCTCCAGGACCTCCTCGGCGTCGAGGCCAAGACCTGGCCTGGCCGCCAGCCGAGCCAGGGCGACCTCATCTCCAGGGTCATCGAGCAAGCGCAGGTAGGCGATGGCGTCGAGCACTTCGGGTCGCCGGTAGAAGCCGCGCACGCCCCACAGCTGGTGGGGTATTCGCGCCGCCCTTAGGGCCGCCACCAGAGGTCGGGCCAGCGCGTTGGTACGCACCAGCAGGGCGATCCGCCGCAAGAGCATCCCGCGAGCGCCCAACCGCTGAACTTCGGCGGCGATGGCGAAGGCCTCAGCCAAGCTGTCCGCGCAGTGCCAGACGGCGATCCGGGGGCCCGGGGGCCGGCCGGCGCTCAGCGACTTCTGCAGCCGACGCGGGTTATTGGCGATCAGCGCCGAGGCCGCGGCGACGACGTTGGCCGTGCTGCGCCGGTTGCGCCCGAGGGTGCGGGTGGTGGCGCCGGGAAAGGAGCGCATGAAGCGTTCCAGGCTGGCCAGCGACGCACCCCTGAACCTGTAAATGCTCTGATCGTCGTCGCCGACGACGCAGACGTTGCCGCTGCCCGAGAGCAGCTCGACCATTCGCTCCTGCGCGAAGTTGGAGTCCTGGTATTCGTCGACCAGGATCGATGTAAAACGTTTTACAAAGCGCTCGCGGACCTCGGGACGGTGGTTGAGCAGCTCCACGAGCTGCACCAGGAGGTCATCGAAGTCAAGCAGCTTCTCCGCGCGAGTCTGCTTTCGATAAGTTCGAAAGAGCCTCACCGCCGCCGCCAGCTGCTCCCCCAGCTCACGATCGGACGCCCCTTTCGCCCATTCCTCGACCCGGCCCAACGGGACCAGCTCTTGCTTGAACCGCTCCATCAACCTGAGCAGCGGCGCTACGAGGTCATCTGGCCGCTCGACACCCACCAGCGCCGGGTCGCCGGTCCGCCAGAGCAGCTCGCGCAGGAAGATCCAGCGGTCGGCGCCCATCAGGACTCGAAAGTTGAAGGGCACGCCGATGCGCCAACCCTCTTCGCGTAGAAACGCCTGGGCCATAGCGTGGAAGGTGCCCACCCAGAGCTGGCCCGACCAGCTTCCAAGCCTGGACTCGATGCGTGAGCGCATCTCGCCGGCGGCCCGCTCCGTGAACGTCATGACCAGGATCGAGGTCGGCTCAGTCCCGGCCCGCACCTGGCGGAGGAAGCGCTCGGCCACGACCGCCGTCTTGCCGGTGCCGGCGCCGGCCACCACTCGAACCGGACCGAAAAGGCCGGCTGCCGCCGCCCTCTGCTCCGCCGATAGCCTCATCGGCGGCTCAAGTGACTGCCCCCCGCCCGGTCCGGACACGCAGCTCTCGGATCTGGCGACCGAGCCCGGCGCCGTTCAACCTCTCCAACACCTGCCCAGTGTCGAGCCGGAGCTGATGGGCCAAGGCTGGGTTTTGGGTTACTACGGTCAGCACCGACCCACGGAGGAGGAGCTGCTCGCACTGGCCGGCCAGAGCCGGGCCCACGATCTCTGTGAACAGCAGCCGGGCTCGAATCTCGAGCAGTGCGCTCCCCTTCTGCTTCGCAAGCACCCGCGGCAGAATCTTGCCCAGCCTATCCACAGGCAGACACCTGTCCGGCCTCGATGCAAAGCACCCGCGCCAGTTCGATCAAGGAGGCGGGGAAAGGCTCCGCCTCCACCGATGTCACGATCACCTGGCCGCCGGAGCCGACCTGCGCCAGCAGGGCCGCCCGGCGCGCGGCGTCGAGCTCCGAGAGCACGTCGTCGAGGAGGAGTACGGGCCGTTCCCCTGAGCGGCGCTCGATCAAGTCCGACTCCGCCAGCTTCAAGCTGACGACGGCCGTGCGCTGCTGCCCCTGCGAGGCGAAGCTGCGCGCGTCCTGCTCCCCGATCTGAATCACCAGGTCATCGCGGTGCGGTCCGAGTCCGGTCGATCCACGCCGCAGGTCTTCCGCCCGGCCGGTCGCCAGCGCCTGCGCGAAATCGGCCGGCGGACCGGCGTAGGCAACGTCCAGTCGCTCCCCCGGCGAGATGGCCGCCTGATTGGCTGCAGCCAGCGGCCGGAGCTCCGTCACCGCCTCCTCACGGGCCCGGCAGATGACCGCGGTCAGCCGGGTCAGCTCTTCGTCCCAGACCTCGAGCTGCGCCGGCTCAGTCTGGCCGGAGGAGATCCTCTTCAGGAGGTGGTTGCGCTGCTCAAGCACTCGCCGATAAGCCGCCAGCGCCCGCCCATAACCCGGCTCGACCTGGACCAAGAGCTCGTTGAGAAATCGGCGCCGGTGCTCCGGGGCGCCTTTCACCAGGCTCAGATCCTCGGGCCAGAAAAGCGTCGCCTGCAGCTCGCCGGGGAGATCTACCGCGCGTCGCGGGGCGCCGTTGACGCGGATCGCTTTCGAGGTCCGTTCCCCCTCCGACGAGATCCGCATCGCCATCTCGAGTGGCCGTCCGTGACGCTCGACCGAGGCTTCCACCAAGGCCTCGGCTGCGAGCGGCCCGATCAGCTCGGATTCCCGGCGGGCGCGCGGCGAGGACGAAAGCGCCAGGATCGCGACCGACTCTAGGAGGTTGGTTTTGCCCTGGGCGTTGCGACCCAGGAAAACGTTCAGCTGGGGGGCAAGCTCGAGCTCAAGTCGCGGGTAGTTGCGGAAGTTGCGCAGCGTGAGCGAGACGAGCCTCAACCGGCGGCCGCTACATCGCCACCCGGACCGGCATGATCACGTACACGTAGTCCTCTTCGCCGGGCGGCCGGATCAGCCCTGGGCTGAGCGGGCCGTTGAAGAGGAGCTCGACCTTGTCCGCTTCGAGAACGTTCAGCGCGTCGAGCACGTACCTGGCGTTGAACGCGATCTGGATGTCGGTGCCCTCGAGGCCGGCGTCGAGCTCGGCCTGGCTGTCCCCGACTTCGTTGGTTGTGGCGGAAAGAACCAGGCCGCCGTTGCCGGTTTTGATCCTGATCACATTGGCGCTGTCCTTGGCGAAAAGGGAGACCGCCCGCACCGTCTGGATCATGTCTGTGGTCGAAGCCGACACCACGGTCGAGCTTTTGGTGGGGACAACCTGTGAGTAGTTGGGGTAATTGCCGTCGATCAGGCGCGAGTTGACCTCCGCGCTGCCGGCCCTGAAAAAGACCTGGTTGCGGGCTTTGGAGATGATGATCTCGAGCTGGCTGCCCTCGCCTTTCAGCGCCCGGCCAAGCTCGCCCAGGGCCCGCGCTGGCACGATCAAGCTGGCGTCGATGTCGTCGGCCCGGCTGGCGGTCAGCTTCCGCACGGCCAGGCGGTGCCCGTCGGTGGCGGCCAGCGTCAGGTTGGCTCCCTGGATCTGGAAGAGCACGCCTGTCAAGACCGGCCGCGCCTCGTCGGTCGAAGCCGCCATCTGGGTCTGTTCCACCGCCCGCAACATCTCCTCCAGAGGCACCTCGAGGCGATCACCCTCATCGGGCCGGGGGCTGGGTGGAAACTCCTCTGCCTCGATGCATTTGATGTGGGTGTCGAAGCGGGCGCAGCGCAAGCCAAGCGTTTGGGTTGAAGCATCGAGCTCGAGCGAGAGCTCCTGGTCGGGAAGCGTGCTCACGAAGTCGGTGAGCAGCCGGGCGGGGACAGTCGTGCTGCCTTCCTCGGAGATCTCCGCAGGGACCAGCTTGCGGATGCCGATCTCGAGATTGGTCGCAGTCAGGGCCAGTCCCTGATCGGTGGCGCTGACCAGGATGTTGTTGAGGATCGGCAGAGTGGTCCGCGCCGAGATGGCGCGGGACACAGCCTGGAGCGCCTGCCCCAAAGGCCCAGGCATACAGGTCAGTTTCAAGACTTGCTCCTTGTCCCCACGACTTCACTGCTGAGTCGGTATTGGTCTTCAGCCGGCGTAACAGTAGGACCTGTGGAGGATGTGAAGGGCGAGTTGGGAGCGAACTCGACGCCGGGTCGCAAAGTGTATAGGAAAACCCGCCGCCTTCCAGCCAGGCGGTAAAGGAAACCTGTGGACGGGATCAGCGCGAGCCTGGTTTTCCCGAGGAGTCCCATCCGGTTCCACCGCGCGCTGTGCATCCGTCCTCTCCTTGTCTGTTCTCAGCGGTCCGCGTAGAGCCGTTCGCGGAGGGACTGGATCTCGTAGCGGAGCTGCTCGTCTTCCTTCAGCTCATTGGCGATCTTCTCGATCGAGTGCAGAGCGGTCGTGTGGTCGCGCCCGCCGAAGGCCTGCCCGATGACCGGCAGGCTGGACGGCGTCTCCTCGCGCACGATGTACATCGCCACTTGGCGCGGAAACACGATGTGCTTGTCGCGCCGCTTGCCTTTCATGTCCTCGGGCGAGATGTTGTAGTGGTCGGACACTACCCTCTGGATGGCATCGATGCTGATCGGGCGCCGGGAGGCAGCCGGGATGATGTCCGAGAGGAGGACCGCGGCAGCCTCCGCGTCGACCTCCTTCTGGTGGATGGACGCGAAGGCGATGATCCTGGTCAGGGCCCCCTCCAGCTCGCGGATGTTCTTCTGGACCTTGTGCGCGATGAAGGTCAGCACGTCCTCGGAAACGAAACCGCCGCCGGAGCCGAGCTTTGATTTGAGGATGGCCAGCCGGGTCTCGAAATCGGGCGGCTGGATGTCGGCAATGAGGCCCCACTCGAAACGCGACCGCAGGCGATCCTCGAGGGTGGGAATTTCCTTGGGCGGCCGGTCCGATGAGATGACGATCTGCTTATTGATCTCGTGGAGGGCGTTGAAGGTGTGGAAGAACTCCTCCTTGGTGCGGTCCTTGCCGGCCAGAAACTGAACGTCGTCGATGAGGAGCACGTCGACGGTCCGGTACTTGTGGCGGAAGTCGCTCATCTGAGCGGTCTGGATCGAAGCGATGACCTCGTTCATGAACTGCTCGGAGGTGAGGTAGCTGACGCGCTTTTTGGGAAAACGGCGACGGACCTCGTGGCCGATCGCGTGCATGAGATGCGTCTTGCCAAGGCCCACCCCGCCATACAGGAAAAGCGGGTTGTAGGCCTGGCCGGGCGCGTCGGCCACCGCGTTGGCGGCGGCGTGAGCGAAGCGGGAGTTGTTGCCGACGACGAAGGAGCTGAACTTAAATTTCTCGTTGAGCTCGCTCTGGGGGATCGCCGGCACCTCGCTCGCCAGCTCCTCGGCGGCGAAGCTCCGGTCGTCGCCCTCTTCCTCTTCAGCCAGACGCCGGGCGTTGGAGGCGGCGACCACAAACTCCACCTCCGCCTCGGTGCCGGTGACGGCGACCAGGGTCTCCTGGATCAAGCCTGCGAACCTGTCTTCGAGCCAGTCCTTGGCCAGCTTGCTGGGAACGCCAATTCGGAAGGTCGTCCCCTCGTAGGACTGCAGGGAGGTGTTCTTCACCCAGGTCTCGTAGCTGGGCTTGGCGAGCTGGTAGCGGAGCTCCTCCTGGACCGCGGACCAGATCTGCTCCTGGCTGAGCTGGCTCACTCGACGAAGATCCCATCGAGGTAGCGCAGCCCCGCCGCCGTCAGGATCATCTGGTGGCTGCGGGCCGGGTCGAGGAGACCTCGGCTACGCAGCGCGTCGAGCTCCGATTCGACCTCGTCGGGCGGGATGCGGAGCTCGTCACAGATGGTGCCCAGGGCGGCTCCTCCGAGCTCGGCCAGGAGGAGCAGGATCCGCTTGCCGCCGTCGGTCAGCTGGGAGCTGGGGGGTCGGGGTCGAAAAGCCGCCGCGGCTCCGGTGCTGGACGACGAATGCGAGCTGGTCAGCTGCTCCGGCGCGGGCGCCACGAGCCGAGCCGGATCGGGGACCGAGAGAGTGGCGACCGTGCCGCCGCCGAGGTTGTCGCTGACGTCGAGCCGACCGCCTGCGCTTGCGGCCAGTCCAGCTGCCACAAAGAGGCCGGCACCGACCCCCGGAATGACGCGGCGCATGGCGTCGTCCGCTGTGGAGAACCCGGGCTCGCGCGCACGATCCTTATCAGCGATACCCGGTCCTCGATCCGCCACTCTCAGGCTGCGACCCGACTCCAGAACGGAAATGGTGACGCAAGTGAATTTGGCGTGCAGAAGATTCTGAATCAGCGCCACGACCGCAACCTGTGGAAGGGGACCCCCGAGGTCGGTGATAACCCCGCCTACTGCGGTGCAAAGTCTGTGGATAAGTTCGTCCGGACCGGTCCCCTGCACTTCCTCGACCTGCGGCTGTGGTTCGCCATCGCGGTATATGGCCAACCGAACCGACAGGCAGGTTTCCGACCCGTCCTGCAAGCCCTGGCTCTCCTTGTGTTTCCAGTGCGGAAAGGCTACTGACTGGTTGACGAGTTGCTCACCAGGAACGCTCGTCGTTTCTCCATCAGAAGCCGGTTCCAAAACGCGAAAGCGAAGTTGTCCACAAATTGGTCACAGCCCGTGGATAGAATGATCTAGAACGTAAGTTTCGACGTCGGGTGCTAGGCCCTGGCTGCGATACCCCGGATCCCGCTTCCGGGGCCGAAGTCTAGCAAAGCGGCAAGACCCTCGCAAGGCATCGCGAGTCTCCGAAAACCGAACAGCCGGTTTGACAGTGTCTGAATTGGTTTTCTATACTCCGCGAGTTCAATAAGCAGCTGGAAATTGATTCGATAAAGGAAGCGAAACATCAAGCGCACATTCCAACCGAAGAAGCGCTACCGCCGGCGCGTGCACGGGTTCCTGCAGCGGATGAGTACGCGGGGCGGTGCCCGCGTCATCCGTAATCGCCGGCGTAAAGGACGCGAGAAGCTCAGCTCCAGCTGAGCCGCCGGACGCCCCGGGGTTTGAAGAAGGGCCTCCGCCTCACAGGCCGCCGAGACTTCCAGAGACTGGTCTCCTCCCGGCGGCTCTACGCCGGCCACGCAATCGTCGGCTTCGCGGCGGCGGGAAGGGCGGCCCGGAACCGGGTCGGGGTCGGCGTCAGCCGCCAGATCAAGGGCGCGGTCGCGCGCAACCGGGCCCGTCGTCGACTCCGGGAGGCCCTGCGGTCGGGACTCGAGAACACTGATTCGAGACTGAGTGAGTCGGGAATAACCTTCGACATGGTCGTGATAGCTCGACCGGCCGCGCTCGAGATGCCATTTTCTGAGCTGGAAGCGGAGGCGGGCCGCTTCCTGCAGCGGCTGCACGCCGCGTCCGCATGACGCGCGCCGTCCTGGCGCTGATTCGGGGCTACCAGGTGAGCCTCGCGCACGTCCTTGGTGGCCAGTGCCGCTACTACCCTTCCTGCTCCCACTACACTTACGAGGCGGTCGAACGGTACGGCTGGGCGCGCGGGTCCTGGATGGGCATGCTGCGCATCCTTCGCTGTCACCCCTTTGCGAAGGGCGGTTACGATCCAGTCCCGTGATGGCCCCGTGTCAGACATGAACACTGCGACGACCCGTCACCTGATCAGGAGCGACCGGCTATAGATCTCAGTCAACTCTTCAAGTTGCTGGCTCCCATTCATGACGTCTGGTGGGCCATCTTCGGCGTGACGATAAAGACCGGTTTGAGCCTGCTTTACAACACGTTCGTAACCGTGCCTTTGCTGGAGGCGATCGGTGCCTACGGCGTCTCCATCATCGTGCTCACGATTGTCATCAAGTTGATCCTGGCGCCGCTCTATCAGTGGCAGCTGTCGCTCAGCCGTAAGAGCATGCAGGAACAGCGCAAACTGGCACCGGAAGTGGCCAAATTGAAGAAGAAATTCAAGGGCGATCCGCAAAAGCTGAACGCCGCCACGATGGAGCTCTATCGCGAGCACGGTGTCAACCCGCTGGGCGGCCTTGCAGGCTGCTTTCCCGCCGTCATTCAGATCCCGATCCTGACCGCGTTGTACTGGGTCTTCTACACCTTCAAGGGAGCGGCAGACACGCACTTCCTGTTCATCCCGAGCCTCAACGACCTGCCCAATCATCACCTCCTGATTCCGGGAGTGCCGATACCCACAGTCGTCTACCTTGTGATTCCGCTATTGGCGGCGGCGTCGACCTGGATTCAAGCCAGAATGATGCAACAGCCGGCCAATCCGCTGGCGACCGAGCAGGAGCTGCAGACGCAGCAGATGACCAAGAGCATGCAGGTGATGATGCCGTTGATGATCGCCTACTTCGCGGTCATCACACCGGCCGGACTGGGCCTCTATTGGTTCATTTCGAACTGCGTGGCTATAATCCAGCAGTACTTGGTCAACGGGGGCTGGAGACCACCGGGAAGTTGAAGTCTACTGAGGGTCGAGGGCGCACTCTCGATGAAGCCATTGACGCCGCCTTGATCGAGCTCGGCGAAAGCCGCCGCAACGTGGACGTGAGGGTTGTAAAGGAGTCGCCGGAGGAAACTGTCGTGCAGGTTTCGGTGATGGGCGCCGAAGCGCCAGCGACGCTGGCGGCTGATGAGATGGCCGAAGCCAGCCGGACTGCGGTCGCCAACCTGCTCGACCTGATGGGCATCAAGAGCCAGGTCAGTGTGCGGCAGGGTGGCGATCCGATCGTCCTGGACGTGAGCGGTCGCGACCTGGGTCCCCTGATCGGTTGGCGAGGCGAAAACCTGCGCGCGCTGCAGACGGTTGTGAACATGGTGCTGAGCCGGCGGCTGGTCGAGAATCGGCGTGTCATCGTCGACGTCGAGCGCTACCGGCAGAGGCGTGAGCACACGGTGCGGGAGATCGCTTACCGCGCCGCTCGCCAGGTCAAAGTCACCGGCGACCCCATCACCCTGGACGCGATGCAACCGTTCGAGCGGCGGGCCATCCACCTGGCGCTGGAGGACGACCCGGAGGTGACCACGGTCAGCGTCGGGGAGGAACCTGGCCGTCGAGTCGTCGTCGAGCCGCGTCGCTCCGAGCCCTGAACCCGGATCGGTGGCGCCGAGCTCCGAGCCCCTCGCCAGGCACATCCGGCGGGCCGTCACCCTGGTCAATTCGGTGGCCGACGAGGCAGGCGACGAAGAGATAACTCCAAGCGAGATCGCGGAAGCGATTCGCGACGCGGCGGAGGCCGGCGCAGATGCGCCCGAGAAGGTGCGCCGCTACCTGCTGGAAGCGCTCGACGCGGTCTCGGATGGGATGCCGGCCGACTACGTGGCGATGAGCTTGTATGCGGCGCTCGGTGCCCTCCGAGAGGCCTGACCAAGCGCGCCGGCCAGCCCGTCCTGCGGGGTAGAAATGTTCCACGTTTTACAACCGCGGCGGCGCCTCGCCCAGGGCCGAGATGGCGTCGGCTTCGCCTCCTTCCGGCCTCGATATACTGGCCTCGAATGAGCGCTGGCCAATTCGAGGTCGTTGCTCTCGAGGGCGGCGCTCGTCTGGTCACAGCCCCGATGCTGGATCGCGCCTCAGCCAGCTTGGTGCTGATGTTCTCGGTCGGCTCGCGGTATGAAGACGAGCGACTCGGTGGCATCTCCCACTTTGTCGAGCACCTCTTTTTCAAAGGCACCCAGCGCCGCGCGACCGCCAAAGAGATCGCTGAGGCCATCGAGGGCGTCGGCGGTTCCATCAACGCCTCCACCGACAAGGAAGTGACCAGCTACTGGACGCGGGTCCCGAGGGATCACGTCGAGCTCGCGGTCGACGTCCTCTTCGATATCGTGACCAACTCCCAGCTGGCGCCGGATGACATTGACCGGGAGCGCCTGGTGATCCTGGAAGAGCTGAAGATGTATCAGGATCTTCCTCAGGACTACGTCCACAGCCTCTTCGAAGAGGTGATGTGGCCCGCTCACCCGCTTGGCCGGGACATCGGCGGCAGCCTGAAGTCCGTCAAAGAGATCAAGCGCGAAGACTTGACCGCTTACATCAAGGGCCATTACCTGCTGCCGAACCTGGTGGTGAGCGTCTCGGGCGGCGTCGGGGAGGCCCAGGCGCGAGGCCTCGTAGAGAGCCGCTTGGGACTGCCGGCCAACCCCAACGGCGCGCCTTACCAACCCGCGCCGCCGGGGCCGAGCAAACCCAATCTCCGCCTCCTGAAGAAGGACACGGAGCAGGCCCACATCTGCATCGGCGTGCCGGCGATCTCCTACCTGGACGAGGATCGCTACGCGCTCGACATCGTGAACGCGATTCTGGGCGAGGGGATGAGCTCGCGCCTGTTTCTGGAGATCAGGGAGCGTCGCGGCCTCGCCTACGATGTTCACAGCTTCACGAGCAAACACCGCGACTCCGGTTACTTCGCCGTGTACGCGGGGGTGGATCCGGGCAAGGCTTTGGAAGCCTGCGAGGCGATCATCGCGGAGCTGCGCCGGATCGCCGACGAGGAAGTTCCGTTGACAGAGCTGGCCAAGGCACGGGAGTTCACGAAGGGACGGCTGCGCTTGGGGCTCGAAAGCACCAACGCCATGGCCAGCTGGCTCGGCCAGCAGGCATTGCTCACCGGCCGGATCAGGACCGAGGCGGAGGTCGTCGCCGAGGTGGACGCGATCGACCCCGCCAGAGCGAGCAAGGTCGCCAAACGCGTCCTCACCCAACCGCTCCAGCTGGCGGTGATCGGCCCCTTCGACTCCGACAGCGCGTTCCGGACGCTGATCGAGGCTTAAGCCCGGGTTTTCTGAGGCCTGACCGCGGTCAGGCTGCCGCGGGCAGACTCGTCCCCGGCTCCAGGGTGGGTCGTTTAGGCAGCAGCCCGAAATGGCCGAGTGGCAGGATGCGAACCCAGGCACGAGATTCGATGTCGTCGATGCTGATCGGACCGAAGGTGCGGGAGTCGCTGGAATGGTTGCGGTTGTCACCCATGACGAAATAGCGATCCGGCGGGATGACGCCACTTGGGTCGCTGCTGCCGGCCGTCGGCCAGCTGCTCTGGGTCACCCAGGGGTCGCGGGGATCCAGGTAAGGCTCGTCCAGCAGGTGGCCATTGATGTAGATGTGGGCCCGGATAATCCGAACCTGCTCCCCGGGCAGTCCAATGACGCGCTTGACGTAGTCCTGGGACTGGTCGAAGGGGCTTTTCAGAATGACGATGTCGCCCCGGTTCGGGCGAGTGAAGCGGAGATCTGCCTTGGTCGCCAGGAGGTAGTCGTTGTCATTCAGAGTCGGCACCATCGAGTAGCCGATCACGTGGACGGTCTGGATCGCGAAG
Source organism: Candidatus Dormiibacterota bacterium (assembly GCA_955652705.1). Classification (GTDB taxonomy): domain Bacteria; phylum Chloroflexota; class Dormibacteria; order Dormibacterales; family Dormibacteraceae; genus VBGR01. The sequence goes on along the minus strand of CATPBK010000014.1, from coordinate 18,280 downwards.
GTGATCACGAAGTAGAGACCCAGCGCGAGCAGCAGGATCTCCGCGAGCTCCACGACGAAAGACTTGGCCGGTTCCAATGAGCGCTGGGTTACTCCCGAAATCTGGTCTGGAATCAGTACCGCTCCCGCCGCAGGCTAGATTCTAGCCAGCGCTGTCCGGGGGCCGCCCCGCGGTCGATCGGCAGCCCGATGTAAAACGTGGAACAACCCGCGAGTCAGTGGGTCAGCTTCTCGTAAAGACGTTGCAGCTCGTCCCGGCTCGAGTAGCTCAGGCAGACGCGGCCGCGCCGCAGGCTGCCAGTGATCGCCACTGGGACCCCGAGCGCGTCCTGCACCTCGACAGTGAGCTGCTCCAGCGCGCCCTGAGCGTCGCTCGGCCGGCGTCGGGGGAGAGCCGGCTGGTAGGTCTTCACCCAAGCCTCCGCTTGCCTGACCGAGAGGCGGCGTCCCAGCACGACTTTGAGGCCTCGTTCCTGGGCGGCCGCGTCGGGCAGTCCGGCCAGCGCTCGGGCGTGGCCGGCGTTGAGAGCGCCGGTGGCCAAGGCCGACTGCACGGCGGGGCAGGTCTGCAGGAGTCGGAGAGCCTGCGCCACCGAGACCCGATTCTTGCCGAGGCGGAGGGCGACCTCCTCCTGGGTGAGCCCGTACTGGTCGATCAAGGCCCGTACCCCGTGCGCCTCCTCGAGCGGGTTGAGGTCAGCTCGCTGGAGGTTTTCGATGAGGCCGATCACAAGCCGGTCCAGGTCGTCTGGCTCATTCCGGACGAGCGCCGGGATCCGAGTCTGGCCGGCCAGCCTGGCAGCCCGCCAGCGACGCTCACCGGCGAGCAGCTCATAGCCGTCGGGTAGCGCCCGGACTATGACCGGCTGGAGGACGCCGTGGCGTCGAATCGAGTCAGCCAGCTCCCGGAGCGGCTCGGCTTCGAAGGAGCGCCGGAGCTGCTGCGACGACGGTCTGATCTGGTCGACCGCGATCAGTTGCGGAACGCCGCTCTCGCGACCGTCGCTGGGCAGCGGGATCAGGGCCTCGAGCCCCCGGCCGAGCCCTCTTCTCTTGGCTTCCATCATCGCGAGAGAACCTCCTTCGCCAGCTGCCGGTAAGCCTGGGCTCCCCGGCAATTGGGGTCGTATGCGGTCACCGGCTGGCCATGGCTGGGCGCCTCGCTGAGCCGGACGTTGCGCGGGATCAGGGTCTCGTAGATCTGCTCCGGGTAGGCGCGGCGGACCTCCTGCACAACGTCCCAGCCGAGCGTCGTCCGGGAGTCGAACTGCGTCATCAGGATGCCGGCTAGGCGAAGCCCAGGGTTGAGCCGCTCGCGCACGAGTTCCATCGTGTAAAGGAGGTGGCCCAAGCCTTCCAGCGCGTAGTACTCGCACTGGACCGGGATCAGCACCTCATGGGCGGCGGTGAGTCCGTTCAAGGTCAGCAACCCAAGCGAGGGCGGACAGTCGATGAGCACGTGGCCGAAGCCGCCGCTGAGCTCCCGGAGCGCCAGCTGCAGCCGGCGCTCGCGCTCCTCGACCAGGGCCAGTTCGATCTCCCCACCCGCAAGGGAGACGTGCGAGGGCACGAGGTGCAGGCCGGGCACCGAGGTGGCCACGGCCACGTCGTCGATCACGGCTTCACCCGCCAGCAGGTGATAGACGTTGAGGCGCTGCCGGCGCACGTCGAAGCCGAGGCCGCTGGTGGAGTTGGCCTGCGGGTCGAGGTCGATCAGGACCACCTGCCGGCCGAGCTCGGCCATCGAGGCGGCGAGGTTGATCGCGGTCGTAGTCTTGCCCACGCCGCCCTTCTGGTTCACCACCGCCATGATCCGGGTCTCGCCGGTGCACCCCAAGATCTTGGGGTCACCGTTATCTGATAGGGCCACAGTTGGTGTGATTTGCTCCAATGCCATCTTAAACTCGGTGGCATTCTAACTCTGAGTTCCGGGGGACGGCTAGATACCTGGTTAAGGCAGGGTTGAAGCTGGACGAGGCCGCCCGCGGGCGACCAGCCAGGCGCCGGCCAGGAGTACCAGGAGCCCGGCCTCTGCGACGGCCGTCCAGAGCAGGAAGAGTGGGCCGGTTGGCAAGCCGGCGAGGCCGTCGAAGGCGACGTGAGCAACTATCGAGCTGCTGGTGTTGGTGAAGCGTCGTAGCAGCCCCAGGCCGCAGCTGGTCAGGAAGACGGTCAGGGTGTCGACAGAAAGCCCGTATTGGGTATGCAGCGAAGTGAAAACAAGCGAGGTCCAGATGATGCCGAGGCGGGGTTGAAGGGCTCCCCGGAAGAGGATTTCTTCGGAGATGCCCGCCGCCAACGCGATCACGGCGATGCCGCCCGGGTCCAGGAGGCGGGCGTAGTAGTGATCGGTAGCAGCTCGCAAACGTTCGGCCAGGCCGGGATCGAGGAATCCCTGCAGCTGCTCCCCTCCATAGCTCAGGAAGAAGCCGGCTCCGGCCAACGCGAGGCCGGCCACCACTTGCCACCAGGCTGGCAGCACGAGACCCAGGCGGGTCAGCGACTCGCCCAAACGACGACGCGTGAAAAGGCCCACGCCGAGGAGCGCCGCCGCAATGAAGGGCAGCTCCTGGCCCACGATGTCGACCCGTTCCAGGCTGGGGCCCGTCGCCACCTGGTGGAGTACGTCGGCCGAGGCTTGGAATCCGGCCTGGCCCCCCACTATGAGGATGGTGACGACCAAAGCGAAGATCGTGACGGGACTGTCGGGGTCGATCGGCAGCAGGCGGGCCAGCACCTGACGGGGGCCGCGTCGCATGACCACCACCCCCAAACCGGCCGCCGCGAGCTGGACCGCGGAGGCAAGGCGCAGGCCGGTCGGCGAGCTCCCGGGAGAGACCAGGAAGGAAGCCGCGACGGTGTTGAGGACGACAAAGGCGATCGCCGCTCCCAGGAAGACCAGATTCAGGATCGCCGCCCAGCGCCGGGTGACGGCGAGGTTGGCCACGACGACCGCGGGAAGCGGCGCCAGGAGGATGGCCTCGCTGCCCCAGTCGAAGAGGAAGTGAGGGTGGGTCAGGACGGCGAGAAGGAGAAGAGCAGAGCGCCGGCGGCGGCGGGCCCGTTTGCGAACGAGTACGGGCCAAGCATGGGGCGAGTATAGGCGCGGCCTCCCCGGGGCCTCCGGCGGAGGGGAGGCGATCGGCGCGGCCGATAGAATTAGGCACCGATGGCACCCGTGCCTGAGGCTATGGGGCCGGGGGCGCGGCGCCGGCGCGGGACTCCGGCGGACCTGAGCGAAAGCACCGACTTGCGAGCGATCGCGGCCGAGGTGCGCAGGGTGCCACCGCTGCGCCCTGGCGAAGAGGCGCGGCTGCTGGAGAGCGTCAGCTCCGCCGGCGAGCCGAATCCAGCTCGGGAGCGCCTGCTCGAGACTCATCTCCAGATCGTCCTGGCAGTTGCGACTCAAAAGCAGGGCCGCGGACTTGGCATCAGCGACCTCTTCCAGGAGGGATCCGTGGGCCTCCTGCAAGCGATCGCGAGCTACCGGCCCGGCGGCCAGGGCGACTTCAACGCCTACGCGCGCGGCCGGGTTGCCCTTGCAATCGAGGACGCGCTCGCGGGCGAGGCGGAGGCAGTCCGGCAGGAGCGTCTCCTGATGGAGGCGGCGAACGACTACGAGCGCGTCGAGCTGCTGCTCAGCAGCGAGCTCCGGCGCGCGCCGACTGCGGCCGAGATCGGCGCCCGCCTGGAGTGGACGCCCCGGCGCACAGAGCAGATCCGTGAAATCGTCGCCGAGGCCCGCCGTCGCCACGACGAAGAGCTCCTGCTCTATATCGATCCCGAGCGGATCGAGGTGGATCCAAGCGAACTGCTGCGTGGTGAGGAAGGCGACGATGGCCGGGACTGAGCGCACCGCCCTCTATCAGGAGCACCTGGCGCTGGGCGGCAAGATGGTCGATTTCGGCGGCTGGGAGTTGCCCCAGCAGTACGGATCGATCCGCGACGAGCATGTCGCGGTGCGGCGAGTCGCGGGCCTTTTCGACCTGAGCCACATGGGCCGCGTCGACGTCGCGGGTGCCGGGGCTGAAGCCGACCTCCAGCGCCTTTTTACTAACGACCTGGCCAGGATCGCGCCTGGTCGCGCCCAGTACACCCTGATGTGCAACGAGGAGGCTGGGATCCTCGATGACCTGGTCGTCTATCGGCTCGGAGCGGACGCCTTCCGGATCGTCGTGAACGCCTCCAACCGCCTGAAGGACCTGGCCTGGATGCGCGCTCACAGCGGCCTTCGTTTTCAGGATCGGACCATCGAGCTGAGCCTGCTGGCGCTCCAGGGACCGGCGGCCGAGGCCCTGCTGCCCGCGCGGCGGATCGACCTGGCGGCCGTGCCCCACTTCGGGTTTGCGGAAGGTGAGATAGCCGGCGCCCAGGTGCTCATCTCGCGCACCGGTTACACCGGCGAGGACGGGTTCGAGATCTTCGTCGACTCAGACCGGGCGCCGGAGGTCTGGCGGGCGATCCTTAGCGCCGGCCGCGCCCAAGGCGTGCTGCCCTGCGGCCTCGGCGCTCGCGACGCCTGCCGGCTGGAGGCGGGACTGCGCCTCTACGGCAACGACATGGATGAGCAGACCAACCCTTACCAGGCCGGACTCGGCTGGACGGTCAAGCTCGCCAAGGGGGAGTTCATCGGATCGGCGGCGCTGGCGGCGGCGAAGGCCCAAGGGCCAGACCGGCTGCTCACGGGCATCCGGTCGCTCGACCGCAACATCCCGCGCCACGGTACGCCTGTGCAGGTGGCCGGGCGGCCCGCCGGCCAGGTCACCAGCGGAACCTATTCCTTCTGGCTCAACCAGGGCATCGGGATGGCCTCCGTCGCGCCCGCCCTGGCCGAGCCGGGCCAGGCCATCGAGCTCGAGGTCCGGGGCCGGAAGAGCCCGGCCGAAACTGTCGCGCTGCCCATCTATCGGGGTTCAGTTCGCTCGCCCGCGCCGGCGAAAAGCTGAATTGCGATCTAGATCAGGAGGGATCTGACTTGGCCGAACGCCGCTACACCGAGAGCCACGAGTGGGTCAGCGTCGAGGGCAAGGTGGCCACCGTTGGGGTCACCGACTTCGCTCAGTCCCAGCTGGGGGATGTCGTCTTCCTGGAGCTGCCCCGGGCAGGGCTTCAGGTCCAGGCCGGCGACGCCTTCGGCGTGATCGAGTCGGTCAAAGCGGCATCCGACCTCTATTCACCGGTGGCCGGCAAGGTCGTGGAGGTGAACGACCGCCTCACCCAGCAGCCAGAGCTCGTGAACAAGGACCCCTACGGCGAAGGCTGGCTGGTCAAGGTCGAGCTGAGCAATGGCGTCGGCGACGGGCTCCTCGATGAGGCCGCTTACAAGAAGCTCACCGGAGGGAGGGCGGAGTAGTGCCCTACCTCGTTCATTCACCGGAGGATCGCGCCGCGATGCTGGCGGAGATGGGCATCGAAACTCTCGAGCCCCTGCTGGCCGACATACCCGCCCGGCTTCGCCTGCGCCGCTTGAACCTCGCCGACGGCCTGAGCGAGGCCGAGACCATGGCCAGGGTCCGGCAGCTGGCGGGGCGCAACTCGGCGTTCGAGGACCGGCTGACGTTCCGAGGCGGCGGCGTCTACCGCCGGTTCATTCCCGCCGCGGTGCCCGCGGTGACCTCCAAGTCGGAGTTCTACACGGCCTACACGCCCTACCAGCCGGAGGCCAGCCAAGGCTGGCTGCAGGCGACCTTCGAGTTCCAGACCATGATCGCTGAGCTGACGGCTATGGACGTGTCCAACGCCTCCCTTTATGACGGCGCTACGGCGGTGGCGGAGGCGGCCGCCATGGCGGTCGTCCAGACCGGGCGGGATCGGGTATTGGTGGCGGGGTACCTGCATCCCGAGTATCTGGAAGTCCTCACCACCTATGCGCGGGGCAGGAAGTTCCACGTTTTACAAAAGCTGCCGCGGGCCGGCGTAGTCGACCCCGACGAGCTCGGGGAGCCGCTCGACCAGACGGTGGCGGCGGTGATCTTCCAGCAGCCGAACTTCCTCGGACTGGTCGAGGATGCCCAGGCCCTCACCGAGGCCGCGCACCAGGCCGGGGCCCTGGCCGTCGCCTGCGTGGACCCGGTGAATCTGGCCCTCCTCCAGCCACCAGGCGAGTACGGAGCTGACATAGCGGTCGGGGAGGGTCAGCAGCTGGGGCTGACGCCCAGTTACGGCGGGCCCCACCTGGGCTTCATCGCTTGCCGCAGCGAGCTCGTGCGCCGCTTGCCCGGCCGGCTGGTCGGTGAAAGCCAGGATGCGCGGGGCCGTCGAGGCTTCGTCTTGACGCTGCAGGCTCGCGAGCAGCACATCCGCCGCGACAAGGCGACCTCCAACATCTGCACCAACCACGCTCTCTGCGCGCTGGCGGCGACGGTTTACCTCAGCTACATGGGTCCGGATGGTCTGCGCGATGTCGCCCAGACGAGCCTGACGCGGAGTCACCACCTGGAGCGCCGCCTGGCGGGGCTCCGGGGATTCCGGCCGGCCTTCCCGGAGGCCGCCTTCGTGAATGAATTTCCGGTCCGGGTCGAGGGGGGCGAGGGCCTCCTGGCCCGACTCCAGGAGGTCGGCATCCTCGGCGGACTCCCGGTCGGGCGCTGGTTCCCCGAGCTGGAGGGCGTCCTCGTTTTCTGCTGTACGGAGCTCAACGACGCAGCCGCGATCGAGACGTTGGTGGAGGCCTGCAACGGATGACCGAGCCGCTTTCCTTCGAGAAGAGCCGGGAGTCGCTGCCGGGCCCCCGCCTGCCGGCGGCGGGCCTGCCGGGCGTCGATCCGGCGCAGGTCATCCCGCGAGCGCGCCTGCGCCGGAACCGGCCGCACCTCCCGCGTCTGAGCGAGCCGGAGGTGATGCGCCATTTCACACGGCTGGCAGCGATGAACTACTCGATCTCCAAGAATTTCTATCCACTCGGCAGCTGCACGATGAAATACAACCCCGTCACCAACGAAGTGGCGGCGAGCCTGCCCGGCTTCGCTTACCTCCATCCCTACCAGCCCGAGGAGACTGTGCAAGGCGCCCTTGAGCTGATGTGGGACCTGGAGCGGGCGCTCTGCGAGATCGTCGGCGTCGACCGCATGTGCCTGCAGCCGGCCGCCGGTGCGCACGGCGAGTGGACTGGCCTGCGCATGATCCAGGCCTTCCACGAAGACCGGGGCGAGGATCGCAGCGAGGTCATCGTGCCGGACAGCGCACACGGAACCAATCCCGCCAGCGCGGCTCTCTGCGGTTTCAAGGTCGTGGAGGTCAGGTCGGACGCCGGCGGTCGGGTCAGCCTGCCTGACCTGGAGTCGAAACTCTCGCCGCGGACGGCGGCCCTCATGCTGACCAACCCGAACACGCTCGGCCTCTTCGAGAAAGAGATCCTGGAAGTCGCCGACCTGGTGCACTCAGTCGGCGCCAAGCTTTATTACGACGGGGCCAACCTGAACGCGCTGATGGGTATCTGCCGGCCCGGCGACATGGGGTTCGATGTCGTCCACTTGAACCTCCACAAGACCTTCACCACGCCGCACGGCGGAGGCGGCCCTGGCGCCGGTCCCGTGGGTGTCATGAAGGACCTGGAGCAGTTTCTCCCCCGGCCCACTCTGGAGCGTGAGAACGGCCACTTCAAGCTCGACTTCGAGCGTCCGCGCTCGATCGGCAGAGTCCGCAGCTTCTACGGCAACTTCGGGATGCTGGTGCGTGCGCTCACCTACATCCTGGCGATGGGCGCGGACGGCCTGAGCCAGGCCTCGGAGGACGCGGTCCTCTCTGCCAACTACCTGCGCACGCGGCTCGAGGGCGCGCTGGAATTTCCCCACGACGGACCCTGCAAGCATGAGTTCGTGGCCTCCGCCCGCAACCTGACGGCGCAGGGCATCCACGCCACGGACCTGGCCAAGGGGCTGCTCGAACGCGGCTTCTACGCGCCCACCATCTACTTCCCGCTGATCGTCCCGGAAGCGGTCATGGTGGAGCCCACCGAGACCGAGTCGAAGGCCACGCTGGACGCCTTTACAGAGGCGGTTCTGGAAATCGTCCAGCTTGCGCAAACTGACCCGGAGCGGCTGCAGGCCGAGCCGACCAGCTTGCCGGTCGGCCGACTCGACGAGGTCGCCGCCGCGCGCCACCCCGTGCTGCGCTGGCGTCCTCCAGCGCAAGACTGAACCCTGTCGGGCTTGGCCCCCCTTAAGGGGGGCCAAAATTCCCCCCGGAAGTCCCGGATCTGGTAGAATGAGGAGCTGTCGAAGATTACGTCTTGCTTGAGCACGGCCGCCACGCCGGATGGTTGTGGTGGTCCCGGATGAGCCCTCGGTGAGCGCTATCAAGGGCAACGGGAGTCCGGAGGGTCGCCGAGTCCGCCCTCGTCCCCTGGGCGCCGATGTGGCTTACACCGCCGAGCAGATCCAGGTCCTCGAAGGCCTTGATCCGGTTCGGCGGCGTCCTGGCATGTACATCGGTTCGACCGACAATAAGGGCCTCCACCACCTGGTCTGGGAGCTGGTCGACAACTCGGTTGACGAGGCCCTGGCCGGCTACTGCGACCTGATCCTGCTGACCGTCCATGCCGACGGCAGTGTGAGCGTCGAAGACAACGGGCGCGGCATTCCTACCGAAGTCCACAAGGGCGAGGGCGTGTCGGCACTCGAGGTGGTGCTTACCAAGCTGCACGCTGGGGGCAAGTTCGGGGGTGGCGGGTACAAGGTCTCCGGTGGTCTCCACGGGGTCGGTCTGAGCGTCGTCAACGCGCTCAGCGAGCGGCTCCAGGTCTGGGTTCACAACCGAGGCAAAGTGCACTACCAGGAACATCGGCGCGGCATCCCCCAGGCACCTGTCAAGGTGGTCGGCAAGACCGATCGCACGGGCACCATCACGCGTTTCTGGCCCGATCCCGAGGTCTTTCCCGACACCACCTTCGACCGCGCCACGATCCTCCACCGGCTGCGGGAGATGGCGTTCCTCAACAAGCGCCTCAAGATGGTCTATCGCGAAGAGGCTGAAGCCTTCGAGTACTCCTTCTACTTCGAAGGCGGGATCGTCAGCTTCGTGAAGCACTTGAACCGCGGCAAGGGGATGGTCAACAGCAACCCCATCTACGTCGATCGCGAGGTCGAGAGCACCCAGATCGAGATCGCTCTCCAGTACAACCAGACCTTCGTGGAGAACGTCTTGAGCTTCGCCAACAACATCCACACCGCCGAAGGCGGCTCTCACATGACCGGATTCCGGACGGCGCTCACCTTCGCGCTGAACCGCTACGCGCGCAAAGCCAGTCTGCTCCGCGAGCAGGACCCGAACCTGACCGGAGAGGACGTTCGTGAAGGCCTGACCGCGGTCATCAGCGTCAAGCTACTGGAGCCACAGTTTGAAGGCCAGACCAAGACCAAGCTGGGCAACGCCGAGGTTCAGGGCCAGGTCTCCACGGTGCTCAGCGACGGCCTCGGTCAGTACCTCGACGAGAACCCCTCAGAAGCCCGCCGCATCATCGAGAAGACGCTCACGGCCGCGCGCGCCCGGGAGGCCGCCAGACGGGCTCGCGACCTCGTGCAGCGCAAGAGCCTGCTGGAGTCGACGATGCTGCCTGGCAAGCTGGCCGATTGCTCCGAGCGCGACCCGGCCCGCTCTGAGCTCTTCATCGTCGAGGGCGACTCGGCCGGTGGCTCGGCCAAGATGGGTCGCGACCGCCGCTTCCAGGCCATCCTGCCGTTGCGCGGCAAGATCCTGAACGTCGAGAAGGCGCGGATCGACAAGGTGCTGGTCTCGGAGGAGATCCGGAATCTGATCACGGCGGTTGGAACCGGCATCGGCGATCGCTTCGATATCACCAAGACGCGCTACCACCGCATCATCACGATGACCGACGCTGACGTCGACGGCAGCCACATCCGGACCCTCCTGCTGACCTTTTTCTTCCGCTACATGCCGGAGATCATCGAGTCCGGCTACCTCTACATGGCGCAGCCGCCGCTTTTCAAGCTGGAAAAGGGCAAGCAGACGCAGTGGGTGTACAACGAGGCCGAACGTGACCGCGAGGTCAAACGGCTTGGCGGCAAGGTCACCGTGAGTCGCTTCAAGGGTCTCGGTGAGATGAGCGCCGAGCAGCTCTGGGAAACCACCATGAACCCTGCACAGCGGGTGCTGCTGAAAGTCGAGGTGGAAGACCCGGCGGCCGTCAGCGACATTTTCGAAAAGCTCATGGGCTCTGATGTCGAGCCGCGCAAGAAGTTCATCCAGGCGCACGCCAAGAGCGTGCGCAACCTCGACATCTAGCCCGATCGGTGCCGGTTCGCATCGCGGTCGATGGCATGGGCGGCGACCACGCCCCGGGCGAGGTCGTAGAGGGCGCTGCCCAGGCGGCCGCCGAGTATGGGATCGAGATGACCGTCGTGGGGCTGCCCGACGCCGTCCAGCCGCTGCTCGACAAGCACCCCGAGCTGCGCTTTCACCCAGCGACCGAAGTGATCTCGATGGACGATCACCCCGCCCAGGCCGTGCGCCAGAAGCGGGACGCTTCGATGAACGTCTGCGCCCGGCTCTGCGCGGACGGCAAGGTCGATGGCTGGGCCTCGGCGGGCAACTCCGGCGCGATCCTGGCCGCCGCTCTATTCGTACAGGGCCGGATCAAGGGTGTCGAGCGGCCGGCGCTTGGCAGTGTGATCCCGACTCGTCAAGGGCTGGCCTACTTCGTCGATGTGGGTGCCAACGTCGACAGCCGGCCGGAGTTCCTCTACCAGTACGCGCAGATGGCGTCGGTCTACGTGAGCGGAATGTTCTCGCGGCCCGAGCCTCGGGTGGGGCTGCTCTCCAACGGCGAGGAGGCCTCGAAGGGGAATGCCCTCGTGAAGGAGGTCTACACGCGGCTCGAAAAGTCAGACCTGAACTTCATCGGCAACCTCGAGGGTAAAGACATCTACGCCGGCAAAGCGGACGTGGTGGTGGCCGACGGTTTCGTCGGCAACGTGGCCATCAAGATGGCCGAGGCGACCGCCGATTTCCTCTTTTGGACGCTGCGCGACGAGCTGCCCAAGTCACCCCTGGGGGCCCTCGGCGGCCTCCTCATTCGGGGTCCGGTGCAGAAGATAAGGTCTAGGATCGACTGGCGTGAGTTCGGCGGGGCACCGTTGCTTGGTATCGACGGCGTCGCCGTGGTGGCTCACGGTCGCTCCGACGCAACCGCGATGAAGAACGCCATCCGGGTCGCCAAGGAAGCGGTCGAGCAGAACCTGGTGGGGCGGATCTCGGAGGCGGTGGGCAGATGAGCGCGAGCGGTTCCAACGGCCGGCGAGTGGTGGTGACCGGAATGGGCACCATCAACCCTTTGGGCAGGAACGTCGAGGAGTACTGGGACGGGCTCATCGAAGGTCGCTCCGGCGCTCGCACCATCGATCGCTTCCCGACCGACCGCATCAACACCAAGTTCGCCTGCACCGTGGAGGGCTTCGATCCCCTGGACTGGATGGATCGCAAGCTCGTCGGTCGGACGGCCCGCTTCACGCAGATCGCGGTTGCGGCCGCCCAGCAGGCGCTCGACGACTCCGGTCTCGACCTCGAGAAGGAGGACAGCTTCCGCTGTGGCGTGGAGATCGGCACCGGCATCGGGGGCTTCCCGGAGATCACCGACGGAGCCCACGCCTTTTACAGCGGGGGTCGCATTTCGCCGTTCTTCGCGCCCATGGTGATTCCGAACATGCCCGCCGGCCAGATCGCCATGAGCTTCGGGCTGCGCGGTCCCAATTCCACCATCACGACCGCCTGCGCCGCCTCCACGCACACCATCGGCAGCGCTTCCCGGATCATCGAGCGCGGCGACGCCGACCTGATGCTGGCAGGAGGGACCGAGGCCAGCTTGTCCGCGTTTGGGATCGGGTCCTTCAACGCGATCCGGGCGCTCAGCACGCGCAACGACGACCCGGAGCACGCGAGCCGGCCCTTTGACAAGGACCGAGACGGTTTCGTCCCTGGGGAAGGGGCGGGCGTGCTGATCCTGGAAGAGCTCGGACACGCCCGCGCTCGTGAGGCTCGGATCTACGGCGAGATCATCGGCTTCGGGCTGACCGACGACGCTTTCCACTCGGTGGCGCCAGATGAGACGGGTCGGGGCCCAGCGCGCTGCATCACGAACGCGCTCCAGGACGCCGGCATCGAGCCGAGCGAGGTCGACTACGTGAATGCCCATGGCACCTCGACGCCGCTCAACGACGCGGCCGAGACGCGAGCGCTGAAGATGGCGTTCGGCGAGCACGCGCGCAAGGTCGCCATCAGCTCGACGAAGTCGATGACCGGGCACCTGCTCGGCGCGGCGGGGGCGGTCGAGGCCATCGCCACCTTGCTCACAATCAACCGGGGTCGCATTCACCCGACGATCAACTACGCGACGCCGGACCCAGACTGCGACCTTGACTACGTCCCCAACCAGGCCCGCGCCGCCAACGTCCGGATCGCCATCTCGAACGGCTTCGGGTTCGGCGGCCAGAACGCGGTCGCGGTCTTCAGGCGGTACGAGGAGTAGCTCTGTAAAACGTGGAACAAATGAGAGGAATGGACCGAGTCGATGGCTGACGAGATGAACATCGGGACGATCATGCCGAAGAGCCTCCAGGAGGAGATGCAGACCTCCTACATGGAGTACGCCATGTCGGTCATCATCAGCCGGGCACTGCCCGATGTGCGCGACGGGCTGAAGCCGGTCCAGCGCCGAATCCTCTATGCGATGTTCGGGGAGGGAGCCACGGCCGGCTCCCGCTACCGGAAATGCGCCGCCTACGTGGGCCAGGTCATGAAGCTGTACCACCCCCACGGCGAGTCCGCGATCTACGACGCCCTGGTGCGCATGGCCCAGCCCTTCTCCTTGCGTTATCCGCTCATCGACGGCCAGGGCAACTTCGGCTCGGTCGACGGCGACCCAGCCGCCGCGATGCGTTACACCGAGGCCCGGCTGGCCCGGATCTCCGACGAGGTCCTCGCCGACATCAACAAGAACACCGTCGACTTCGAGCCCAACTACGACGCCAGCGAGACCCAGCCGACGGTGCTGCCGGCCCGCATCCCCAATCTGCTCGTCAACGGGGCCACCGGCATCGCCGTCGGGATGACCACCAACATCCCGCCCCACAACCTCCGCGAGGTGACGGCCGGGATCAACCACCTGATCGACAACCCCGACGCGACGTCCGAAGACCTCATGCACTTCATCAAGGGCCCAGACTTCCCGACGGGCGGCATCGTGATGGGGACCGATGGCATCAAGGCTGCCTACGCCACCGGCCACGGGCGCATCATCGTGCGAGCCCGACACCGATTCGAGGAAGCTGCCAATGGGCGAGAGCGGATCATCATCGACGAGCTCCCCTATGCGGTCAACAAGGCGAACCTGGTGGCGAAGATCGCGGAGCTGGTGGCCGACCGCAAGCTGGAAGGCATCGCCGACCTGGCGGACGAGTCCGACCGCGAAGGCATGCGGATCGTCATCGAGCTGAAGCGGGACGCGCGGCCGTTCACCGTCCTCAACAACCTCTATAAACACACGCCGCTGCAGCAGACCTTCGGCGTGATCTCGCTTGCGCTGGTCGACGGCCGGCCTCTGATCCTGGGGCTGAAGCAGATGCTCCAGCTGTTCATCGACCATCGCCGCAATGTCATCCTTCGCCGCACCCGGTTCGAGCTGGAGCAGGCCCAGGAACGGGCCCACATCCTGGAGGGCTTCAAGATCGCCCTCGACAACCTCGACGAGGTCATCGCGACGATCCGGGCGGCGGCCGACGGTGAGGCCGCCAGTACTGACCTGCAGTCGAAGTTCGGGCTGACCGAGCGGCAGGCCAAGGCCATCCTCGACATGACGCTCCGGCGGCTCACCCAGCTAGAGCGCAACAAGATCGAAGAGGAGTACGAGGAGGTCATCAAGCTGATGGCCTACCTGGAGTCGATCCTGGCCTCCGAGCAGAAGGTGCGGATGCTGATCAAAGAGGAGATGGAGGAGGTCGCCAAGAAGTACGGAGACGATCGGCGGACCGACATCTCCGGCGATTCGGCAAGCGACCTCACGGCTGAGGATCTGATTCCGCGGGAAGAGGTCGTCGTCACGCTGACGCACCGCGGCTACATCAAGCGCCAGCCGAGCCGCATCTTCCGAGCCCAGAAGCGAGGTGGTTTGGGCCTCCGTGGCGCCAAACCAACCGCTGGCGCGGAGGCGCCGACCGGCACCCGCGAGGAGGACTACGCGGAGCACCTCTTGATCACGCACACACATGCGTCGATGCTCTTCTTCACGCAGTCTGGCCGCGTCTTCCAGCTCCGCGTCCACGAGCTGCCCGACCGCGAGCGCAGCGCCAAGGGCATGCCGGTCAACAACCTGATCGACATCGCGCCCAGCGAGCGGGTGACGGCGGTCTTCGTCCGACCGGAGGAGGAAGCGGACGCTCGTTACATGCTGATGGTCACCAAGCAGGCGACCATCAAAAAGACGGCGATGAAGGAGTACGCGAATGTCCGCCGCAACGGCTTGATCGCCATTAACCTGCAGGAGAGCGACGAGCTGCTCTGGGTGGCCCCGACGAGTGGCGCTGACGACGTCATCATCGCCACCCGCCTGGGTAAGGCCATCCGCTTCGCCGAGGCAGAGGTGCGCGCCACTGGGCGCGACACCCAGGGTGTCATCGGTATCCGGCTGGGCAAGAACGACGAAGTTGCGGGCATGGTTGTGACGCAGGGCGACGGCGACATCCTGGTCGTGACCGAACGCGGCTACGGCAAGCGCACCCCAGTCAGTGAGTACCCCCGCAAGCACCGCGCGGGGCAGGGCATCTTCACCTTGCGAGTGACCGAGAAAGTCGGGCCTCTGGCCGCCATTCGCAACGCGACCGACCCGGAGGAGGAGATCCTGCTCATCACCGCGCAAGGGATGGTCCTGCGAACTACCGTCGAGGCCATCCCGAGGTACGGGCGGCAGACGCAGGGAGTGATCGTGATGCGCCTCCAGCCGGGCGACGCGGTCGTCGCCATCGCGCCGGTCGGCCTCGACGAACCCGACCAAGAGTGAACCTGGCTGGCCAGGCCGGGCTCCTGATGCTGGTGGTAGGTGCCAGCGCGGTGCTGGTCGAGTTCGTGGTACTGGTTTTGCGTGCTTTCCTCTTGACAAAGAGGCTCCGTAAACTGAATCTGCGCGTGGAGGGGGAGCTCCGAGACGTAGATGAAGAGCTCGCCTCCCTCCGAAACGCGGCCGGCGAAACGAGCAGGCTCCTTCAGCCGTACCGCAGAATCCGGCGTTGGATCCGTCATCCGCTTGCGATCGCGCTCTACCACTCGTACCGCAGAAGACGATCAAGAAATGGCTCTAGCAGACGATCCGCTGAAGCGACTCCGCTCCCTCGGCTGGGCGGCTGACGGCCACGAGCCCGACGAGGAAGTTCTCGAGGCGATAGCGCGGCTGCCGATCCGATCACGCCAGAAGCTGGTTGCCTGGCTCGATGTGATGTCGCGCGAGCTGGAACGGGCGCGGGATGACGAGGATGCGGTGGGTGACGCGTCCCAGCGTGCGGTCGACATCGGCGCCGCCCGGGAGCGGGCGCGGCTCGCCCGGGAGCTGCACGACGAAATCGGCGCCGACCTGGCCGCCGCGGTGGCCCTATTCAAGTACTACTTCGAGTCCGCCCACGGGCGCCAGGATCGTGAAAAGACCCTCCAGAACATCTTCGACATCGTGCGCGGGCTCTTGACACAGACCCGTCAGCTGATGCGTTCGATGCGAACCCACCAGCTGGGTCCAGATGGACTGGTTGGCGATCTCTCGGCACTCGGGGAGGAGTACTTGCAGCGCCACGGCATCAAGGTCGAGATCGAGGCTTTGGGTAGCGAGGACGATCTCACTCAGAACCAACGCGAAGTCATCTTCCAGGTGGTTCGCGAAGCGCTCAGCAATGTTCGCCGGCACTCAGGCGCGGATTCCTGCCGAGTGGTACTGAATCTTGCCGCCCAACCCTTCTTTGTGGAGATCAGCGACTCCGGATCAGGGGTGTCCGATCGCAGCGGCGAAGGCTACGGTCTGATCGGTATGCGCGAGCGCGCGGCCGGGATCCGCGGCCGGCTCCAGCTGGTCAGCGCACCAGGCCGCGGCACCAAGGTCTTCCTCTTCGGTCCGTAGCCCGTCCGCCGGCCGCGGTTTCTTTCAGGCGGACCACTGCCGGCCGGGGACGCTCTCCATGAGCTCGGCCACCTGCGTGCGGGATCGCAGCTTGAGCTTCTTCAGGACGTTCTGGATGGCCTGGATGGCCTCCGGGCGCTCGAGTTTGAGCGCCCGGGCCACCTCCCCGCCGGACAGACCTTCTGCGACCAGGTAGGCCACCATTCGCTCCGCCCGGCTGAGGCCCCGTAGAGGATCGAGGGCGGCCAGGACGAAGTTGGTCAGTGTGGCGGCCAACGCGCAGACATAGCTGATGTCGTCGTCGTCGTGCCAGGAGGGACGTCGCGAACCAATGATCAGGAGCCCGACCGGGCGCTCCTGGACCTCTGCAACCGGCGCGTACAGCAGAGTCGGCCAGGTCGACTCCCAGTCCTGGTCGTCGGCCGGCGGGGGCTCGGCCTTGAGGGTGAGTCCCGAGACAGCCACCGGCCGTCGCTCGTAGAGCGAACGCCTGCCGAGTGGGCTCAGCTCACAGACCCGCTGCGTATTCGCGACGGCAGTGTCCGAGCCGCGCGGAGGCGAGGGCCCTTCGCCGAGAACTACCATCCGGCCGCCCCGGAGACCGGTCAGCATCCAGCGCTCCTGGCGCACAAGGGCGAGGGCTGCATCCAGCCGCCGGGCGGTGTCTCGGGTCCGGGGTCTCGCCTGCACGGGCACCAAGCTAGCGGCCGCCTCGGGACAAGTCCTCAGGCCCTGTTCAGATAGTTATCAAAAGAATTTGAAGGTGGTAGCGTGGCCAATCGTGCCTGAGGGTGGGACGGCCAGGATCTTGCTTGTTGAGGACGATGCCCGGTTGGCCGGCTTATCGGCGGAGATGCTCCGACGAGCGGGTTTCGAGGTCGAGATCGCCGGTACCGGTGCGGCCGCCGCCGAGGCGGCCAAGCTGCGCCGGCCCGACCTGGCGCTGCTCGACTACGAACTGCCCGACATGGACGGACTCGAGGTGCTCGAGCTGTTCAAAGGGGGAGCCGATCGTCCCCAGTTTCCTGTCCTCATCCTGACCGGCGCCCGCTACTCGTCTGGCGACCAGGTGGTGGGGATCGAGCGAGGTGCTGCCGACTACCTCGTGAAGGGACTCGACAACCAGGTTCTCCTGGCCCACATCAAGGCCAAGCTCAGAGAGGCCAACGCCCGACCGACGCGATTACGCCGGGGCCGCTTGATGCTCGATGCCAGCTCCGGTCAGGCCTGGCTGGACGATCACCGGCTTGACCTCGACCGCAAGCCCTTCCTGGTCCTTTACCACCTGGCGCTCGAAGAGGGAACCACGCTGAGTCGCGACGAGCTCCTGCGACGGGTCTGGGACAGTGGATACGAGAAGTTCGAACGCTCAGTGGACCAGGCGGTCTACAGCCTGCGGCAAGCGATCGGGGAGCCCGGCTGGGTCGAGACCGTGCACGGTTTCGGCTACCGCTTCGTCAGCCACCGCTGAGGCGGCGAGCAGCTCGCCGGCGGCCTTGGTCCCGGCCAAGGGGAGCTGAACCGTAAAGACAGCGCCCTTGCGCGGCGAGCCTTCGTAAATGAGCTTGCCGTGGTGCTCGCGGATGATGCCGTAGGAGGTGAAGAGCCCCAGCCCGCTGCCGGCTGGCTTGGTCGTGAAGTGGGGCTCGAAGAGACGATCTCGCTGATCCTCGGCAATGCCCGGACCGTCATCGGCCACGCGAACCTGGGCCCATTTCTTGGTCTTGGAGACGGTCACCGTGACCCGGCCCGCAAGCGGCGCGGCTTCAACTGCATTGAGCAGCAGGTTGGTGATGACCTCGCGGATAAGGGTTTGGTCGGCGTGCACGGGGATCGGATCGGATTCAACCTTGGTGTCGATGCTGCAATCACGGTCTCGCATCCGGGACCGAACTCCGTTGACTGAGGCCTCCGCCAATGCGCGGAGGTCAACCGGGTCCTTCGTGAGTGTGAGCCTGGGGCTGGCGCCGAAGGACAGCCGGCCCAAGGAATGGAGTCCGTCATCGACTGCCCCTTTGGCGCCGTCAGCCTGAGCGGTCGGGCCAACCTGGGCGAGGAGATCCTCGAGGTACGCCTTGGCGACAGCGAGGTGGTTTCGGAGGTTATGGATCATGCCCTCGGCGGCGCGCGTGTAAGCAAGGTGCCTCTGGGTGTCGGCGATTTGAGCCTCAAG
>CATPBK010000013.1 GCA_955652705.1 Candidatus Dormiibacterota bacterium | reverse complement strand
TCCCCCCTTGAGCCGTCGCTCCGGGCGGCCGTTCGCGACGGACCCCCCCGTCTGGGGGGGAGTTCCCCCCTTGAGCCGTCGCTCCGGGCGGCCGTTCGCGACGGACCCCCCCGTCTGGGGGGGAGTTCCCCCCTTGAGCCGTCGCTCCGGGCGGCCGTTCGCGACGGACCCCCCCGGGCTCCAGGCGTCGCGCGGCGCGGTAGAGCGCCGCGATCGAGGCCGCATGCTGGATCGTGCCGTCCGCGGCGAGATCCAGCGCTTCGTCGAAGGGCAGCTCACGAACGACCATGTCGCGCTCGTAGAGCTCCGGCCGGCGGTCCGCTGCTCGCAGGCCACGCGCCAGGAAGAGGTGGAAACGCATGGTCGAGAGCGCAGTGGCCCGGGCGGTGCCCAGGGACTCCCACTCGGCGGCGTCCAGCCCGGCCTCCTCGATCAGCTCGCGGTGGGCGGTGGCCTCCGGTTCTTCGCCGTCCTCGATCGTGCCGGCGGGCAGCTCCCAGGCGTCGGCCTCCCAGGCATGCCGCCACTGCCGGACGAGGTAGGTGGTGCCCAACTCGCTGACCGGCACGATGACCGCGGCTTCCGGCTGCTCCAGCACCGCGTAAGAGGCGCGCGCCTCGTCGGGCCACTCGACTTCATCGGCGCGAAAGCGATGCCGGCCATGACGCGCCAGCTCCGCGGAGCCGACCACTTCGTACGGCCGCGTCAACCCCGGCCCTGGCCTTGTGACATCACAACGCTCACCGCTGCCGCCGCCGCGGCCAGCCTGCGGCTGTCGACCGCGCTGTAATCCATCGGCGACACCTCGTCGAGGTACTTGCGCAAATCCTCGAGCAGCTCGGGGTGCTCGGCGATGAAGCCCGTGGAGAGCTTCCCGGCTTTGAAATCGGGGCTGGCAAGGATGGCGCGGTGATAGGGGATCGTGGTGGCGGGTCCGGCCAGGACAAACTCGGCCAGGGCGCGCTGCGCCCGGCCGATCGCCTCCGCCCGGTCAGCGCCGTGGACGATCAGCTTGGCCACCAGCGAGTCGTAGTTGGCGGGCACCTCGGTGGCCGGTCCGTAGCCGCTGTCGACCCGAACGCCAGGGCCCGCCGGCGCCATCCAGCGCAAGATCCGCTTCGGGTTGGGCATGAAGTTCTTGGCCGGGTTCTCGGCGTTGATCCGCATCTCAATCGCGTGGCCGGACCAGGTCACGTCGTCCTGGTGGAAGCCCAGGCGGTGGCCGGCGGCGACCCGGATCTGTTCCTTGACGATGTCGATGCCGGTGACCATCTCGGTCACCGGATGTTCCACCTGGAGCCGAGCGTTGACCTCCAGGAAGTAGAACTCGCCGTTGCTGAAAATAAACTCGACGGTGCCCGCATTGGAGTAGCCGGCGGCCTTGGCCGCGGTCACGGCCGCCCTGCCCATCCGGGCGCGGATCTCAGGCGTCACGGCCGGCGACGGGCTCTCTTCGAGGATCTTCTGGTGGCGGCGCTGAATCGAGCACTCACGCTCGCCGAGGTGGAGCACGTGCCCGTGCTGGTCGCCGATCACCTGGATCTCGATGTGACGCGGGTTGTGGACGTACTTCTCGAGATAGACGGTGGGATCGCCGAACGCCGCCCGGGCCTGGTTGGCGGCGCTCTCCAGGGCCGACCGCAGCTCTTCTTCGCGTTCGACCACCTTCATGCCGATTCCGCCCCCGCCGCCGCTGGGCTTGATGATCACCGGGAGGCCGATCTGGAGCGTGGCACTGCGCGCCTCGTCGAGGTCGTGGATGGCGCCCGTGCCGGGCGTCACTGGAACTCCGTGCTTGCTGGCCAGCGCCCGGGACGAGAGCTTGTCGCCAAGGCGGTGCATCGCTTCGGCGGGCGGGCCGATGAAAGCCAGGTGAGCCGATTTGCAGGCCTCGGGAAACGCCGCCCGTTCGGAGAGGAAGCCGTAGCCGGGATGGATCGCCTCCGCGCCAGTGTCGCTGGCGGCCTTGATGATTCGGTCCAGCTTCAGGTAGGACTCGGAGGGGGGTGCGGCGCCGATGTGGATGGACTCGTCCGCGTAGCGGCGGTGGATGGCGTCCCGGTCCGCGTCCGAGTAGACGGCGACGGTGGCGATGCCCAACTCCCGGCAGGCTCGCATGACGCGGATGGCGATCTCACCCCGATTGGCGATGAGGATCTTCTTGAAGAGCCGCTTCATGGCTTGCGGTATCTCTCGAGGACGGCGGTCAACTCCTTCTCGCCGTGTTCGGGCGCCACTTCCTTATAGGCACGCCGGACCGCCTTCAGGATCGGCATCGGGAACTCCTTACCATCGAAAGCTCCCAATGCCAGGTCGACGTCCTTCAACATGTCCTGCAACGCAAACGTGAGCGGCTCATAAGGGCCGCCCAGGAAGCCCGAGCGGCGCGTGTCCAGATAGGGGACGTGTCGCTTCGCGAAGGCGAAGGCCTCTTCCCGCGAGAGGCCGGCGTGCACCGCCGCCTCCACGAGCTCGGCCGCCGCGGCGGTGGTCACCGCCAGCATCGCGTTGTTGAGCAGCTTCATCTCCGCCGCGCGCCGGCGCGTGCCGACGTGCCGGTGCTCGCCCAGCGCGTTCAGGACTGGCCCGGCCTGTTCCACAGCTTCCTCGGGGCCGCCCGTCAGGATGTACGCCTCGCCGCGCCGCACCAGCGGGGGAGCCGCGATGATCGGCGCCGCGACCAGGCCCTCGAAGCGCGTGCCCAGCTCCTCCTCGATGTCGGGGCCGGCCGTGCTCATCTCCAGGAAGACCCGGTCTCCAGGCTGGAGCCGCGCGTAGACGGCGCGGACCGCCGGAGGATCCGTGAGGTCCGAGATGACGACCTCCGCCCCCTCCGCGGCGGCCTCCGGTGTGGACGCCACCGTGCCCACGCCGAGAGCTTCAGCTTTTGCCCTGGTCCGGTTCCAGAGGTGCAGGTCGAAGCCGGTCTCGTGAAGCCGGCCGGCGATGGCGGCCCCCATCTTGCCAGTGCCGAGGATGGCGACCTTCACGGATTGATTCGGAACAGCTTTCGGTTCATTTGATGGTCAGGATCGCTTGGTTCTGGCCGACGACCTCGCCTTCCTTTACGTGCACTGCTGCCACGCTGCCGGCCTGCGTCGCCACGATGTCGTTCTGCATCTTCATCGCCTCCAGGACGGCGACCACGTCGCCGATCTTGACCTGGTCACCCGGCTTGACCGGCACCTTGACGATCAAGCCTTGCATGGGCGCGACGATCGTCCCCGGACCGCCGGCGGCGGGTGGGGCGGGCGCGGTTGCGGCGGCCGGGGTGGCGCCGAGAGCCATCGCGGGGCCAGCCACGACGGCGCCTCCCATGACGCGCACGGTGTAGACCTCGCCTTCGACTTCAACCTGGAACTCGCTCGCTTGGGGTGCCGGGGCAGGGGGCGCGGCGGCGGCCGGGGCCGGCGCGTGGGCGCCGTCGGAGTCCGGCTGCTCAGCAGGCTCAGCCTGCTCGGCCGGCTCCGGCTGCTGCTCGCCCTCACTCCTCTCGCCCGGCGGGCCATCCGGCTTTTTCTCCAGCTCGCCTTTCAGGAAACGGAGACCGAGCGATGGGAAGAGCAAAAAAATGAGCACGTTGTCGTCGGAGGGCTCGATGCCCTGACGCTTGAGCTGGGCCCTGGCGTCGGGTACCTGCGGCTCCAGGAGGTCCGCCGGCCGGATGGTGACGGGTTCTTCCCGGCCCAACACCAGGCGCCGGACCTCTGCATCGGCCGGGACCGGCGGGCGCCCGTAGAGGCCCTGGAGGTAGTCCTTGAGCTCTTTGGTCACCGTGCCGTAGCGCTCGCCGCTGATCACGTTGAGGACCGCTTGGGAAGCGATCATCTGGCGGATGGGCGCCACCAGGGGCGGATAGCCCATCTCCTGCCGGACGCGCCTGATCTCCGCCAGCACCTCCTGCTGCCGCTCGGCGGCGCCATGCTGCTGGAGCTGGTGGTTGACGTCCTCGAGCATCAGGCCCGGCACCTGGTAGCGGAGGATGTCGGAATCGACCCGATCGGCGGCGGTGCTCAGATACTCGCTGTACTTGTTCTTCAACCGCTCGAGCTCGGTCTTGGCCTCCACCAGCGCGTCGAGGTCGAGACCGGTGTCATAGTCGCCTCCGGCCAGCGCCGCGACCACGCTCTCGGTGGCGGGCTGGGAGGCCCCCCAGGCCAGCGGCGAGAGGGCGGTGTCGAGGATGGTCGCGCCGGCCTCGACTGCCGCCATGTAGGACATCGGGGCCATTCCGCTCGAGCAGTGGGAGTGGACGCCGATGGGCAGCTCCACGCTCTCCTTCAGGGCGCCGACCAGCTCCCAGGTCGTCTGCGGGCTCAGGAGCCCGGACGTGTCCTTGATCACGATCACGTCGCAGCCGAGCTGCTCGAGCCCCTTCGCGAGAGCGACCCAACCCTTCAGGTCGTGGGCGGGGCTGATCGCATAGCAAAGAGCGCCCTGGACCTTGCGGCGGGCCTTCTTGGCCGCCGCGATGGCCGCTTCCATGTTTCGGATGTCGTTCAGCGGGTCGAAGATTCGGAAGATGTCGACGCCGCAGCGGGCGGCGTGCGCGACAAAGAGCTCCACCACGTCGTCGGAGAAGTTGCGGTTGGCGACCAGGTTCTGGCCGCGGATCAGCGCCTGGATGGGCGTCTTCGGAGTGGCCTTGGCAAGCCGGCGCAGGTACTGCCAGGGGTCTTCGGCGTTGAATCGGATCTCCGTCTCGAAGGTGGCGCCGCCGAAAGCTTCGAAGGAGTAGAAGCCGATCCGGTCCAGCTTGCGGGCCAGCTCGACGATCTCCTCGCCCCGCAGGCGGCCGCCGAGGAGGGATTGGTGGGCGTCGCGGAAGGTGGTGTCGGTGAGGCGAAGCCTCGGGGCCGCCTTCGGGCTCAACGGCCCCCCAGCGAAATCCGGAGCTGGCGATGCCGGTCCGCCAGGTCGCTGTCCTCGAGTCCAAGGATCCTGGCCGCCAGCCAGGCCGCGTTCTTGGCCCCCGCGGTGCCGATGGCGACGGTGGCGACGGGAATCCCGGCCGGCATCTGGACGATGCTGTAGAGAGAGTCCTGGCCGCCCAGGTGCTCGGTCGGCACGGGGACGCCGATCACCGGCAGGTCGGTCCAGGCCGCGACCACGCCAGGCAGGTGGGCGGCACCGCCGGCCGCCGCGATCACAACCTTGAGACCGCGCGCGCGGGCGCCGGTCGCCCACTCCATGACGCCCTGGGGGTCTCGATGCGCCGAGCAGACCGTCACCTCGTGCTCGATGCCAAAAGCCTCGAGCTGGGCGGTGCAGGCCTCCATCAGCGGCAGGTCGCTCTTGGAGCCGAGGATGACTCCGACGGTCGGGCTAGGCACGGACGGCCTCCTGGGCAATGTCGGGGCGGTGGAAGGCTCCGGGAAATCGTACCCGTCCGATCGCGGCCAGCACGGCCTCGCGCGCGTCGCCAACGCTGCCGGCGACGGCGGCCAGGGTGAGGACGCGGCCGCCGCTGGTGACGAGGCCCCGGCCCGCCACATAGCGGGTGCCGGCGTGGAAGACGAGGACGCCGGGCGGGATCTGGCTCAAGCCGTCGATTGCGAAACCCGTCTCGAAGGAATCCGGATAGCCGCCGGAGGCGACGACCACCGCGACCGCGGCCCGGTCGGTCCATTCCAGCCGCTCGATGCGACCCAGGTCCCCCTTGGCCGCCTCGAGCATGACGCGCACCGGATCCGTCGCCAGCCGCGGCAGGACGCACTGCGCCTCGGGGTCGCCGAAGCGCGCGTTGAACTCCAGGACCTTGACGCCCTGGTCGGTGAGCATCAGCCCCGCGTAGAGCACCCCCCGGTACTCGAGGCCATCGTCGGCCAGCCGTTTGATAGCCGGCTCGATCGCGACCCGCACGGCCTCCTCCACCAGTTCGGGAGTTGCGTCGGGTGGCGGCGAGTAAGCGCCCATCCCACCGGTCAAGGGACCGGTATCGCCCTCGCCGGCGCGCTTGAAGTCCCGCGCTGGAGCAAGCGGGACCACGCGTTTGCCGTCGCTGATAGCCATCAGCGAGAGCTCGCGGCCATCGAGCAGCTCCTCGACCACGATGGTGTGCCCGGCGCGCCCGAAGCTGTGCTCGACCAGCATGGCGTCGATCGCCTTGCCCGCCTGCGCCCGGTCGTGGCAGACGAGCACGCCCTTGCCGAGTGCCAGGCCGTCTGCCTTGACGACGACCCGGCCGTCACGGTCGTCGGCCCACTTCCGTGCGGCCGGGGCTTCGCTGAAGACAGCGAAGTCGGCCGTGGGGATGCCCGCTCTCTGCATCAGGTCCTTGGCGAAGGCCTTGCTGCTCTCGATCCGGCCTGGAGCGCGGTCGGGCCCGAAGGTGGGGATGCCCTCCGCGCGCATGGCGTCGCCCACGCCGGCCGCGACCGCCGACTCGGGCCCGAGCACGACGAGCCCGATCTTTTCGTGCTTTGCGAATTTGACCAGGTTGACGACGTCGTCGGCCGGGATCTGGATGTTCTTAGCCAGGCCCCCGGTGCCGCCGTTGCCGGGGGCGATGAATACCCGCGAGCTGATCGCCGACTGCATGCACTTCCAGGCCAGGGCGTGCTCGCGCGCGCCGGAGCCGACGACCAGGATCCTCACTCGTTAGAGGGTAGGGGCTACTCCCATTCGATCGTCCCCGGCGGCTTGGAGGTGATGTCGAAAACCACCCGGTTGACACCCTTCACCTCGTTGACGATGCGGTTGGAGATCTTGCCGAGCACCTCGTACGGCACCCGGGCCCAATCGGCGGTCATCGCGTCATCGGAAGTCACCACGCGCACCGCCACCACGTTGGCGTAGGTTCGGAAGTCGCCCATCACGCCGACCGTCTGGAGCGGCGTCAGCACCGCGAAGGACTGCCACACCTGCCGGTAGAGGCCGTTCTTCTTGATCTCGTCGACGACCACCCAGTCGGCGTTGCGGAGGATCTCAAGCCTTTCGGCGGTGACCTCCCCGAGGCAGCGGATGGCCAGCCCCGGCCCTGGAAACGGCTGGCGCCACACCATGTCTTCAGGCAGGCCGAGCTCGAGGCCCACGGCGCGCACCTCGTCCTTGAAGAGATAGCGGAGCGGCTCGATGAGCTGGAAGCGCAGCCCTTCCGGAAGGCCGCCGACGTTGTGGTGGGTCTTGATCTTGACCGCGCTGGCAGCGGTGTCGGGCGCGGTCGACTCGATCACGTCCGGGTAGAGCGTCCCCTGGGCCAGGAAGTCGATATCGCCGAGCGCCCTCGCCTCGGCTTCGAAGACGTCGATGAAGACCTTGCCCACGGCCCGCCGCTTGGCCTCGGGGTCAACGACGCCCGCCAGCTCCGCGAGGAACCTGTCAGAGGCGTCCACATAGCGAATGCGCATGTCCAGGTTGCCGTGCATGACGTCGAGCACGCGTTCGGGCTCCTCCTTGCGGAGCAGCCCGTTGTTGACGAAGACGCAGGTCAGCTGGTCGCCCACAGCCCGGTGCACGAGTGTCGCGGCGACCGCGCTGTCCACCCCGCCGGAGAGCGCGCAGATGACGCGCCCGGAGCCGACCCGCGCCTGGATCGCCTCGACCGACTCGGCGACGTAGGAGCCCGACGTCCAGGTCGCTTCCAACCCGCAGACGCGGTAGAGGAAGTTGCGCAGGATCTCCTTCCCGTGCGGCGTATGGACGACCTCCGGATGGAACTGGATGCCCACGATGCCGGCGTCGCTGGCGAAGGCCGCCAGCGGGGAGTTGGCGCTGCGGGCCAGTGGGTGGAAGCCGGGCGGCAGCTTGGAGACGTGATCGCCGTGGCTCATCCAGACCGGCATCTCGGCGGGCAGGCCCAAGAACAGGTTCCCAGCGTCCTCGACCTTGATGAAGGCGGGTCCGTACTCGCGGTGGTCGGCGGGGAGGACCTCACCGCCGAGGTGGTAGGCGATCAACTGCATGCCGTAGCAGATCCCGAGCACGGGAACGCCAGCCTTGAGCGCCGCGGGGTCGACCTGCGGGGCGCCGCTTTCGTAAACGCTCGCGGGGCCGCCGCTCAGGATCAAGGCGGCCGGCTGGCGCTCTTTCAGCTCCGACCAGGGAATCGTGCCCGGGACCAGCTCGCAGTACACGCCCGCCTCGCGCACGCGCCGGGCGATCAACTGCGAGTACTGGGCGCCGAAGTCGAGGACGAAGACTGTCGCGCGGGTAGGAGGGGCCTGGACTGTCGCGCTCACTTCCCCATGCCGACGCGCTGGGCCTGCTGGAAGACCTTGCCCTCGTTGACGATGGCCGGGGCGATCACCATCTCCACCCGCTGGAACTCGCGCAGGTCGCGGGCGCCGCAGACTCCCAGTGCGGAGCGCAAAGCCCCCGCAAAGTTCTGCGTGCCGTCGTCGACTCGGGCCGGCCCGGTCAGGATCTCGCGCAGCGTCGCCTTCACGCCGACTTCGATCCGGGTCCCCCGCGGCAGGTTCGGATCGGGGGTCGCCATGCCCCAGTTGAATCCCTTCGAGGCCGACTCTTCGGCTCCGGCGAGGGGTGACCCGACCATGACCGCGTCGGCCCCGGATGCGAACGCTTTGCAAACGTCGGCGCCGATCCTCATGCCGCCATCGGTGATCACGGCCACCCGCCGGCCCGTCCGCTCGTAATAGACCTCGCGCGCGGCCGCCACGTCCGCGGTCGCTGTGACCTGGGGCACCCCCACTCCGAGCACGCCCCGGGTGGTGCAGGCGGCGCCGGGGCCGACTCCGACCAGGATCCCGGCCACTCCTTCCTCCATCAGCTCCAGGGCGGTCGCGAAGTGGACGCAGTTGCCGGCCACGACCGGGATGCGCAGCTGCCGGGCGAGCGCCGCGAAAGAGAGCTGCGTGTAGGACCTGGAGATGTGGCGCGCGGTGAGGACGGTGCCCTGCACGACAAGCACGTCGGCGCCGGCTGATTCGACCAGCTCGGCCCGCTCGCCGGCCCTGGCCGGCACGGTGGAGACCGCGCAAGCGACGCCCGCTGCCTTGATCGCCTTGATGCGCTCGCTGATCAGCCGGGGCTTGACTGGCTCCCGGTAGACCTCCTGGAGGAGGCCGTTGACCTCGGCGCGCGAAGCCTCCGCGATGCGTTTGAGGACCGGCGCCGGGTCGTCGTACTTGGTCTGGACGCCGTCCAGGTTGAGGACGGCGAGGCCACCCAGACGCCCCATCTCGACCGCGAAGGCGACATCGACGACGCCATCCATCGCCGAGCCCCAGATCGGAAGCTCGAGACGCAAGGCGTCGAGGTTGAAGGAGATGTCGACCTCGTCCGGATTGATCGTGACCCGGCCCGGCACGAGGGCGACCTCGTCGAATCCATAAGCGCGACGGGCACGACGGCCGAGCCCGATCTCCAGCCCCGGGGCCTCGGCGGTGAGCTCAGCTGCGAGTCGGTCCAGGGTGTGCTTCTCCCAAGGGGCGGAGGAATTTCGCGGAATTATACCCGACGCCGGCTCCCGCTTATTCTTCAGGAAGAGCCATGCCAATGAAGCGCCTCGAGTACATCCGCGGGATCAGCCCCGAGGAGTGCGAGAGGCTGCGGGCGGTCGAGGTCAAGCACACGAACCAGCTGCTCCACTTCACGACGCTCGTCATCGACCGCGAGCGGCTGGCCTTGCGGACGGGCATTCCGGAGGAGAGGCTCAAGGCGCTTGGTCAGGAGGCGGCGCTGATGGAGGTATCGGGCACTGAGCGGTTCCTCTCCACGCTGCAGCGCTGCGGGATCACGAGCCTCGCCATCCTGGCCCGCGAAGACGCACCCACCCTGCACCAGCGACTGGTCAACATCGTCGGCCTGAGCGGGGCGCCGACGCTGCCCGACGTGGAGTACTGGATCAGCCAGGCGCGCACGATCGACGTGATCGAGGAGCCGGACGAGGAGCACACGCGGGCCGAGCGGCTGCGCAGCTGGCGATCGCGCTAGCGGCTCGGGTCTAGACGAAGACCCCTTTTCTCAGCTTCAGGTTCTCCAGGATCCCGGCCTGGATGATCTCCTGCACGTGGTCGCTGATGCTCATGACGAGCCGCTGGTCGGCGGCGTCAGCCGGGTCCCAGAGGTCGGTCCGGACCGGCTCGTGGAACTGGATCCGCCACTTGGACGGCAGCGGGATCGCGCCCAGCGGGCCCAGCAGCGGAAAGAACGGCGTGATGGGAAAGTACGGGAAGCCGACCGCCTTGGCCAGCGGCTCCAGATTGGCGATCATCGGGTAGATCTCCTCGCTGCCCACGACCGAGATCGGAATGATGGGCGCCCGCGCCCGGATCGCCGTTTCCACGTAGCCGCCCCTGCCGAACCGCTGCAGGCGGTAGCGGTTCTGCCAGCCTTTGCCGGTCCCTTTCACGCCTTCCGGGAAGACGAGCACCAGCTCATCGCGCCCAAGCAGCCGCTGGGCGTCGGCGGGGTGACCGACCGTCTGGCCGGTCCGGCGCAGAAACCAGGAGAGCACAGGGAGCCCGAAGAAGACGCTCGCCACCAGCGCCCGCGCATGACGCGGCGTCAGATGCTCCTCGAAGAGCGCGGTCTTGATCATGGCGCCGTCCCAGGGCAGCACTCCGGCATGGTTGCTGACCAGAAGGGCCCGGCCCTCGCCGGGCACGTTGGCGGCGCCTGTCGTCTCCACCCGCCAGTAGTTGTGGTAGATCCAGCGGAACACCGGGAGGAGCGATTCGGCGTACTCGCGGTCGAAGCCGAATTCATCGACCTCGTAGAGATCGCGCTTCGACAGCTCGACCTGCTGGTAGAGGAACTGGACGACCGCCATCATGGCGTTCAAGTCGATGACGTCGCGCCCGGTCAGCCGGCGGAGCGCGACGCTGAGGCGGCCGACCCCCTCCAGCGCCAGCAGGGGGGCTTGCTTGCGGAGGCGCCGCACCGCCCGAGGCAGGGCCACGCGACGGTGGCCATTGCGGTCCCGGGGCGCGCGCGTTCGGATCTCGAGCGCGACATCTCGATAGAGGCCGTCGAGGTCGGTCCTGGCGGCCCGTTCCACGGTCGCCCGCGGCCTGGTTGGTGCCGGAGCCGCCATCAGCCAGCCTTCTGGAACACCGGCGGCGTAGCGAATTTGACCGCCACGTCCGCCGTGGACTCCCGGGGCCGCCAGCCGGACGCTTCCTCCAGGCGCCGGCCATCGATCGCCTGGCCGTCGCTCAGGAGCTGGATCAGGTGGTCCGGTAGATCGTGGCCGGTCGCCGCTCGGTAAGCCTGGCGCCGGATCCAGGTGCCGCCCACCGGGGGCAGGATCGGCCGGCCGCGCCGCCCCGCCAGGCGGAGGAGCTGACTCAGCAGCAGGACGCCCGGCCCGGCCACGTTGAAGACGCCCGCGTGCGAACCCAGGGCGGCTCGCTCGACGGCCTCCAGCGCGGCCTCTTCCGAGAGCAGCTGGAGGCGCGGGTCGAAGCCCGGCACGGTCGGCGGCGCCTCGAGCGTGAGGTACTCGGCGAGCAGGCTGCGCCAGCGCCGGCCGAGGACCTGGCCGAGCCGCAAGATCACAACGCTGACCTTGTCGTTGACCGTCGCGAACTCGCGCACCGTGAGCTCCACCTCGCGCAGGTCGCGGCTGGCCGCGCCGCCTGGCGCCCCCCGGCGGCCGTCCTCCTCGGTGAGCAGCGACGGCAGCTCCAGCCCGGAGCTGTAGACGGCCGTGGACGACCTCACGACCAGGCGCCGAGCGTGCTGCGAGGCGGCCAGGACGTTCATCGTTCCGATGGCATTCGTCTCATGCGCCTGGCGCGGGGTCGCGGCGGTGGCCGTGACCTGGGTCGCCAGGTGCACGATGACGTCCGGGTCCAGCTCTTTGATCAGCTCGCTCGAGGACGGCTGGCGGAGGTCGGCCCGAAAGAACTGGAGCCGGCGGAATCGCAGGCGCGGCGGGACAACGTCCAAACCGAAGACGGCGCGGACGTCGTCACGTCGTTCGAGCCGCCTGGCGAGGTCCGGCCCGAGGTCCCGGGACACCCCGGTGATGAGGACTCGCAAAGTAAGTTGTCCACCTACGCCGGGCGGCGGGTCCGCCCCGGCAACCGGCTCACTTTACGCGCCTTCAACGCGACAGGGTATAGCCGATCAGCACGATGCCGGCGACGGCGAGAACGCTGCCCCAAAAACGCCAGTAACCGGGCACGATGGCCTCCTCCTCCAGCTCCCCGCGTTTGGGATGCAGGCTCCGGATGAGACGCGTCGGGAACCGCCCGATATCGAAGAACAGCACGATGCCGGCGGCCAGCCAGGAGAGCCCGAGGACGATGGACCAGTAGGCGCTCACCGCGTCATTTGCCCTTTCTCCGTGCCCGGAGGAAAAGCTAGGGGTAGATGCCCCTGACGATGGTTGCGTTGGCGACCTTCTGGACCGCCAGCGCGTAGGCGGCCGTACGCATCGGAAGGCGCTTGTTGACGCTGGTGTGAAGCACCTCGTAGAAGGCGCGCGTGATGATGTGATGCAGCTTCGTGTTGATCTCCTCGCCTTCCCAGAAGAAGGCCTGGAGGTCCTGCACCCACTCGAAGTAAGAAACGATCACGCCGCCGGAGTTGGCGAGGATGTCCGGGACGATGAACACGCCCATCTCGTTCAGGATGTCGTCCGCCGCCGGCGTGGTGGGCACATTGGCGCCCTCGGTGATGAGCCGGGCGTGGACCTTGCCGGCGTTCTTCTCGGTCAGCACGTTTTCGACGGCGGCCGGCACCAGCACCGTGACCGGCAGCTCGAGCAGCTCCTCGTTGCTGATGTCCTCGCCGCCCTTGAACCCGCTGACGCCGCCGCGCACGCGCTTGTGCTCGTCGAGCGCTTCGATGTCGAGGCCCTTCGGGTTGTGGATCCCCGTCTTGGAGTCGCTCACCGCCACGACCTTGATGCCGGCCTCCGCCAGCAGGCGGGCGGCGCTGTGGCCGACCGTGCCGTAACCCTGGATGGCAACGGTCGGGGTCTCCTCCTGCACGTGCAGGTACTTGAGCGCTTCCAGAGTCACATATGTGACGCCCCGGCCAGGGGCCTCGTCGCGGCCCACCGAGCCGCCCACGTCCAGCGGCTTGCCGGTCACCGACGCCGGGACCGAGTGGCCCTCGTGCATCGAGATGGTGTCCATGATCCAGGCCATCACCTGTGGCGTGGTGCCCATGTCGGGCGCCGGGATGTCCTTCTCGGGGCCCAGCAGGATCGCGATCTCGGTCGCGTAACGCCGCGTCAGGTGTTCCAGCTCGCCGGCCGAGAGCCGGCGCGGGTCGACGTCCACGCCGCCTTTGGCGCCACCGTATGGCAGCCCAACGACCGCGCATTTCCAGGTCATCAACATCGCCATCGCCTTCACCGCGTCGAGCGTCAGCCCGGCCTGGTAACGAATGCCGCCCTTGGCGGGTCCGCGACTGATGTTGTGCTGCACCCGATAGCCCGTGAAGAGCTCGATCGAGTGGTCGTCCATGTGCACCGGAAAGTGGACGACGAGCTCGCGCTTGACCTCGCGCAGGAGGTTGCGAACGTTCTCCGGGAGATCGAGCACGTCGGCGGCTACGTCGAACTGGTGCTGAGCGGTGACGTATGCGGAATCGGCCTTCAGCCCGACTGCCACGCCGCCGATACTACATCCGATGCATGCCGCCTGGCCGCGATTGCGCTTGTACCCGGTAGTCGCCTTGCTGGCGCTCGCCTTCGGCTTCTTCTTTGCGGCCCAGCTGCGCGCCGAGCTGATTCCGCCCTCCAACCGCGTCGCGCGCAACGAGGCTCTCGCCGGGACCGTCAGGAGTCTCGAAACAGACAACGCCGCTTATCGGTCCCGCACCGCCGAGCTGCAGTCACAGATCGGCCGGTTGGAGACACAGGCGGCACAGCGCTCGGGCGCCAGCCGGCAGCTGGCCGACCAGGTCGCCGACCTGCGCGCACACTCGGGGCTGACGCGCCTTCACGGCCCGGGCGAAACGGTCACGCTCGGCAACGGGCAGCCCTCCAAGGGGGGAGCCGCGGTGAGCGCCTACCTGGTCAACTTCCAGGACGTCCAGGACGTGGTCAACCTGCTCTTCAGGGGCGGCGCGGAGGGTGTTGCCGTGAACGGCCGCCGGATCACGCCGGAGAGCCGCATCGTGGGCGCCGGGACGGCCGTCGTGATCGACGACGGGCCACCGCTGGTACCGCCCTTCGGCGTCGCCGCGGTGGGCAACCGAGCCGGAATGGAAACGCTCCTGGCGGAGCCCGCCAGCCTCGGGGACTTGAAGCAGCGCCAACGCGACTACCAGGTGCAGCTGGGCTGGTACGGCGCCGGCGACCTCGTCCTCCCGGCCGCCGACCTCGGCCTCGAGCCCCAGTACGCGCATGCCGGCTGAGCGGCGCCTGCGCACGCCGCTGGTGGTCGGCGTGGTGATCCTGCTGATCACGGTGCTGGCGGTGATCCAGGTCCGCAGCCAGGCTGAGGTACAGCGCAGCCTGCTCTCGCAGGACAACACCTCGCTGGCCTTCCTGATCGACGATCTCCACCGCTCCAACGACAACCTCGCAAAGCAGGAGACCGCCCTCGCTTCCAGGCGGGACGTGCTCAGCGGCGCCAGCAGCGCGGCGGTCGCCAACGCGGCGCTCAGCGCCGAGGCGCAGAACCTGCGGATCGTGCAGGGCCTGGACCCGGTGCGTGGGCCCGGCATCCTGCTCACGGTCGACGCTCCGCTCAACGACGTTGACCTTCAGGACGCGGTCAACAACCTCCGCGTCGCCGGGGCCGAGGCGATCTCCGTGGCCGGGCGGCGAATCGTGACCGGAACCGCGATCGAGGCCTCCGGCGGCGAAGTCCTGATCGACGGCGTCGGCGTGCGGGGGCCCTGGACGCTGGTCGCGATCGGCGACCCGTCCCGCCTGGCCGCGGCCGGCGACGAGATGACGCGAACGCTGAGAGCCGACGCCCGCGTCAAGTCGGCGTCCTACCGAGCGGACACCGATCTCGCGATCTCCTCCGTGATCAGGCAGCGCCCTTTCGTGTACGCGCTCGCGCCGTAGGCCGCCGGCTCGGCCGCTTTCCGCCAAGCCTCGTTTCCAGCGCGTCGAGCCGGGCGTTGAGCCGCCCGATATCGCGGCGAGTGGGGATGTTGAGGCGCTTCAAGGCCTGCGTGATCGCCACTTCGACGACACCCTCCAGGTCTCCCCGGGCTTGCCCCAACTGGCCGCTCACCAGCTCGGCCGGCATGCTGATGGTGCGGCGCAAGTAGTCGAGCAGGGCCTGGCCGCGCTCGACCGGACCCTCGGCGCCCTGATCGTACGCGTGGCCGTTGCCGCTCCCCCGGCGCTCCTCGCGCGCGACGATCTGGGAGAGGACGATCGGTGTCAGGTCGCGGCCTGTGTCACGCTGGATGACGGTCACGTCCTCGCCCGCGCGAACCATGCGGGCGATATCGTCCAGCGTGATGTAGCGCCGGCTGCGAGTGTCGTAAAGCTTCCGATTGGAGTACTTCTTGACTACGTGTTTTTGTGCTGCGGGGGACATGACGGTGTCGATTATAACGCATTGCGTTATGATGTTCAGAAGTTCAACCTCTCACTGGAGGTGAGGCATGGGTAAAAGAAAGAAAGCGTCCCGCGGAGCAGGCGGAACCGCCCGCAAACTCATATCACAGGCGGTCGGCTCAGTCGAGAAAAGGTTGCCGAAGGACTACCAGAAGGTGGTCCGCGACTTCGGCAAGCAGGTCGACAAGGGCGTCCAGCAGGCGGTCAAGCAGGCAGAGAAGAACGGCGCCGAAGTCCAGAAGCTGATGACGCGGCTGAGCCAGACCGCCAGCCGGACCGACCTCGCCAAGCTGGAGCAGCGCATCGAGCAGCTGGCCAAGCAGATCGGCGCGGGCGCTCGTTCCCGCACGCGCAGCGCGGCCCGGTCAACCCGGCGGACCGCCAGCAGCACGGCCAGGAAGGCCGGCACGCGCGCCCGCCGGACCACGCGAGCCGCCGGCAGCACAACCCGCCGCGCTTCAACGCGCACCAAGCGGACGACAACAAGCGCCCGCCGGACCACGGCACGGCGCCCGGCCACCAGGCCGACGCCGCCGCCAACTCCTCCGACCCCTACCTCCTAAAAACCGGGTCCCCCGCTACAGCGACCAGGCTTGGGCGGACTTCCGCCCAGGTCTCCGGCCGCGCCTGGAGGGGGTCTTTCACGTACACCTGGAGGTCGGCGTGGCGGCCTGGCTCGAGCGTCCCTTTCAGGTTCTCCTCGAAGCTCGTCCAGGCTCCGGCGGCGGTGTATGCGCGGAGGGCCTGGAGCGCTGTCAGCCCGTCGCCGACGGCGGCGGCGAGGCCCGGCCAGGGATTCGGGTCCTTGACCACCGGCAGGTCGGAGCTGAAGGCGACGCGGACGCCCTCCCGCAGCAGGTCTCGCTGGGGCGCGACATGGGCGGCCAGAGCCGCGGGCAGCTGCTCGCCGAATCGGCGCCGGCCGAGCGTCGCGAACAGCGGCTGCATCACCGCGGCCATCCCCGCGCGGGCCAGCCGGCGCTGGAGGTCGGGGGGGCAGACGGTGCAGTGTTCGACGCGGTGACGCAGTGGCCGCGGGCCGGCCGGCGCCGCCTCCACCGCCAGCAACAGCGCCTCGATGGCGGCGTCACCGATCGCGTGGGCGGCAACCTGGAGCCCAGCCGGCTGCGCCGCGCGGACGATTTCACGAAGCTCTTCAGGCGTCGTTCGCCAGGGTCCGTCCTGGCCCCGAAGACGGGCGGTCGCGCCGGAGGCGCCGCCATCGACAAAGACCTTGACCGGACCCATCCGCAGCCTGGCGCTGCCCGAGCCGGTGGCGACGCCGAGGTCGCGCAGCGACGGCAGGAGCTCCCAGGAGAGGAACTCGTTGACGCGCACTTCGAGCCGCCCCTCGTCCGCCAGCTCCTGGTACGCGCGGAGGTCGTCGGCGAACCCGCGGTTGACGGCGGCGCCGACGCTGGTGATCCCTCGCGAGCTGAGCAGGCGCAGGCAGCGGCGCACGCCCAGCTTGCGTTGGGCGAGGGGAGGCGGCGGCTGGTGATCGGCGGGCAGGCGCATGGCAGCCTCCAGCAGCAAACCGCTGGGCGTCCCATCGGGGTCATGCCCGATGCTGCCGCCCGGTGGGTCAGGTGTTGCGGCCGTGATCCCGCCGGCGGCCAGGGCGGCGCTGCTGGCGACCCGCGAGTGGCCGCCGCGGTGGTCCACGAGCGCGGGCCGGCCACCGACGGCGGCGTCGAGCTCGGTCCGGTGAGGCGCCCGCTTCTCCGCCAGCTCCTCCTCCCAGTAGCCGCGTCCCAGCACCCATCCCGAAGGTGTTCGGCCGGCCGCGGCGCGCAGGCGTCGCTGGAGCTCGGCGATGCTGCGGGAGCCGGTCAGGTCGGCGCCGAAGGAGGTCAGCCCGTGGTAGACGACGTGGGCGTGGGCGTCGTTGAAGCCGGGCAGAAC
This sequence comes from Candidatus Dormiibacterota bacterium, assembly GCA_955652705.1. Taxonomy (GTDB): domain Bacteria; phylum Chloroflexota; class Dormibacteria; order Dormibacterales; family Dormibacteraceae; genus VBGR01. The sequence goes on along the minus strand of CATPBK010000013.1, from coordinate 19,338 downwards.
GGCGGCGCCCGCCAACCTCACGACGCGGGTGTGCTGGCCCTTCAACCCGAGCAGCTCCTCGCCGCCCACTCCGGCCACCAGGCCGCCGGTAACCGCCAGGTGCGAGAAGGCGCGGAGGCCGGCTCGGCCCAGGGTGTAGATGCGGCCGCCGTGCAGGATCAGGTCAGCTTTCACGCTTTGGCTACAGTTTCGGTCGTGGGCGGGGTCCCTCGGGGCTAGTCATGCGGGTGGTGGACATGCGCTCCGACACGCTCACGATGCCAACGCCGGAGATGCGCGAGGCGATGGCCGAGGCTGAATTGGGCGACGACGTGTTCGGCGAAGACCCGACGGTGAACCGCCTCCAGGAGGTCGCCGCCGAGCGGCTCGGCAAAGAGGCGGCCATCTTCGTCAGCAGCGGGACGATGGGCAACCTGATCGGGGTTCTCGTAAACGCCCGCTCGGGCGAGGAGGTGATCGCCGACGCCGACGCGCACGTCTTCATCAATGAGGCGGCCGGCTCGGCCACCCTGGGCGGCATCCAGATCATGCCGATCAAGACCGAGCGCGGCTTGCTGACCCCCGAGCAAGTGGAGGAGGCGATCCGCTCCGACGATCAGCACCAGCCGCGCACCGCGGCGGTGACTTTCGAGGACACCCACAACCGGCACGGCGGGATCGCCTGGCCGCTGGCAGACCTGCGGGCGGCCGCCGCGGTGGCTCGCGAGCGAGGGTTGGCCGTGCACCTCGACGGCGCTCGCATCTTCAACGCCGCCGTGGCGACGGGAGTCGACGTAAAGGAGATCGCGGCAACGGCGGACACCGTCACCTTTTGCCTAAGCAAAGGCCTCGGCGCCCCAGCCGGCAGTGTGCTGACGGGCCCGAAGGAAAAGATCGCCGCCGCCAGGCGCTGGCGGAAGATGCTCGGCGGCGGCATGCGGGAAGTCGGCATGCTGGCGGCGGCCGGCCTGGTCGCCCTCGACACCATGGTCGACCGCCTGGCCGAGGACCACGCCAACGCCCGCACCCTGGCGGAAGCCCTGGCCGAGATGGACGGGATCAGGGTCGAGCTCGACCGCGTCCAGACCAATCTTGTCTTCTTCGAGGTCGACTCCATGCCGCCCGAACGCTTCCTCGCGGAGTGCCGCAAGCGCGGCCTGCAAGCGGGGGCCGCCGGCCGCAAGATCCGCTTCGTCACCCGGCACGGGATCGACGCCGGCGACGTGCAGCAGGCGCTGACGGTCGTCGCCGAAGTGCTCTCTGCCTAGCCTGCACGGCCTCCAAGTAGGTGAGACATCAGGGGAGGGGGTTTCGGCGTCCGGTCAGGTGCAGCCGGCTCGTCCGCCACGATGTTGGTGACAGCAGGCCACGCTGGTCGATCGGACCAGCTCGTGAGACAACACTGAGGAGGGAAGGATCGGCCCGGTCTGGAGACGTTCACTCGAGGTCTTGCTATATGCGGCGCCCGGAAAATTCGGGCCTCGCGCCGCGACTGCATAGTTATGCGCTCCAACGCTCGGTTTATGCAGTCGGTGCGGCCCAGAAGAGCTTCCGAGGCGGTCGGACGACCGAGCCGAGGCCCCCACCCGCCGGCGAATGGGTCCTAAAGCCGGGGTCGATAGCCCCGTTTCCCGGCGGATGTCGAGTGCATGTTATGCAGTACCCATCACCTGGCTGATCCAGCCCCGCAACGTCACCTGGTGGGGCGGGACACTCCCAGCGTCGCCCAAGGCCCCTTTCAATGTCGTCTCCATCGAAGGCATGCCCTAGCCCGGGCGGTTTGTCTCAGCGACTTGGGGATAGGAAAGCCGAGTCCAGAGCGAGGCGAGGGGATGAGTCGGGTCTGGAGCAAGTTCTGGCAGGACCCCGAGCGGGTTAGCCAGCCGGTCGACCTGCGCCTGCTGGAGAGCGGCTCCGCCGGCAGCTGAAGGCCGGGCCAGCCACAACCTCGGCCTATACTCGGATCATGCCGAGCCGGCGGTTCGGCATCCGCCTGACGGCGATGGGATTCGCGCTGCTCGCGCTGAATCCGCAGGGCGCTGGCGCGGCGTCCCCTACAGTCGTGGAAGCGGCCATCGAGGGCGACATCAACTCGGTCACCGCTGCCTACGTGTCGCAGGCGGTCGACCGCGCCGAGTCCCGACACGCGGCCGCGCTGGTCCTTGTGATGAACACGCCGGGCGGCGACTCGGTCTCGATGGACCAGATCGTGACCACGCTCCTGAACGCGCGCCTGCCGGTGATCGCCTACGTGACACCGGTGGGAGCCCGCGCGGATTCGGCCGGGCTCTTCGTCGCTCAAGCCGCCGACGTCGTGGCGATGACCCCGGGCACCAACCTCGGCTCGGCTCATCCGATCTCGGCGACGGGCGCCGACCTGACCGGCGACCTCGGCAAGAAGGTCCTCAACGACGCTGTCACTCGGATCCGCAGCCTGGCCAGCATGCACGGCCGCAATGCCGATTGGTGCGAGAAGGCCGTGCGCGAGAGTGTGAACGTCAACGCAGAGGAGGCGGTCGCGCTGCAGGTCGCGGACCTCCAGGCTTCGGACCTGGCCTCCCTTCTGAACGATCTCGATGGGCGGCGCCTGGTGCGCCCGCACGGCGACTCAGCGACCTTCCAGGTGGCCGGCGCCCAGGTCGAGGACGCCTCGATGTCCTGGCCGCAGCAGCTCCTGCACGCGTTGATCGACCCGAACGTCGCTTACCTGCTCCTGCTGGTGGCCATCTACGGCCTGATCGCCGAGGTCTCCACGCCGGGCGCCATCCTGCCCGGGACCATCGGCGGCATCAGCGCGATCCTGGCCCTGATCGCGCTCTCCAGCCTCCCGCTGAACATCGCGGGCGTGCTCCTCGTCGTCTTCGCGTTCGCCCTCTTCATCGCCGACTTGAAGGCCCCCACCCACGGCATCCTGACCGCCGGCGGAGTTGTCGCCCTCCTGCTGGGCTCGGCGCTGCTGATCAACACCGGCCCGCTGGGCATGGGCGTCAGCCTCTGGGTGATCGGCGGCGCCGCGCTTGCCAGCGCGGTCTTCTTCGGCCTCGTGCTGAGCAGAGTGGTGGCCGCCCGGCGGCGGCCTGTCTTCGTGGGGGCGGAGACGCTGATCGGCCGAGTCGGCCAGGCCCGTGAAAAGCTCGCGCCGTCGGGCCTGGTCTTCGTCGCCGGCGCGCTCTGGAAGTCGTCCGCGAAGTCGGGGACGATCCCGGCCGGCAGCCCCGTCAGGGTGGTCGGACAGAGAGGCCTTGAACTGTCGGTCGAACCCGTCCCCGCTGAGCAACTCGAGGAGGCCAGATGCTGATAGTCGCCTACGTCGTCGCAGCCGTTCTCCTCCTTGCGATCGTGCTCGCGCCGATGAGCTTGCGGATCGCCCGTGAGTACGAACGCGGGGTGGTTTTCCGCCTGGGCCGGCTGATCCAGCTCAAGGGCCCGGGGCTCTTCTTCATCTTCCCGTTCGGCATCGACCGCTTGATCAAGGTCGACCTCCGCGTCATCACGCTGGAGGTGCCGCCGCAGGAGGTAATCACGCTCGACAACGTGACCGTCAAGGTCAACGCGGTGATCTTCTTCCAGGTCCTGGACCCGCGGGCCGCGATCACGCGCGTTGCGAACTACCAGAACTCGACCTCCCAGATCGCGCAGACCACGCTGCGCTCGATCCTGGGCCAGTCCAGCCTGGACGAGCTGCTTGCCCAGCGGGAGAAGATCAACCAGGAGCTGCAGAAGATCATCGACCAGCAGACCGAGCCCTGGGGAATCAAGGTCAGCACGGTCGAGATCAAGGACGTCGAGCTGCCGGCGTCGATGCAGCGGGCGCTGGCACGGCAGGCCGAGGCCGAGCGCGAGAAACGCGCCAAGATCATCGCGGCCGAGGGCGAGTTCCAGGCGGCACAGACGCTGACCAATGCCGCCCAGGTCATGTCCGCACAGCCGGCCGCGCTGGCGCTGCGCTACATGCAGACGCTGCTCGACATGGGTCCCGAGAAGAACTCCCTGATCGTCTTCCCGATCCCGCTCGAGCTGATCAGGCCGCTGATCGCGCCCGCCTCCGGCGGGGACTCGCCGAGGAAGCCGGACGGATCCTAGGAGAGCGCCTCTGAGAGTAGCTGCGCGGAAAGGTTGCCGCCGCTCACGACGGCGACCGTCGACGGCCCTGGCTCGATGTCGTCGAGCGCCGCGTAACCGAGCACCCCGGCGCCTTCCGCGACGACCTTCGCGCGCTGGGCCAGCTCCGCGATCTTCTTCCGGAGGCGCTCCTCCGGGACGTTGATCCAGCGGTCGACGACCTCGCGCAGGAGCTCCAGGTTGCGGGAGTCGACCGGTGCGGTGGTGCCGTCGGCGATCGTCCCGGGTGTTAGCGTCTCGGGCTTTCCGCTCGCCAGGCTGGTGGTCCAGGATGGGTAGCCGGTGGACTGCACGCCAATCACCTCCACGCCCGCTCGGAGCTGCCGCAGCGCGCTGGCGATGCCACCGATAAGGCCGCCTCCGCCGGTTGGGACAAGCACTCGCTCCAGGTCGGGCACCTGCTCCATCAGCTCCAGGGCGACGCCACCGTGGCCGGCCATCACGTCCGGGTCGGCGAAGGGGTGGATGAAAGTCTCCGGCTCCTGTTCCCAAGCGCGGCCGGCAAGCCAGGCCAGGACGCCTTCGCGCGGCAGCAGCACCGGCACCGCACCCCAGCGGCGGACGCCATCGATCTTGGATATGGGCGCGGTCTCGTACATGACTACGCGGCAGCCCACGTGCAGCCGGTGGGCGACGTAGGCGCAGGCCTGGGCGGCGTTTCCGGCGCTGACGGTGATCAAACCTCGGGCGAGCTGGTCCGCCGGGAGCTGGAGGGCGCGCGCGAAGAATCCGCGAACCTTGAAGCTGCCGGTCGGCTGCAGACACTCGAGCTTGAGCCAGGCGGTCTCGTCGAGAGGCACGACGGGCGAGCGCAGGACGTAGGGCCGGGCCCGCTCGGCGGCCGCTCGAATGCGGTCGAGGGGGATCACCGGCTGATCCTACAATCGGCTCGGTAGTCCACTAAGAATGCCGATTTACGAGTACCGCTGCGGAAAGTGCGGCAAGCGCTCGAGCGCTCTCCTGGCGCGCTACTCGGCGCCCGACCCGCCGTGCCCGCACTGCGGCTCGAAAGACGTTGTGCGGCTGGTCTCCACTTTCGCGACCGTCCGCTCGGAGGGCGACGACCTGGCCGACTTCGGGGAGGGCGCCGACAGCGGCTTCGATGACGGAGCCGATGACTTTGGCGGTGAGCCTGGCGAATGGGATTAGAAAAGAAGGCCCTTCGCCCCAAGAACGTGAGCCGTTCCGCGAACGAAACGCGCCTCGGCGCGCGAGCCTGAAAGGAAGGGCCTTTACGTCTTCCTCGGGCTTGTGGATGGCTTTATCTGTCCTTAATTGGAGCGAGCCACTCGGCTCGCCTGCCGCGCGCCTCGGCGCGCGAGCCTGAAAGGAAGGGCCTTTACGTTCTGAACCGGGCCCGACGCATGCTGCCCAGCTCGAGGAGGCTTGGGGGTTAGCCGGGGGCCAGCGCCCGGTCGGCGGCCGCGACCAGCTCCCGGCGGTGGGCGCCGTCATGGGCGAAGATCCGGCAAAGGGAGATCCGCGCCGGCAACCGCCTGAAGAGGTCGATGACCGCGCTCCGGCGGTATGCATCCTCAAGCGGGTCGTAGAGGACGACGTCCACGGTCTCGGTGAGCGGGTTGATGGCCTGGGTGCCCTGGGTGGCGATGTCCACCTCGAACTCCGTCTCACGAAGCTCGCGGGGAAGCTCGGAACGGATCCTCGCGGCGAACTCGTCGCGCGTCAGGGCGTGCAGGCGCGGGTCCAGCTCGTGGATCTCGATGTACGTGGTGTAGATCAGCCGCCACTTGAGGCGCCGGTCCACGATGTCCGACCACGCCCGGCCGAGCTCCCGCAGCTCGGGACCGGCGTCCCCCCGCGCCCAGCGGTCGACCTCGTCCATCAAGTACCACTCGGTCACGCTGCGATAGCGGTCGAGGTCGTCCAAGGGGTTGCCGCCCAGCAAGCGGTCCATCGTCGGCCGGAAGATCTCGCGCAGCTGGAGGTCGATCCTGCGCACGGTGCGGTGGAAGTAGACCTGGTTGTAGAGGTAGAGCCGCGCCGAGAGGAACATGAAGAGCGCCTCGGCCCCGTGGTCATGCAGCGTCAGGCCCTCCTTCGAGATGAACGAGTAATGGAGGATGCGTTGAATGTCGACCGGCCCGCTGGCGACGCCGCAGATGTAGGAGTCGCGCGGCACGTAGTCCATGTTGTCCGCCGAGAAGGGCCCCGTCAGGAGCGGCTTCAGAACGGCCAGCCACGGCGGGGGCTGGAACTCGTCGAGGTCGGCCTTGGAGATCAGATAGGCGACCCAGCGCGGGTCGACCGCCTCGCCCCGCTCGAAGTCGCCGTGGGGTGAGGCGCCCAGCCCGCCGATGAGGTCGGCCAGCGGCCCCTCGACGAGGACGCGGCCGATCATCTCGTGGTCGATGCCCCAGCGGTCCAGGTAGTTCTCGTCGAAGAAGTGGCCGAAAGGCCCGTGGCCGACGTCATGGAGGAGGCCCGCCAGCCGCAGGGTCTCCTCGACGAGAGCCGGCGAAGGCACGCCGCTGTGGACCTCGCGCAGCGTCGGGTCCAGGTGACGCACCCACTCTCCCGCCAGGTGCATGGCTCCGAGCGAGTGCTGAAACCGCGAGTGCTCGGCGGTCGCGAAAACCCACCAGGCGCTCTGGAGCTGGTGGATGCGGCGCAGCCGCTGCAGCCAGGCATGGTCCAGCAGCTCTTGCTCCGACACCTCGCCGGGCACGCCTCCCCGGCCGCCCTTCGTGATCCGCAGGTAGCCATAGATGGGGTCGCTGGAGAGATTGACGCGCCGGTACTCCGCGGTCACGTCCGGCATGGCCGGAAGTCTAGGACCGGACGCCGTAGCGGATCGCGAGCACCTTGTCACGCAGGCGGAGCTCCGCTTCCAACGGCTCCTCGATCTCCAGGCGCGCCCGGTGCCAGCGCTCCAGGACGAGGTCGAGCTGCGCCCGCTGGAGCCGGCGGAGCCACAGGTAGCCTGGCAGGCCGCGGCTGGAAAGCATTCGCATCCGGGCCTCGAAGCGCCGAGCGGGGCTGACCACCACGGGCACCTCTTCGGGCAGCACCGCGCCGGAGCCGGTCGCCGCCTCCAACCCAAGCTCGCGCGCCACCGCCCGGCCTTCGATGCGCAGCCCGAGTACGAACATGACGGCGACGGCGACGAAGAACGGTCCGTCGACCACCAGGTACTGGGCGGGAATGGACAGCAGCAGGAGCCCAGGGTCGCTCGGGCGCGGGAAGTACCAGATCCAGGCGTCCCAGGCAAAGTGCGCCGCGACCGCGATGACGAAGCCGGAGAGGATCGCCAGCGCCTTCCGGCCAAGCCCTGGGACCTGACGCGCGACGCCGATGCCGGCGCCGATCAGCGCCGTGTAGGTGGCGTGCCCGAGAAAGAGCCCCAACCACTGCCGGAAGATCCACTGTCCGAACCCACCGACGCTCATGTAGACCACCGTCTCCATGAAGTTGAAGCCGAGCCCGACGGCGGCCCCGTAAACGATGCCGTCCACGACGTCGTCGAACTCGTTGCGCATGACCAGGAAGAGGAGCAGCACCGCGACTCCTTTGGGGGTCTCCTCCAGTAGGGCTGCGCTGAAGGCGGTGGAGACCTGGAGGCCGGGACCGGGGATTAGTCCCCCGTCGATGGAGAAGGACCACATCGCCTCGAAGATGATCGCCAGCGTGGTGGCCACGACCGCGCCCCAGCCGGCCGCCACCAGGATCAGCCGCCAGGGCTCCCGCTCGTTGTAATCGAGCCGACGTATCAAGTAGAGGGCGAGCCCGGTCGTGGGCAAGCTGAGCAGCACGCCGGCAACATTCAGGCCGGCGTAGAGGAGATTGACCCCGAGGAGCCAGATCCCCAGGGCCAGGGAGAGCGCGATCCCGGCCACGACCAGATGCCGGCGCCGGACGTTGGGACGCCGGTCCACCGCCACGATGACGAGCCAGGTCCCGAAGGTGACCAGGCCCACGATGATCACGCCCAGCAAGTCGAGCACGACGATCGTGGCTTTCAGCGCGACCAGGTCGATGATCGACCCGACGACCATCGCGGCGACCACGGCCCCGGCCAGCGCGAGAGCGAGCCAGTAGCGGGGCGGTCGGTGCGGCCGCGGATTGGCGGCCTGGTAGAGCGGCTGGACGGCGGCCATTCCTCTAGCGGCCCCCGATCACCAGCACCGAGGCCCGGGCCAGCACCTCGACTGGCTTGTCGCGGTAATAGCGTTCGACCACGAACGTGTAGCGGCCGGGAGGAGTGCCGCGGTCGGAGGGCGGCCTTAAGGGGACCGCCGGCTTGGCTATGAGGTCGCGAGCGCGCGCCGGTCCCACCCCGCCCGCGTCGAGAGCGAATCCGCCGGAGAACCAGTGGCCGCCGACCAGGAGGTCCGGCGGCAAGGTCGTCCAGTCCACCTCCGCCGCCAGCTGTTCGGTGGTCTTGAAGTGATCTTTCGAGTCACCTGTGATCGTGCCGGTTTTCTGGTCGTAGTCCCAAAAGCCGAGGATCCTGGCCTGCAGGCCAGTGTGCTGCCCGGACGGCTCGAAGTTGATGAACTGGAGCAGACCGACGCCCAGGATGACCACGCCCGCCGCGCCGAGGCCCACGATGAAGCGGAAGACCGGACGGACCTCGGCCAACCGCTCGTCAGGCAAAGCCGGGACAGTTTAGCGACGCCCATCGGATGGCACCTGGAGTACAAGAGAGGGCTGGAAGACCGAGTTGGAAAAAGACGGCCTCGCAAGTGGCATAGAGCTCTTCAACCGCGGCGACTTCTGGGAAGCCCACGAAGCCTGGGAGGGGGCCTGGACGCCCGACCGGCACGGCCCTGAGTCCGGGTTCTACAAGGGCCTCATCCAGGTCGCTGCGGGCTGCCTGCACTACCGCCGGCGCAACCGGCGCGGGACCCTCAACAAGTGGCGCAGCGGCGCCGACTACCTGCGACCCTATCTGCCCAGCCACCAGGGCGTCGAGCTGGCGCCGCTCGTCGCCCGCGTCGACGAGATGCGGGCTGCCGTGGACTCGCAGACCGGCTGGCCCGAGCTGGAGCTGCCCCTGATCAGCAGGGTTTCAGGAGTCCGCTAGAACGCGAGTCATGAAGGTGGCGCGGTTCCCCGACAGGTGCCGGGCCGGGTCCGGCGTCATCGCTCGCCGCTCTTCGGACTCGTAGTAGTGGGCGTCCGCCGCCTCGAAGTCTTCGTGACCGAGGATCCAGACAAACCGGCTCTCGCCTTCCACCACCCAGGCGCCGACCACCTCGAAGCCGAAGTTCACCCGCAGCGGTCGGATCTTGGCCACCCACTCGGCAACCCACTCCTCCATCTCGCCAGGCCTCACGTCGTAGTCCCGAAGCTGGTAGCGCATGCCCTTCAGTCTGCGGGGTAGGGCGGAAAACGGCGACCCGCGGATTTCTCGACCAGGCCGCCGTGCCCGAGCTCGGCCAAGTCGAGAGGCACTCCCGCGAAAACGAATGGCAACACCAGGTCGAGGGAGGTCTGTTTGCCGAAGCCGGCGCAGGAGGCGATGCCGAGAACGGTGGCCCGGCCCAGCCGTCCCATCCAGAGCATGCTGCCGGGGTGGGCCGGCATTCCGAAGCGGACCAGCTCGCCGCCGGCGCGGTCGAGCTCGGTGTAGGCAGGGTCGAGCGGGTCGATGGACGAGGCTCCGGCGAAGAGCACCAGCTCGGCGTCCGCTGAGACCGCCTCCGCGTAGGCGTCACGAACGGCGTTCTCGCTGCGCGGAGATTCGCGGACCTCGAGCAGCTCGGCGCCATACCAGCCCAGCTTCCGCGCCACCGCCTCGCGGAACAAAGTGCGAGCCCGCGGTTTCAGCTTCTCGGTCACGACTATGGACGTGCGCAGCGGTTTGAACGGCAGGAGCTCGATGACCCTCAGCTCGCTGGCCAGGTACTGGGCCTCTCGCAAGATCGCCTCCGGGACCGCAACTGGCGTGACCTTGCAGCCCGCCACCTCCTCCCCGGCGTCGACCGCCTGCCCGTCGAAGAGGGTGAAGACGGCGATGCCCGGCAGCGCGTTGACGCGCGCCAGGACGGGAACGTTAACGCGCAGCAGGCCGCGCCGCTCGGCCAGGATCCGGACCTGGCTCTGAACCGGCGGCGTGACACGCATAGCTCCGTGCCCGGCCAGCGCCGCGCCCAGGCTCTGGGCGGCGTCGTCCTCGTGCACGTCTCCCGGTTCCAGCTCCATGACATGGACTTCGGACACCAGGCGTAGACGATCCAGGTGCTCGGCACCGAGGACGGTTCCCTTGCGGAGGTCAGGCCCGAGGTCGTGGGTCAGGACCAGGCCCGCGATCGCGGCCGGTTCAAGCGAGTCGGTGTTGAGCCTCAGGGGGCGCATTGAAACGAATGATTAGCATGAGCGCGAGGTTGGCCGCTCCTCCCATCCGGCTCTACAACACGCTTGGCCGGGCCCGCCAACGGTTCAAGCCGCTCCAGGCCGGCCGGGTCTCGATGTACACCTGCGGACCCACCGTCTATCGATACGCGCACGTCGGCAACATGCGCACCTACCTCTTCGCCGATCTGCTCCGGCGCGTGCTCGAGTACAACGGCTACGCCGTCGAACAGGTGAAGAACATCACCGACGTCGGCCACCTGACCGACGACACCTTCGACCGCGGCGAGGACAAGATGCTGGTCGGCGCGCGGCTCGAGAAGAAGACCCCGGAGGAGATCGCGGCCCACTTCACGGAGGCTTTCCTGGCCGACGAGCGGCGCCTGAACATCCAGGCCGCCACTCATTACCCGCGCGCGACCGAGTGGGTGCCACGCATGGTCGAGCTGGTCGAGCGCCTGTTGGAGCGAGGCCTCGCTTACGAGTCGCGCGGCACCGTTTATTTCGACATCGCGAGCTTTCCCGCGTATGGGCGGCTCTCGCGGAACACGACCGCGAATCTCCTGGCAGGAACGCGCGGCAAGGTCGATCCCTTGAAGCGCAGCCCGCTCGACTTCACCCTCTGGAAGGCTGCCGGAGAGAACCGGCAGATGGTCTGGCCGAGCCCCTGGGGGCCCGGCTTCCCAGGCTGGCACATCGAGTGCTCGGCGATGTCGATGGGGCTCCTTGGCGAGCGCTTCGACATCCACACCGGCGGCGCCGACAACGTCTTTCCGCACCACGAGGCTGAGATCGCCCAATCGGAGGGGGTGACCGGGCACCGGGTCGTGAGCTACTGGCTGCACGGCCAGCTCCTGCTGCTCTCCGGAACGCGAATGGCCAAGTCTGCGGGCAACTTCTTCCGCATGACGGAGCTCCAGGAGCAGGGGGTCGACCCGCTCGCGTTCCGCTACCTGGCGCTCCAGGCCAGGTATCGCTCACCCCTGAATTTCAGCCCGGAGGGGCTCGCCGGAGCCGATCGGACACTCGGACAGCTCCGCCGGAGGGTGGCCGAATGGGCAGGTGGCTCGGAGGGTCCCCGGGGCGACTATCCCGAACGTTTTCTGCGGATGATCAACGACGACCTCGACCTGCCCGGCGTGATGGCGCTGGTCTCGGAGCTGGTGCACGGGCCCCTGGCGCCCGGCGCCAAAGCCGCCCTCCTGCTCGACTGGGACCGGGTCCTGGGCCTCGATCTGGACCGCGCTCCTGGCCGCGAAGACCTTCCGCCGGGGGCCGCCGAGCTGCTGGAGCAGCGGGCACGAGCTCGCGGAGCTCGCGATTTTGCGACCTCCGACCGGCTCCGGGATGAGCTGGCGACGCTGGGCGTGCTCGTCATCGATGGCCCGGAGGGGCAGCGCTGGAGAGTGGCGAGCGAGCCCTAAATCGACGAAGAGGACCGGGTCGCGCCGACCCGGTCCTCCGAGGAGGAAAGGCAGAGCGTGACTTCAGTTGCCCGGGTGACCGTGGCCGCTCCCAGGACTGGGATCGCCAGCGCCGCGATCGTCTGGAGGGTGACCGGGTTGGTCTCCGCCGCCCTTCTCAGGCTCGGCGGTCTGGTTCTCGGCGGCGTCTTTCGAACTCGCGGCAGCCTGGCCGCTCTGGCTGGTGCCGCCGGCCGCCTGGGGCGCGCTCTCCCGAGCAGCGGACGCCTGCTGCTCGCTGGGCGCCTGGCTGTTCTGGCTCGCCGACGGGCTGACACAGTGGCCGATCCCGCGCTCGCCGGTGGCGTGCTCGGTCTTGCACTGGCTGACAACAGCCTCGACCTGCTGGCCCCAGGCCACCGGATCGGAGCTCCCGGTCATCGCGGTGGCCGCGACCGCGCCGCCCGCGATTGTGGCGAAGCTGGCCGCAACCAATCCGAGCACGACCCGGCTTCGCAGCGGCTTGAACAGGCCGGCCAGCTTTGTCGGCTTCGTGTAGGCCTTTGGCGGGGGAGTGGCTGAGGCCACGAGCGGACCGAGGTCCTGCTCGAGCGACCGCTTGAGCCATCGCTCGAACTCCGGCTCAGACATCGCGGCTCTCCATGACTCTTCTCTGAGCAGGAACGCGGCCGGACGGCTCGCTACCCGTTTGCTCCCGCCGGAAATCTCCCAGCTCGACGCGGAGCCGGGCCTTTGCGGTGGCCAGGCGCGAGGCGATCGTGCGCTCGGGCACGCCGAGAGCGACACCGATCTCGCGATTCGTGTAGCCGTGGTAGTAACGCAGGACAATCGCCGCCGCCTGCTTGGCGGGCAGCCGGCCGAGCGCTTTCAAGAGCAGGGCCCGCGTCAGCTCGGCCGGGTCGTCAGCGTCGCTCGGCCGTCCCAGCCGCCGGACGATCTCGCCCACCTCCCGCAGCTTCGACCAGCGCTTGTAGGAGATCGCCCGATTGACCGCGATGCGGTGCAGCCAGGCCTCGGCCGGCGCGCTCGGGTTCCAGCGCGGCCAGGCCTTGTACGCCTGGACGAAGGCGTCCTGGACACAGTCTTCCGCCGCCGCCCGATCCCCGAGCAGCACCACGAGCGTGCCGAGAAGGCGGCCGTAGGTGTCCCGGTAGAGGCGGTCGAAGTCGGTGGGGTCGCCGGGTTGGTAGGCGGATTCCACGCGCAGGGAAGTTAACGCACGCGGCTGCAAACGCTGGTGCTTCCTTTCAGTGCGGCGGCCACCAGCCGGTGGCGGCGGCGAGAGCCTAAGTGACGACCAGGGTCGTCGAGTTCCGCCCGACCAGGGCGTGGTACGTGCAAGTGATGGTCACCGGCCAGCTTCCCGGCTGCGCCGCTGGCTCGACCGTCCAGTTCCAGGTGACCTTGCCCGTGTTGTCCGCGTACGTCGCTCCCAGGCCGGCGGCGGCGGACGGGTTCGGATCCTGCACCAGGACCGTGCAGTAGGCGTTGGGCGTCGTCATGATCGTGAGAGTCGCCGGCAGGTTGGGGTGGGCCGGCGCCGTGATCGACGAGACTGTGATCGTCATCGGGGAGACCGTGCCCGGCGAGCGGACCAGCTTCATGATGGTGACTCCGCCGAAACCGGTGCCGACCGCGTTCGGGTCGAAGGTGCCCGAGGACGCGGAGGCGTAGACGAAGCACCCGGAGAACCCGTTCGGCGCCGCGATCGTGGTGATGAAGATGGCGCGGAAGCGGATGAACGTGACGCTGGCACCGCCGACGTTGCCGTTGATGACGGGCAGGAAGACCACGCGCGGGCTGGGCATCGTGAAGTTGGTGCAGGTCTCCGCGGGCCGGGCGTTGATGCGAGTCCGGAGCGCGTTCGCGTTGCTCGCGGAGACGGCGGCCTGGTCGAAGCTGTTGGTGGGGTAGGAGGTGCCGATCCCGATCGGCGGGCTGGTGCCGTTTTGCATAGCGTTCGTGTAGCAGGCGAGGTTGCCCGCGACGCAGCCTGGCGGCACGATGCTGGCGAAGTTGTAGTTGCCATAGTTGCCGGAGCCGTTCGCGGGCTGGAAGCCGGCCGGCGTGCAGGAGCCCGGCGGCACGCAATTGGTGCCAGGGGTGAAGGCGTCGTCGTTGATGCCCAGCGGCAGGGCCGGCACCGAGAGCGCGCTCCCGAACATCGCCGTGGCACGCGCGAAGATGTCGTACTTGTCGATGCCGGCGAGGCGCAGGAAGGTGGCGGACTGCGGTATCGAGAGCTGGACCTCGACTCCCCGGGCATTGGTCGTCATGGTGTCGTTGGTGGTCGCGCCGTCGGCGTTCACGTAGGTGAGGTACCACTGCCCGCCCGCCTGGTTGCCGTTGAAGTTGCCGTTGAAATTGCTGGTGTCGCCCCACCCGTTGTAGGAGGCGTAGGTCTTGGCGTACTGCTGGACTTGCGCGTCGGTAAGGGTGCCGAAGCCGCTGCCATTCCAGCTGGTCTGGAGCTTGAAGGCGCCGGCGTGGGCGGCGGCCTCAGCCGCGGCCTCCATGGATCGGCGGGCCGAGTAGCCACGACCGGCGTCGATGACGAGTCCCGTGATCACGGCCAGGCTCAGGATGCCGGCCGCGAGCAAGATCATGGCCTGCCCCTTTTCGCGTCGACGGGTGCGTGTCACTCGACCACCGTCGCGCTGGTCGAGCTGATGTTGATCGGCCCGAACCCGCCCAGGAAAGGCGTGATCATGCGGTACTGATAAGTGACCGTGATGGTCACGTTCGCCCCGATCGTCCGGTTGGTGGCGGGCGTGATCGTGGCGCTGTTGCCGAGGGGGCCCAGGTAGCCGCTGTGGCTGTTGATGGCGGTCCTGATCTGGGCGTCAGACGACTGGATGAGCTCCCCCGAGTGCAGGCCTTCGCGGGTTGCCTCCCCCACCGTCTGGTAGGCGTAGACGGCGCGGGCGCCGTCGATCAGCACGAAGAAGAGCAGCAAGAGGAGGATGCCGATCAAGGCGAACTCGACCATGGCCTGGCCGCGCTGGCGCGTCATTTGATGATGTCCACCTGGGTCTCGTGGAGCGTGATGGTGTTGCCGATCAGCTGCCCGAGCACCGGCGTCAAGGGATGGAAGACGTAGGAGACCGAGATCTGGAGCGGCGTGCCCCGCCCGCGCGGGTTTGTAGTCGACGTGATGGTGACGCTGGCGTCAGCGAGTCCGGAATCGGGGGTCGCCAGCTTGGCCGCGTTCCTGATGCCGGCGTCGTCGTTCGGGTTCATGCCGCCGTAACGCGCAGCTGCAAACGCGGCATCGCGCAGGCTCAGGTCGTAGAAGTAGGCGCGGCCGAAGTCGGCGCCGACCGCCAGGAGAATGAGCAGGATAGGGAGGGCCAGAGCAAACTCCACTAGCGCCTGCCCTTGCTGCGGTGCCGCCGGCTTCAATCGAGACTTCATTTGTTTCTTCTGGACGAACGTTGCGTCCGAGCTGCGGAATCGTAACGTCGAATCGAGCGCGTGCGGTCGGTTGTTTAGCAGCCGTTCAGAAATCGCTCCTTTTAGCCACATTTCAGAAACGTCCTTCACCTTTCTCTATGCGAGCCGCAGCTGGCTGCGCAGAAAAACCCCGGAGGTGCTTCGAGTAGAAATGCGAGGCAAACTAATCGTCTTCGTGGCGGTAGGAGTGGCGGCGCTGGCCATCGGCGCGGGCTCCGCGGCCGCCTATATGTCGAAGCAGGCCGCGACCAACGCCGTCGCCGCGACGGCTCCGCCGAGCGGCGCTAGCCAGAACGCGGACAGCAACGACCAGCAGCCCTCCTACAAGGGCTCTGTCACGGTTCCATCCGACTCCAACGGCCAGACCGAGGGCGACGAGTCGAAGGCCCTCGCCGGCCTGGCCAAGATCTCGGCGGACGACGCGAAGAAGGCGGCGCTGAACGGCTATCCCGCCGGCGCAACCGCAACCACGCCGGTCCTCGAAGATGAGAACGGCAACGTGGTTTACGGGGTCGAGGTGACCTCGGCCGGCAAGACGTTCGACGTCAAGGTCGACGCCGGCAACGGCAAGGTCCTGGCCACCGAAGAGGGCGGCGCGGACGGCGGCGGCGAGAGCGGCGCCACCGAGACCAACAACTAAGGGCGCTCAGCCAGCAGGAGACGAAAACGGGCGCCCTTGGCGCCGTCTGGGGGGACCAGGGAGAGCTCACCCCCGTGAGCCGTGGCGATGGCGGCAGAGAGCGCCAGACCGAGGCCCGCACCGACACCATCGCCGGTCGGGCCCTCGGCGCGCGAGAAGCGGCTGAAGAGGCGATCCCTCTGAGCCGGCGCCACCCCCGGTCCCTCGTCTGACACATCCAGCTCCCAGCCCTGGGCGCCATGGCGGCCCTCGATCGACACCACTGAGTTCGGGGGGGCATGGCGGAGGGCGTTATCAAGGAGGTTGTCGACCACCCGCCGCAGGAGTGACGGGTCGCCGGCGACAGTACCCGCGTCGGGAGCCGAGACCTCGATCCTGACGCCCTTCGGTTCGGCCGCCGTGCTCCAGCGGGCGGCGGTCTCGTTCAGAAAGTCGGCGACGTCCATCGTCTCCAGGGCGGGCTTCAGCGCCCCCGCGTCCGCACGCGCCAGCAGCAGCAGCTGGTCGACCAGCCGGCCGAGGTGGTCTACCTCCCCCCGCAGCGTCTGGAGCGTGGCGCGATATTCGGCGCCCCGTCGATTGCTCTGCAGGCTCACATCGAGCTCGTTGCGCATCAAGGCGAGCGGAGTCCGCAGCTCGTGCGAGGCGTCGGCGGTGAAGCGGCGCAAGCTCTCGAAGCCCGCCTCCAGCCGCGCCAGCATGGAGTTGAAAGTCCGGACGAGATGGCCGAGCTCGTCGGCCGGAACGTCCACCTCGACCCTCCGATTCAGATCGCGGTCACTGATCGACTGGGCGAGGTCGGCGATCGTCCGCACCGGCCGTAAGGCGCGACCTGCCAGCCAGTAGGAGACGGCGCCTGCGGCGGCGAGCACCGCCAAGGTGAACACCGCCAGGAACGCCGCCGTCTGGGCCAGCGTCCCGAACGGCTCGGCCACCGAGCGGCTGACCACCAGAACCGCGTTTTCGCCCTCCTGGTTGAGGGGACGGGCATACACCCGCCGGGGCGCTCCGCGGCTGTCGACCAGGTCGGCCCAGACCGGTGCGGAAGCCGCCTGCACCGCCAGCCGGCGCAGCTCATCAATGGACAGGGGCTGGGAAGGCGTCGAGGCGAGGACGCCGGTGGGGCCGACAATTGCCGCGTCCACGGCGATGCCGGCCTGCGTCTCCCCCGGCAGGTCCCCCTGCCCGCCGCCAAAGGCCGGCGTGCCGTTCACGTCTTGAAGACCCGACGCCAGGACGTTGGCCTGGCTCACCAGCACGGAGTCGGCCTGGCCCCGGGCGGCCAGGAAGAGTGAGCCGAGCAGGAAGGCGTCGGCGACGAGCAGGGCGACGGCCAGAATCAGGACGGAGGCGGCCGCGAGACGCCCTCTCGTGCTGCTGAAAAGAGTCCTCATTTAGCCGGCGAGGAGAACCGGTACCCCGCTCCCCGAACGGTGACGAAGGGGTCGCCGGCGCCGGCCTTGATCAATTTGCGCCGCAGCCGGCCGATGTAGACCTCGACCAGGTTGTCCCCGCCCTCGAGGTCGTAGTTCCAGACGTGCTCCAGGATCTGATCCCGCGTCAGCAGCCGGCCCTGGTTGAGGAGGAAGTACTCGATGATCGCGAACTCCTTGGCTGTCAGCGCAACCGTCTGCTCGTTTACGCGCAGCTCGTGAGCTCCGGTGTCGAGCACGACCGGGCCGGCCGCGAGGACCGCCGTCCGGTCCGGCAGGTGACGACGGGTCAAGGCACGAATCCGGGCGACCACCTCACGCAGCGCGAACGGCTTCACCAGGTAGTCGTCGGCTCCGGCTTCGAGTCCAAGAACGCGGTCGTCGATAGAATCGCGTGCGGTTAGCATCAAGATCGGCGTCTGCACACGCTGCTTGCGCAGGGATCGGCTGACCGCCAGGCCGTCGCGCTTGGGCAGCGTGACGTCGAGGACCACAGCGTCATAGGAGCCGGTCAAGCCGGCCGCCACGCCCTCGTCACCGTCCTGGACGATGTCCACCGCGATGCCGGCGCCTTCCAGGCCCCGGCGCAGGCTCCAGGCCAGGCGGCGGTCGTCCTCGACGAGCAGCACGCGCATTGCACGCAGGAGTTTGAAGGCTGATCGCACCTCTTGACGGCGAACGCATGTTCGCCTTAGTCTCCCAAGATGGCAGTCCCGCCCTTCGATGCAGCCGCCTTCCCCGGTGAGATCACCCTCGACCACCTGATCCCGGCTGCGCCGGGCGAGTACGTCGAGCTGCCCAAGGACCTGCCCGAGCCGCTGGCCGAGGCGCTCCGCGCCCGTGGCATCGACCGGCTCTTCTCTCACCAGGCGCAGGCTCGAGCCGCCGCGCTGGCCGGGCGCCACCTGGTCGTCGTGACGCCCACCGCCAGCGGTAAGACGCTCTGCTACAACCTGCCGGTCCTGGAGCGGATCCTGGCCCGGCCCGAAAGCCGCGCGCTCTACCTCTTTCCGACGAAGGCGCTGGCACAGGACCAGATGGTCGAGCTGGGCGAGATGGCGGCCCGGCTGCCGGTCCGGCTCAAGGTGCACACCTACGACGGCGACACGCCCGCCGGCCAGCGGACCGCGATCCGCGAGGCCGGGCACATCGTCCTCACCAACCCAGACATGCTGCACACGGGGATCCTTCCCCACCACACCCGCTGGCGAAAGCTGTTCTCCGCGCTCGACTACGTCGTGGTCGACGAGCTCCACACCTACCGCGGCCTCTTCGGCAGCCAGGTCGCCAACGTACTCCGCCGGCTGAAACGGATCTGCGAGTTCTACGGGTCCTCACCGCGCTTCCTCTGCGCTTCGGCCACGATCGCCAACCCGCGCCAGCTGGCCGAGCGCCTGCTCGAGGAGGAAGAGGTCGAGCTGGTCGATAGGAGCGGGGCGCCTCGCGGCGAGCGCCGGCTCGTCTTCTACAACCCGCCGCTCCTGAACCGAGCGCTCGGGGTACGGCGCTCGAGCTTGCTCGAAGCCTGCCGGATCGCTTCGCCCTGGATCCGGCGGGGCGTCCAGACGATCGCCTTCTGCCGGAGCCGGGTCTCGGTCGAGGTGATGCTCAGCTACCTGCAGCAGTCGCTTGCCCCGTCGCTCGACGCCAGGCGGCGCGTGCGCGGCTACCGGGGCGGCTACCTGCCGCTGCGCCGGCGCGAGATCGAAGCCGGCCTGCGGTCAGGCGAGGTCACCTGCGTTGTCTCCACCAACGCCCTCGAGCTCGGCGTCGACATCGGCACCCTGCAGGCGGCGGTCCTGGTCGGCTACCCGGGGACCATCGCCTCGACCTGGCAGCAGCTGGGCCGGGCGGGCCGCCGCTCGGGCTCGGTGGCGGTCTTCGTCGCCTCCTCCTCGCCGCTCGACCAGTTCATCGTGCGGCACCCCGAGTACTTCCTCGCCTCCAACCCCGAGGAGGGGCTGATCGACGC
>CATPBK010000012.1 GCA_955652705.1 Candidatus Dormiibacterota bacterium | reverse complement strand
GCGTCCACCGGCAGCAGCTGGAGCTCTCGGCCCTCGAGCTGGAGCCGCCGGCAGGCGCCCAGGACGGCCTGGTGCTCCGCAGCCCAGGTGACGACGGCTCCGGTGTTTCGGCGGCCTGCGCCCAGCAATGCCAGGTTGATCGCTTCGGTTCCAGAAGCGGTGAAAACGAGCTCAGTAGGGGCGACACCCAAGGCAGCGCCCGCGCGGTCTCGAGCCCGGTCCAAAGCGCCTCGGGCGGCCCGGCCCTCCAGGTGCGGGCTGGCCGGGTTGCCCTCCGGCACCTCGCCGACCGCGCGGACGACCTCGGGGAGGACCTTCGCGGACCCAGCGCTGTCGAGGTAGACGCGCCGGCTGGTGCTAGCCGCGGCTGCGGTTGGGAGCCTTGAGGAGGTCGTCGAGCGACCCCTGGAAGTCCTTCAGAAGAAGGTGCAGATCGAGGATCTCGTCGGCCTCGATGGGGCCGGCGCCCGGAGGGCCCGGCGTAGCCGCCATGACGTCCTCGATGACGAGCTCGTCGTCGTCCTCGATCATCGCCTCGACGCCCGAGCCCTGAATCGCGAGCACGACGATGAACGTCACCCGGCAGGCGGCGCAGGTGACCTGGACCGTGAACCGGTCCTCCTGGTGGTTCAGCATCCGAACCTCACAGCCCCGCAGATTTCGCCCACAGACGGGGCAGTTGTAGTAGCGGGCCCGGTCGCGGATGTAGTCGATCATGCTCACCGGAAAAGAGTTCCTCGGGACCATTATGTGCCCTGACCCTCGATGCACGTGACGCCGTCCGGCCCGACCTGGGCCGAGTGGACAGCGCCGGCCGGGAGGTCGAGGCGTTCGCCTGCCGCCAGGTCGATGGCGCGTCCCTCCGCGGGCAGGTCGAAGCGGATGGAGCCGCTAACGCAGTAGAGGATCTTTCGGTAGGCGTGACTGTGGGCGGCGTACTCGTAGTCGGGTCCATTCGACCACGAGTAACAGGAGTGGGCTTCGGCCTCCAGGCGCCGCAGCAGGTCTTCCCGGCCGACCATCACTATTTAGTATCCGAGAGGTGAGGTTCGCGGCAGATTGCAACGTCGGGAAGCTGGCCCGCTGGCTGCGCGTGCTCGGGTACGACGCCGTCTACCACCCCCGCATCGCCGATGCCGAGCTCGTCCGCCTGGCACTGGCCGAGGGCCGGGTGGTCCTGACTCGCGATCGCGACCTGACCCGCCGCCGCGTGGTCGTCTCTGGCCTGCTCCGGGCGGTCCTGCTCGAGGATGACCAGGTCCGCCTCCAGCTCCGGCAGGTCGTCCGCGAGCTCCAGCTGCGGCCCGATCGAGCGCTCTCGCGCTGCCTCGAGTGCAACCTGGAGCTGGAGCTGCGCGAGCCGGCCGAGGTCGCAGACCGGGTGCCTCCCTACGTGCGCGCGACGCAATCCTCTTACTCGGAGTGTCCAGGCTGCGGGCGGATCTACTGGGCGGGGACTCACTGGCGGCGCATGCACGAGGTTCTGGCCGGCCTTGCGTGAGTTCCAGGTCCAGACCAGCCGCCGGGAGGAGATGGTTGATGTGACGAAGCAGGTCCGCGAGGCGGTCCTGGCGGAAGGCCTGAATGAGGGCATCGCCCTCGTCTACACGCCCCACACGACCTGCGCCATCGCCGTCAATGAAGGCTACGACCCCGCGGTTGCGCACGACGTCATCGAGCACCTCCACGAGCTGGTCCCTCAGGAGCGGCGCTTCCAGCACGCGGAGGGCAACTCCGACTCTCACATCAAGGCCATCCTGGTCGGTTGCGACGCTTCCCTTCCAATCGTGGACGGGGAACCTCGTCTCGGGCGCTGGCAGGCTGTGTTTCTCTGCGAGTTCGATGGTCCGCGGGAGCGTCTGGTGACGGTGACGGTGAGCCGGTGAGGGACGTCCTGGTGCGCCTCCGCGAAGGTGAGCTGACCGTGGACGAGGCTCTCGTCGAGCTCCGGCGCACCCAGCTGATGGAGCTCGGCGGGCGCGCCCGGCTCGACCTGGGCCGGCGCTGGCGCCGGGGAGTTCCGGAGGTCGTCCTGGCGGCCGGCAAGGAGCCCACCGCGGCGGCGCAGCTGGTTACCGCGCTGGCGCGCGAGCATGGACAGGGTCTGGTCTCGCGCCTGGGCGTGGAGCACTGGGCAGCACTCGCCGCGGCGGCCACCGACCTGGAGGTCGTTCGCTACTCGAACTCAGCCCTGGTGAGGCTTCCCGGCCACGCGCCCGAGCCGGCCGGGGCTCGGGTGGCGATCCTCACGGCGGGCACCGCTGACGTCCCGGTGGCCGATGAGGCGCGCCTGGTGCTGGAAGCCCTCGGCATCGACGTGCGGCTCGTCTGCGACGTGGGCGTGGCCGGGCTGCATCGCCTGGTCGAGCCCCTCGCGGACCTCCTCGAGTGGGAGCCTGACGCGGTCGTGGTGGCCGCTGGAATGGACGGCGTGCTCCCAGGCGTGGTTGCGGGCCTCGTCGACCGGCCGGTGGTGGGGCTACCCGTCTCCACCGGCTATGGCGCGGGCGGCAAGGGCGAGGCGGCGCTGCTGACCATGCTCCAGTCCTGCTCCACCGGCTTGACGGTCGTGAACATCGACAACGGGATCGGGGCCGGCACCGCCGCCGCACTCATCGCCCTCGCGGCGGCCGCAGCGCGGCGACGATCGCGACCGCCAGCGCGCCGAACGCGAGCGCGGCAATGAGGAACAGGAAGAAGAGTCCGAACCCATTGCTGATCGCGATGCCTTGTCGGGAGGCGAAGGTCAACCCCAACAGGACGGCGGCCAGCAGGACGGCCAGCAGCAGGCGCGGAAAGCCCCGCCGCTGCTTGCCGTAGAAGAGGAGCCAAAGCCGGCCCGGCCGGCGCTTCGGGCTGCTCACAAGAGGCTCTCGAGCTCGTCAAGGCTGCCAATTGACGGCGTGCCGGGGGGCGCGGCGGTGCGGGCGTTTGCCGTGCAAAGCAGGGCCCGCATACCGAGGGCCCGCGGGCCCTCATAGTCCTCGCGCTGGCGGTCGCCGACGTAGAGCGCGTTCTCGGGCCGCACCGCGAGCGCGTCGAGCGCGGCTCTGTAGAGCTCCGGAGCGGGTTTGCGCCGCCCGATCATCGATGAGAAGACGACCGCGTCCATTCGCTCGCCGATTCCGTTGCCCATGACCTGCCGCGTCATCATCTCGGGAGGGAAGGGCGCGTTGGAAGCGAGGGCGGTCTTGACGCCGCGGCCGCGCAGGGCCTCGAGAACCGGCAGTGCTTCGGCGACGACATGGACCGCCCGATCCCAGCAGAGCTGTTCGCGGTCGAGGATCCGATAGAGCACGTCGCGCCCGGGCTCAATCCCAACTCGGCGCCAGGCGCGCTCGTAAACGTCGAGGTAGTCGATCTCGTCTTCCCCCAAGCCCTCGAGCTCATCTTCGAGCGGGTGTAAAACGTGGAACAAAAGCCAGTCTGCAGAGGGCGCCGCGTCCCCCAGCCAGGCCCGCGCCTGTTCGAGAACGCGGAGCAGGCACTCCCGCGGAAACTCGAAGGTGACAAGAGTCAGGCCATAGTCGAAGAGCACGGCCTCGGTCGCCACTCTGTGATAGATACCTGATATGCCCTCGCGCCTGACCCACCTGGACGAACGGGGCGCAGCCCGCATGGTCGACGTCGGAGACAAGCCCGAGACCCGCCGCGAAGCGCTCGCCGAGTGCGTGGTCCGGCTTGGCCCCGAGTCTGTCCAGGCGCTACGCGACTCGAGCCTCGCCAAAGGTGACGCGCTTGCTGTGGCTCGTGTGGCAGGCATCATGGCGGCGAAGCGGACCTCGGACCTGATCCCGCTCTGCCATCCCCTTCCGCTCACCTCGGTGGACGTCGACTTCGAGACGAAGGCGGACCGGGTCAGGATCCTGGCTCGGGCTCGCGTCAGCGGCCGGACCGGCGTTGAGATGGAGGCCCTGACCGCCGCCGCCGTGGCGGGGTTGACGGTGATCGACATGGTGAAGGGCGTCGACCGGTTCGCCTATCTGGAGTCCGTCCGGCTGCTCGAGAAGTCGGGCGGCAAGAGTGGAAGCTGGCGACGCCAAGAACCGCCTGCGTGATCACTGTCAGCGATCGCGTCGCCGCCGGGGCGGCTGAAGACCGCAGTGGGCCGGCCCTGGTCAGGCTGCTCCAGGACGCCGGCCTCGACGTCACCGCCCAGCACCTGGTTCCGGACGAACCCGACGAGATCGTCGCCATCTTGAAGGACGCGGCCGCCGACTTGATAGTGACCACCGGCGGCACCGGCCTGGCCGCGCGCGACCGAACGCCGCAGGCGACCCTCCCCGTGCTCGACTATGAGGTCCCCGGACTCGCCGAGGAGATGCGGCGGGCCGGCCGCGCCTCGACGCCGATGGCAATCCTGTCCCGGGGGGTCGCCGGCGTGCGGGGCCGTTCCTTGGTGATCAACCTGCCCGGCAGTGTGAACGGCGCGACCGAGTCCCTGCGGGCGGTTCTGCCCGCCATCGGCCATGCGCTCGACCTGCTGGCCGGGGAGACCGGGCACTGAGGATCAATCTCTGCTCGGACCTGGCCGAAGGGGCCGGCCAGGACGAGCAGATCCTGCCCCACATCGACAGCGCCAACGTTTCCTGCGGAATCCACGCGGGTTCGCTGACCGAGACCGTGCGGGTCGCCCGGCTCTGCCTGCAGCTGGGCGTGGAGGTCGGCGCCCACCCCGGCTACGACGACCGCGAGCGCTACGGCCGCGAGGAGACCGGCGCGTCGGTGCAGGACATCGAAGACCTGGTCCGCTTCCAGGTGGCTGCCCTGGCGGCAGTCGTCCGCATTGCCTACGTGAAAGCGCACGGGGCGCTCTACCACCGCTGCCAGGCCGACCTGGCCGCCGCCGGTGCGCTCGTCCGCGTGGCGGCCGCGCACGGCGTCGGCGTTGTCGGCCAGCCCGGGTTTGCCATCGTGGAGGCTGCCGCCGCGCTGGGCGTCCCCGGCTATCGCGAAGGCTTCGCCGACCGCGCTTACCTACCAGACGGCAGGCTCAAGCCTCGCTCGGAGCCCGGGGCGGTGCTGGCCCCGGAAGCGGCGGCCGCGCAGGCGTTGCGGCTCGCGCGCTCGGGTGACTTCGACACCATCTGCCTACACGGCGACTCGCCCGGGTCGGCGCTGCTGGCCGAGTCGATCGGCATCGCACTGGCGGCCGCCGGCGTCGCCCGGGGCCCCTTGAAGCTACCCTGAACGACGTGGTCGAAGTTGGGGACGTCGCGCCGGATTTCGAGCTGCCGGGCACAGGCGGAGCCCCGGTCAAGCTCTCTGACGCGGTGAAGCGGCACCGGGCGACCGTGGTCGCCTTTTACGTGCTCGACTTCACCCCCGGTTGAAGGAACGAACTTACCGAGTTTCGGGAAAGGTACGCAGAGTTCGAAAAGGCCGGAATCGGCGTCTTCGGCATGAGCGTCGACTCTGTCTACTCGCACCAGGCGTTCGCTCGTGAGTTGGGCGAGCTGCCCTTCGAGCTGATCGCCGACTTCGAGCGCAAGACGGTGACTGACTGGGGCGTCCGGCGCACCGACCTCCAGGGCTACGACGGCGTGGCTCGGCGCACGATTTTCGTGCTCGACTCCGAGCGGGTCGTCCGCTGGCGCTGGGTGACCTCGCCGGAGAAGCGGCTGCCGGACATCTCGGAGGTCCTGGCGGAGGCCAACAAGGTCGCCGTGGCGACGACTTCCTAGACAGACCGCCCGAGAAGATGTAACTTCCGGCGACCGTGGGCTCCTATCCGCCGATCGTCGGGTGGTCGGCTGATGGCCTCTGGTTTTGGGACGGCGTCAGGTGGAACGACGCCATCTCACCCGACGGGCACTTCCGTTACGACGGCCGCGGCTGGCAGCCGTTCAGCGGGCTCCGCTCTCCCCTGCCGGTCGGCGCCTTCGGGCTGCCGCCGCCGGTCCCTTCGGCCCCTCCGGCCCCGCCGTCGCCGATGCCGCCGCCGCTCCTCCAGCCAGTAGCCCCGCCCGTCCCCGTGAGCAGCGGCTGGGCTCTGCCCGTGCCCGAGGTCGCCCCCCTAGCGCCAGCCCCGCCGCCTGGCCCGATCGCTCCTCTCCCGCCGCCTGGCTCCATGCCGCCGGACCCGCTCGAGACAGTTGTGCTGCGCGCCTCGGCGCTCGCGCCCGCGCCCTCGCCCGTGCCGAACCCGGTTGAAGACGACCTTCCGAGCTGGCTCGACCCCCGCGAGGCCGAGCGGATCCGCCAGGAGCGGCGAGCCACGGCGGCGGCCGTGGCCGCAGCCGCCGCGGCGCCCCCTCGGGCATCAGCACCCGAAATCGACTGGACTGCGATGCGTTCGAACTATCGCTATTCGCCGACCGCGCAGGCCCCGGCGGCGTCCTGGCAGACGGGGCCGATCAGCGTTGTCATCTACTGTTCTCTGCTCCTTTTCTGTCCGATCGCCTGCATCTTCTACGTCCTGCGCGGCGCCCGCTGGTCATCTACACCCCGCGCGATCGCGCTGGGGGCTGCGGTGACGCTCTGGGGTCTTGCGATAGTGCTCCGCGTCGCCAGCGCGATCCTCACCGGCGGCCAGTAGCCGGTCGTTTCAGATCGTCTCCAACGCCGCGCGCAGGCGCCGCCAGGCGTCCTGGGCTCGTAGGACAGACGTTTCTGTGAAGCTCAGGTGCTCGCCGGGCAAGAGCTGGGCCGCCAGCACGACGTCCGCGCGAGCCACTCCCAGGATCACCGGGTAGCCGCCGGCCGACTGATGGTCGGCCATCAACAGAATCGGGTGCCCGCCCGGCGGTAGCTGGACCGCTCCCAGGGCAAGTCCGATGGAGAGAATGTCGCGGCCGCCTGCCTCCAACGCCTGACCTTCCAGGCGGTAGCCCATCCGGTCGGACTCCTTGCCGACCTCGAACTCGGTCTTCCAGAGGGCGGTCCGGGCCGGTCGCGCCAGGCGGTCGAAGTGTGGCCCCCGGACCGCGGCGAGGCGCGGTGCCCTGTCATAAGGCGGTAGGAGGCGCTGGGCCAGATGCCGACCGGCCACTTGAGGATGGGGTGGCGCCGCCGCCGGATGCAGAAGGTCGCCGGCCTTCAACGCCCGGCCCCCGAGGCCGCCGCGCCCGACCAGCTGGTAAGTGGAGAGGGAGCCGAGCCAGCGGTCCCCGCCGAACCCACCCGCGACCGCGATGTAGCAGCGGGCCCCCGCCCGACGACCGGCGAAGGCCAGGCGCTCCCCTGCAGACAGAAAGACGCCGGTCCAGAGAGGCATCTCCTCGTCGTTGACACGAGCCCCGAAATCAGCTCCGGTCACCGCGATGAGGCAGCTCTGCAGCGCGATCAGGACCGGGCCGGTGAGGACACACTCCAGGCAAGCGGCGCCGTCCGGGTTGCCGACGAGCCGGTTGGCGGCCAGCAGTGCGAACCGATCCATGGCGCCACCCGGAGGGACGCCGTACGCGCGGTGGCCGCTCCGGCCGAGGTCCTGGATGGTCGTCTGGAGGCCGGGCTTGTCGACCCGGAGGACCGGCTCCAAGCGCTTCAGGCCGGAAAGAACCGCACGCGGTCGCCGGGGCGCAGGAGGCTTGGCGGGTCGGAGTCGGGCAAGAACATCCGCATCGGGGTGCGGCCGAGCAGGTGCCAGCCGCCTGGAGTCGGCAGCGGGTAGATTCCGGTCTGCTCGCCCGCGATGGCGACCGAGCCGGCGGGCACCAGCGTCCGGGGGACCCGCCGGCGCGGCAGCTGGAGAGCCGCCGGCAGCGGACCCAGGTAGGCGAAGCCGGGGACGAAGCCGACCATGAAGACGCGGTAGATGGGCTGGCCGTGGAGCCGGATCACCTGGTCAGGTGTGAGACCCAGCTGGTCGGCCGCCTCCCCCAGGTCAGGACCGTCGTACGTGACCGGGATCCGGTGCAGGCGGCCGCTCGGTCCTACCCGGCCGGGGTCAGCCACCAGCCTGGGGATGGCGGCTGCCAGGCCGCGATAGCTGGTCCGTTCCGGGTCGTAGTAAACGGTGACCGAGGAGTAGCCGGCGGCCGCGTCGCGGACTCCGGACCGCTTGCGGAGGGCGGCGGCCACGGCGTGGGCCCGGGAGTTGAGGGCGGTGTCGATCCGCGACCCGAGCTGGACGAGCAGGGCGGCGTCGCCCAGGGGCTGGATCCGGACCCTAGCCATCGAGCGCGGCGGTCGCGTGCGCGGAGACCAGGATCGCGAAGAACACACCGGGCACGATTCCGACGCAGAGCAGGCCGAGCCCGGCCAGGCCGATCGCCCAGGCCGTCACGACCGCGACCACGACCAGGTTCCAGACTGCAAAGCGGCGGCGGACGAGGCCGATCGCGGCTGGGAAGTCGAAGAGGTAGCGGGGGGCGCCGCTGCGCGCGTACCGGATGGTCGCGGCGGGCAGCAGCACGAGGACGAGTATCCCCCAGGGCAGCGCCAGGGTAGCGGCGGCAAGGACGACTGCGTAGGACCGGTAGAGAAAGGCGTCCGACTCGAGACGGGCCGTGAGGGCGGTGTAAACCGTCGCCAGCGCGGGCAGGACGGCTGCGAAGGGGAAGGTCAGGAGGGCCAGAGCCAGCGAGATCCAGAGACCGTCCCGCAGAAGCCGCCCGAGCGGGCGCCAGGGAGGCGGTCCTGCCTCGGGATCGGCAGCGGAGGCGCGAACGGCGGCCACCGAATAGCCCAACACCAGGAGGAAAGTGACAGGCAGGAAGAGGACGAGCGGAATGCCGACGGCCCAGGCGCCGGCGGCCCCTTTACGAAAGGGGTAGCCGAACGCCCGGGCTACATGGTTCAACTACCGCGACCTAACATGGAACTCGGTGGGGTGATGGACACCGATCGGATCATGGGGGTGGCCCTGGAGCAGGCCGGCCTCGAAGCGGTGCCCGCGGATTCGGGCATACACGTGCCCGGCGAGGGCTTGAAGAAAGCGCTCTTCGGCGTCGACATCGACGTCGGCGAGCTGCTCTATGCGCGTGACTCCGGCTACGACGTCGTGGTCGCCCATCATCCCCTCGGGAACGGGTCCTCGCCTCATTTCACAGAGGTGATGTGGCGGCAGGTCGACCAGATGGTCGAGGAAGGCGTGGCCGAACCGGTGGCCCGGGCGGCGGTGGCGCAGCGGGTGGGCTCGAGGCACCGCCTGCGGCACATGGCGAACTATAACCGCGTAACCGACACGGCCCGGCTGATCGGGCTGCCGCTTCTCAACATCCACCTGCCGCCCGATATCGTCAGTCGCCGCTACGTCAAGCGCGTGGTCGCCGAAAACGTCTCCGAAGAGACGACTGTGGCGGGGCTCGTCGAGGTGCTCAACGCCATCCCTGAGATGATGAGGTCGCTGGTCAAGCCCGAACAGTGGATTGGCGAGCCCGACAACCCGGTCGGGCGGGTGGCGGTCGCCATGGCGGGCGGCACCAACGGCGGTTATCCCGTCTACAGCACCTACTTCGAGGCCGGCGTCGCGACGATCCTCTCTATGCACATCGACGAGGGCGACTACCAGCGGCTCCGGGCGGAGGCGCCGGCGGGCTGCAACCTCGTCGTTACCGGGCACATGCCCAGCGACTCGATCGGGATCAACCGCTTGATCTGGCGGCTCGAGGACGAGGGCCTGGCCTGTCAGCGCACGAGCGGCATCATCGACGTGCCGCGGTCACAAAACGGGGTCTGACCTCGCCGACGACGTAGAGGCTGCCGGAGACCAGGACCAGGTCTTCCGGACCGGCCGCGGCCAGCGCCGCCTCCACCGCCCGCGCCGCGGGCACGACGACCTCGGCGCCACCGCCCCAGGCCGCCGCCAGCTTTTCGGCCGGTTCCGCGCGCGGCGACTCCGCGGCCGTGAAGACCACGCGGGCCGGCTGCAGCCGACGCAGCTCGGTCAGCGCGCCTTTGATGTCCTTGTCGGACATCATTCCGAAGACCAGGCCGACGCGGTGGTCACCCGCCAGGCGTCGCACATCAGCGGCGAGCTGTGACAGCGCTGCCGGGTTATGGCCGCCGTCGAGGAGCAGCGCGGGCCTCTCCGCTACCAGCTCCAGGCGTCCCGGTGAGCGAGCCTGGCTGAGGCCTTGCCGGACGGGCTCCTCGGCGTCGACTCCGAGAGCCGCCGCGGCGGCCACCGCGAGGGCCGCATTGGCTGATTGGAACGAGCCGAGGAGCGGGATCACCAGGTCCCGGTGGTCGAATCCGGGGCCGGAAACATCCAGGCGCGAGCCCCGCCAGCTGGCCCAGCGCGACTTGCTCGAGATCTCCCCGCCGAGCGTCCAGAGCCTGGCCGAACGGCTCGCAGCGGCGGTCCGGATCACGTCCAGGGCCGGGCCAGTCGCGCCTGTCACCACTGTGTTGCCCAGCTTGATGATGCCGGCCTTCTCGGTCGCGATCTTCTCGACCGTGTCGCCCAGGTACTGCATGTGGTCGAGCGCGACGTTCGTGATGACGGCCACACCGAGGTCGAGGACGTTGGTGGCGTCGAGCCGGCCACCGAGACCGACCTCGATCGCCAGCCGGTCGCAATGGCGGGCCAGATAGGTGATGGCGACGGTGGTCAGGATCTCGAACTCCGTGGGCGGGCCGAGCTCCGCCGTGATGCCCTCGAGCCTCGGCCGCAGCCAGTCCAGCGCCGCCGCAAACTCGGCCTCGGAGATGGGCGCGCCATCGACCTGGATTCGCTCTGTGTAAGAGCTCAGATGAGGGCTCGGCATCGTGCCGACGCGGTGGCCGGCCGCGCGCAGGATCGCCGCCAGCATGGCGCAGGTGGAGCCCTTGCCATTGGTGCCCGCGACGAGCGCGCCCGTGAGCCCGCGCTCGGGGTTGCCCGCCCGCTCCAGGATGGCCCGGCTGCGCTCCAGGCCGAGCTTCATCCCGAACCTGCCCAGGCTCGTGATGTACTCGAGCGCCTCCCGGTACGTCAGCTGCGACGCTCCGCCGCCAGGAGCGTGTTGCGCACCAGCATCGCCCGCGTCATCGGTCCAACGCCGCCCGGGTTAGGCGTCAGCCAGCCGGCGACCTCCGCCACCGCGGGGTCGACGTCGCCGACGAGGCGGCCGTCGAGGCGGTTCACCCCCACGTCGATGACGGCGGCGCCAGGCCGGACCCAGTCAGGCCGGATGTAAAACGTTTTACCGAGCGCGGCGACCAGGATCTCGGCCTCTCGGCAGAGGGCCGGCAGGTCACGAGTGTGGCTGTGGCAGATGGTCACCGTCGCGTGCCGGTTCAGCAAGAGCAGTGCCAGCGGCTTGCCGACGATGTTGCTGCGGCCGACCACGACCGCCCGCCGGCCGTCGATCGGAACCTCGTGGCGATCGAGCAGCTCGAGTATGCCGGACGGCGTGCAGGGGAGGACCGCCGGGTCGCCGAGCGCCAGCCGGCCGGCGTTGTAGGGATGGAAGCCGTCGACGTCCTTGGGCGGGTCGACGCATTCGATGACCGCCCCGGCATCGACGTGCGGTGGGAGGGGCATCTGGACGAGGATGGCGCTGACGCGCGGATCGGCGTTCAACCCGCTGACCAACTCCTTGACCTCGTCCGTGGTCGCGGTTGAGGAGAGTCGATGGTCGGACGATTCGATCCCGACCTCGTCGGCATTGCGCCGCTTCATGCGGACGTACGTCTGTGACGCGGGGTCTTCGCCGACCAGAACCGCGGCCAGGTGAGGCCGCCGACCCCCCGCCGCCACCAGAGCGGCGACTCCCGCCGCCACGTCGGCCAGGATGGCGGCGGCAGCGGCTTTGCCGTCGAGGAGCTGCGCCGTCACCGGCGAGCCGCCGCGGCGACGATCCGCATCACCTCGCGGAGCTCGACCCCGGTTTCCCGGGCCAGCCGCCGGCAGTCCTCGTACTCGGGCGCCCACTCGACAGCTTCGCCATCGATCAGCTTCACCTTCACCCGAGCGCGCCCAAGCTCCGTCTCCACCTCCTCGACCCGCCGTTCGGCCAGGATCCGCCGGGCCGAGCTGACCCGGACGCCGAGAGTGGTCGTGGACCGGAGCAGGTGCCGCGCCAGCTCATCGGCCAGGTCGGGACCCGCCAGGACCGATACGACCTGGCCCGGGCGTCCCTTCTTCATCAGGACCGGCGCCACCGTGACGTCGAGGGCGCCGGCGGCGAGCAGGTCCTCGACCAGGGCCGCCAGCAGATTGGGCGCCATGTCGTCGAGGTTCGTCTCCAGCACCGCCACGTCGTCGGCGGTGGCAGCCGTCTCCGATCCCAGCCAGACGCGGAGCAGGTTCCCCGGCTGCTCGCGTCCCCCGACGCCGTACCCCACTCGGGCCACCCGCATCGCTGGACGCGTGAAGCGCGCCGACGCGGCCAGGATGGCGGCGCCGGTCGGAGTGACGAGCTCGACCGCCGACTCGACAGGTTCCAGGATCGCCCCCGTTCCGGCCAGGACGGCGAGTGCGGCGGGAGCCGGCAAGGGCAGCTCGCCGACCAGGCCGTGCTCGGCCGGCAGCGGGGAAGCGTGCACCGCGTCAACCCCCAGGTCCTCGAGCAGCCAGAAGGCACCCGTCAGGTCGACGATGGTGTCGGCGCCGCCCAGCTCGTGGAGGTGGAGCGATTCCGGGGGGACACCGTGGAGCGCCGACTCCGCCTTTCCAAGGAGGTCCAGAGCGAGAGCCGTCCGCTGCTTCACGGTCCGCGGCAGCTCGGCTTCGGCGACCAGCCGCTGCAGCTCAGGCAGCGCCCGCACCGAGCCGTCGCCGGCCCGCACGACGACCCGCGTCCCGCCCACGTGGCCGCGCTGCTCACGGCGGGTCTCGATGCTGACCTCTTCGACCAGGTCGAGCGCCTCCAGGACTCGGTCCAGGACCGAGGGATCGCCGCCGGCGTCCAGCAGCGCTCCGAGAGCCATGTCGCCCGAGATTCCGCTGAAGCAGTCGAAGTAGGCGATCACCTGCCGGCGCGGTTCTCGCGCACCACCTCGACCCCAAAGCTCCGGAACTCCCCTTCCAGAGGCGGCTTTTTGCGGACGGTGACGCGCGCTCGTTCCACGCGCGGCAGCGCCAGCAAGCGGTCGGCGATCCGCGCCGCCACCGCCTCCAGCAGGTGGCAGGGTTCGCCCTCCACCACCTCCTTCACCAGCGAGTAGGCGTGGGCGTAGTCGACAGTCTGGTCCAGGCGGTCACTGGAGCTGGCTTCCCGGAGGTCGCCCTCCAGCTCGACATCCACCGTGAAGCGAGCGCCCAACGCCCGCTCCGCCGGAAAAACGCCATGCCGGCCGAAGAACGCCATGCCCTCCATCAAGATCCGGTCCATTCCCGCGAAATTATCCCGTTGCAGCGGATCGCTCCGAGAGGAAGAAGGTGGCGCTCCGCTAAGCGCGCGTCACCAAGCGCAGGAAGGCGAGCAGGACGACCGCCCCGAGAAAGGAGACGACCAGGGTCTCGAAAAAGCCCGCGTCACCCTGCACGAAGTAGCCGAGGAGAGCGCCTCCGATGACCGAACCGGCGATGCCGATCACGATGTCGAGCAGGCAGCCGTAGCCCCGGCCGCGGACGACGCGGCCGGCCAGCGCTCCCGCCAGGAGGCCGATCAGGAGCCAGGCGAGGATGCCGCGGGGCTCGAAGACGATGTTCATAAACAGCCCGTGAGACATCGCCGCAACCG
Source organism: Candidatus Dormiibacterota bacterium (assembly GCA_955652705.1). Lineage (GTDB taxonomy): Bacteria > Chloroflexota > Dormibacteria > Dormibacterales > Dormibacteraceae > VBGR01. Next base: position 12,781 of record CATPBK010000012.1, on the reverse strand, counting down.
TACTACCTTATGGCTGGGGTCTGGCTGTAGGGTGTACCCGTTCGAACGCTTCAGCGAGCGCGCCAAGCGCGTCCTGATGCTGGCGCAGGAGGAGGCCGAGCGCGCCCACCACTCGTACATCGGGACCGAGCACCTCCTGCTCGGCCTGCTCCGCGAGGATCACGGAATCGCCCACTTGGCGCTGACCAACCTGGGGATCGGGATCGAGGCCGCGCGCGCGACGATTGAAGCGGTACTCGGTCGCGAAGAGCGCGTCATCATCCAGCAGATCATCCCAACCTCCAGGGTGAAGAGAGTGATCGAGGTCGCCTTCGACGAGGCCCGCAGCATGGGCGACCATCACGTCGGCACCGAGCACATCCTGGTGGGCCTGATGATCGAGGGTGAGGGCATCGCGGCCCATGTGCTGACAGACCTGGGAGCCGATCTCGAGAGAGTGCGGGCCGAGGTGAAGCGGCTGCGCGCCGACGGAAGCCAGGGGATCGGTTCTGAAGGAAGCCAGGGGACCGGTGCTGGTGGTTCGCAGCCGCGGCAGCTGGGTTTCCGCGTCGGCGGGCGCGTGCTGGTCCACGATCCCGACCCGCCCTACCGACTCTGGGAAGCGAAGGTGACCGAAGACCTCGGCCAGGGCCGCTTCAAGGTCAGCCTGGAAGGCCACCCGGGCGGCGCCGACCTGGAGACGCGCGCCGAGCGGATGCATACGATCCCCGGCAACACCTACCTCTGTCCTCTTTGCCGGGCGAGCTGACCTACCGGCCGGTAGGCGTCGAGGTCGCGGCGTTCATCGCCGACTTGCACACGGCCAACTTCCCGCAGGAGCCGTTGGATCCTGTGCTGGTCGGCCGCTGGCTCAGCGATCCGATGCGGGAGTGGGAACGCTTCCAGGTTGAGCTGGACGGAGGGCCGGTTGGGTATGCTTTCACCGCCCATTTTCCCTGGGACCGGGTCGGCGCCCGCCACGCGACTGTGTTCGCCGACCTGCTGCTCGACCGCAGGCACGCCGAGCTGCTGAAGGCCGTTTACGAATTCGCGGATGGAAGGGCGCGTGCGTCCGGGGCGGCGGCCACCCGGACGTACATCTTCGAGTCGGACCTGGTCGCGCACCGCGTCACAACCGAGCTCGGGTTCCGCCCGGATCGCCGAGAGCGCTATTGGGAGCTCGACCTGCGCGCCAACGCGTCCCGGCTCCGCGAGCTGGCCGGGCGTTCGCGCTCCCGGATGCGGGAGCAGGGGGTGGAGATCTTGACGTTCGCCGCCGACCCGGATCCGGACCGCCACGCCAAGACCTACGCGACGTCCACGGAGGGCGAGCTCGACGTGCCCCGGACCGGCGAGCACGTGCCCGACTCGATGGAAAAGTTCCTGGACTGGCTGGGCTCGCCCGGCATCCACGAGGACCGGGTCTGGATCGCCCGGGACGCCGACCGCGTGGTCGGGCTCTCCGCGCTCTCCTACCCGCCGGTGCGCGGCATCGTCAACACGGACTGGACCACCGTCGCCCGCAGCCATCGGGGCCGGGGAGTGGCTCGGGCTCTCAAGCTGGAGACGGTGCTCCAAGCCATCGACCTGGGGGTCGACCGGGTGCGCACCGATAACGACTCGGCCAACGCGCCCATCCTCCATATAAATGCGGAGATGGGCTACACAAACGTGTTCGACCGGCTCTGGCTCCTAAAGCTCTAGCGGGCTGCTAGCGATACACGCCGTTGTGGCCCAGGGAGTACCGGCCGACATTCGGGAAATAGGTCAGGCCGTGCGTGCCGGCCCCGGTCCGGATGGTGGCCAGGACGTGGCCATCGTGCGTGTCCACGACATAGACCGAGGCCGTGTAGCGGCTCGAGTACCAGAGCTGGCCTCCATCCGGAGAGACCTGGAGCATGTCGGGGCTGCCTCCCGTGTGCCATTTGGCCGCGACGGTCCGGGTCTTGAGGTCGATGACAGAGACGGTGCCCTCATTGCGGTTGGACACGTACAGCTGGCGGGCGTCGCGCGAGACCAACAGCCCATGGGCGCCGAGCCCGGTGGGCAAGAAGGCGATCTCTTTAAGCGCCACCGGGTCCACGATGGACACGCCCTCGCGACCCTGGTTGCTGACATAGAAGACGGTCCCGTCCGGCGAGAGGCGGACATCGATCGGAAGGCCTCCGACATGGACTGTTCCCGTGATCTCCATCCTGTCGGTGTCCACCTTCACGACCATTCCCGTGTACTCGGTGCTGGCCATCAAGAAGGAGCCGTCGGCGCTGAAGTCGAGGTGGTCGATTCCCCGGAAGGGGATGTCGACGGACTTCAGCAGGCTCCAAGACTGGGGATCTCGGAAGTCGATGCGGGAGAGCCGCTCCACGACCACGATGGCTTTCTTGCCGTCCGGCGTGAAATAGAGGTTGTACGGGAACGGGACCGGGATGCTGGCGGTGACCTTGCCGGACGTGGGGTCGATGACCGAGAGGGCGCTGGAACCCTCGTTGTCGACGTAGAGCCGCGACATGTCCCAGGCCGGGGCTATGTGGTGCGGGATGGCGCCCACCCGGTAGTGGTCGATCACCCGGAAAGTGGCGGGATCGATCACGTCGACGGTATTGGCGTTGCTGTTGGGCACGTAGACCCGTTCCCGGAAGCCGGCCAGGCGGGGGTCGACCACGCCTGACATGGTGGCGGCGTAGACGTTGACCGCCGGCGTCGGCTCCGGCCGTGGCTGATAGGGCCTTGGCCGGAGGCCGGAGACGGCCTTCACCACGAAGCGGGCGGGGGAGACGTTCTGGGCGCCGCTCTCCGCGAGGGCCAGCGAGAGCACCAGGGCCACGATCGTCGCGAGCAGGATGCCGCGCTGGAGGCCCATCTTGGTGGCCGGAGTCTAAGTCAAGACGGGCCCTCCGCCGATGGGCGGAAAGTCAGGCCGGCCCCGAACCGACCTTGGGGCCGAAATCGGCGTCCGCGTGGATCAGGGAATCGATGTAGCGGAAGCGCTCGTAACGGTGCTGGAGAAGCTCTTCGGTGGGCGTCCGGGTGAGCGCCTCCAGATAACGCAGCAGCGTTCGTTCGAGCGCCTTCGCGGTTGCGTCGAAGTCGGTGTGGGCGCCGCCTTCGGGCTCCTCCACAACCTCCTCGACGACGCCCATTGCGAGCAGGTCACGGGAGGTGATCTGCAGCTGCTCGGCGACTTCCACCTTGCGCGAGTTGTCGCGCCAGACGATGGAGGCGGCCGCCTCCGGCATGGCGACCGAGTAAATGGAGTTCTCGAGCATGACCACGCAGTCGCCGACCGCCATGCCGAGGGCGCCGCCGCTGCCGCCCTCTCCGATCACTGCAGCGACCACCGGAACCGGCAGCCAGAACCACTCCATGATCGCCTGGGCGATGGCGGCGGCGATGCCGCGCTCCTCCGCCGCGGCTCCCGGGTAGGCGCCCGGCGTGTCGATCAGGCAGACCACCGGGAAGCGGAACTTGGCGGCCTGCCGCGCCAGCCGCATCGCTTTGCGGTAGCCCTCGGGGTGCATCATCCCGAAGTTGCGGCGCACCCGCTCGGGAAAGTTCCGGCCCTTCTGCTGGCCCAGGAACATCACGGTCCGGCCGGCCCAGGAGCCGACGCCGCCGACCAGCGCGTTGTCGTCGCCGCCCAGGCGGTCGCCGTGCAGCTCGACGAAGTCCGGCGCCCAGCGCCGGATGTAGTCGAGCGCATAAGGCCGGCCGGGATGGCGTGCGAGCTCGACGACCTGCCAGACGGTGAGGGTGTCGTCCTTGCTCACGTGGTGTAGAGGTCCACCAGGTGCGCGAGCAGGGGCCGCAGCTCGGTGCGGGGGACGACCATGTCAACCTGGCCGCGGGCGAGCTGGAAGTCGGCCGTCTGGAAGTCGGCCGGGAGGTCGGCGTAGGTGGCCTGCTTGATCACCCTCGGACCGGTGAAGCCGATCTTGGCCCCCGGCTCGGCGAGGTTGACGTCGCCCAGGAGCGCCAGGCTGGCGGCCGTCCCGCCGAAGGTCGGGTCAGTGAGGATGGAGAAGTAGGGCACGCCGGCCGCGTGCAGGCGGCCCACGGCGGCGTTCACCTTGGCCATCTGCAGCAGCGCCAGCACGCCCTCCTGCATACGGGCCCCGCCTGAGGCCGCGACCAGGATGTAAGGGACGCGCTCCGAAGCGGCCGCTTCCAACCCGCGCGCGAGCCGCTCGCCGGCCACGATGCTGAGCGTGCCGCCCACGAAACGGAAATCGAAGACGCCCGTCCAGACAGGCCGCCCACCCAGCCGGCAGGTGCCGGTCCGGACCGCCTCGTTGAGCCCTTCGGAGCGGAGCTGGTCGATGACCAGGCTGTAGGGCTTCGGCAGCTTCCAGTTGAGGAGGTCGTGCGGCCGGATGTCAGACCAGCGCTCGGTCCAGGTGTCGAGGTCGGCCAGGAAGGCGATCCAGGCCTCGCCGCGCATCTCGAAGTGATGCCCGCAGTCGCAGACGTAAGCCCGGTCCGCCAGCTCCTCGCGGTCGAGGGCGACCCCGCAGCCGGGGCAGTTGGTAGGCAGCGGGATCTCCGGCAGGGGGCTGCCCACGAGCGGGACATCCTTGTAGGCGGGGGTGAGGGTGATCACGCTCAGAGGCTGAGGCCTCCATCGACCACCAGGACGTGGCCGGTGATGAACCCGGCCGCCGGCGAGCAGAGGAAGGCCACCGCGGCGGCGACGTCCTCGGCCGTGCCCTCGCGCGCGAGCGGCGTGAACTTGACCAGCTCGGCCACCATGTCATCAGTAAGCGAGCCGGTGGTCAGCTCGGTACGCACGTAGCCCGGCGCGACCGCGTTGCAGGTGATGCTGCGCGAGCCCACCTCCTTGGCGATCGCCTTGGTGAACCCGATCAGGCCGGCTTTGGCGGCGGCGTAGTTGGCCTGGCCCGGGTTGCCGGTGATGCCGACGACGCTGCTCATGTTCACGATCCGGCCCCAGCGCGCGCGCAGCATCCCCGCGGCGAGGACCGCCTTCGTCGTGTAGAAGGCGGCGGTCAGGTCGGTCTTGATGATGTCGTCCCAGTCGGCCGCCGTCATCCGGAGCAGCAGCCTGTCGCGCACGGCTCCCGCGTTGTTGACGAGCACGTCCACGCGGCCGGTCGCCTTGACCGCCTTCTCCACCTCTGCCTGCTCGGTCACGTCGCAGCGCACGGCCTTGCCCTCGATCTCGTGGGCGACCTGCTCGGCCGCCGCGCTGTCGGAGCGGTAGGCGACGACGACGTTGGCGCCCATGCCGGCCAGCGCTCGCGAGATGGCCGCGCCGATGCCCTTGCCTCCCCCGGTCACGAGCGCGGTCTTGTCCGAGAGCTCGTGGCTCACGCGGGCACCGGGTGTTGGGGCGGGCTGTCGGCGAAGTCGATGAAGAGCTCTTCCGCGTTCCAGGTGTCGACGCCGGGAATGTGCTTGGCGGCGAGCGAGGCGAGCACGCGCCCAGGGCCCAGCTCGACCACCGTCCTGACGTTCATCGCGTGCATGGAGGCCATGGTCCGCGCCCAGTCCACCGGCCGGAGCAGGTGGTTGGCGAGCTCGGCGCGCAGGGCCTCGACAGTCGGCAGCACCTCGCCCGTGCCGTTGCCGAGGATTGGGAACGAAGGCAGGGAGATGGGCAGCCGGTCGACCAGCTTTTTGAACGCGCGACCCGCCTTCACCATCAGCGGCGAGTGGGCCGGCAGCGGGATCGTCAGGATCAGCGCCCGGCGGGCGCCCATGCCCAGCGCCAGGCGCTCGGCCTCCTGCACGGCCGGCAGCTCTCCGCTCAGCACGAACTGCACTTCCGCGTTCCGGTTGGCCATGTAGAGCTTCCCGAGCTTGCCCGCCTGGGCGCGGATGTCCTCGACCTGCGCCAGGTCGAGCCCGACGATGGCGATCATCCCGCCCGGCCGGTCCTCCGCGGCCTGGCTCATGATCAGCCCGCGCTCGCGCACCAGCAGCAGCGCCGTCTCCCAGGAGATCGCGCCCGCGGCGGCCAGCGCCGTGAACTCGCCCAGGGAGTGACCGGCCATGACCTTCACCGACTTCAGGCCGTAGCTCTCCCGCCAGACCTCATAGGCCGCCCAGCAGACGGTCATGACGCAGGGCTGGAGGACCTCGGTCCGATTCAGCTCCTCCTCAGGTCCTTCGAAGCAAAGCCGGCGCACCGGCAGTTCGAGGATCTCCTCGGCCCGCTCGAAGACCCGCCGGGCCGCCGGGTAGCGGTCGTAGAGCTTGCGGCCCATGCCGGGCCGCTGGACCCCCTGCCCTGGAAACAACAGGGCGACGGGTCCCTTGAGGGTTACGCCCACTGAAGGAGTCCGGCCCCCCAGGTCAGCCCGGAGCCGAACCCGGCCAGGAGCACCCGGTCGCCGCTCTTGACGCGCCCCGCGGCGACCGCGTCATGCAGCGCCAGGGGGATGGTCGCGGTCGAGGTGTTGCCGTACTCCTCGATGTTGACCGCGACGCGCTCCATGGGCAGACCGATCCGTCGCGCGGCCGCTTCGATGATGCGGTAGTTGGCCTGGTGCGGCACAAAGAGGTCGATGTCCTCGATCGAGATGCCGGCCTCCTGGGCAATCGCATAGGCCTGCCTGATGAAGATGTCGACCGCGAACTTGAAGACGTCCGGGCCCTTCATATCGATGATCGGGTGCTCGTCCTTGGCCGCGTAGGCGCCGAGCGGCACATTGCCGGCGGTGACCTGGGCGTAGCCGCGGCCGTCGCCACCGAGACACCAGGCTTTGAATCCAGCTCCATCCGGCGCGGGCCGGACGACCGCCGCGCCGGCGCCGTCGCCGAAGATCACGGCCGTATGCCGGTACTCCTTGCTGTACTCGAGCATCCGTGAGAGCACCTCGGCGCCGATCACCAGCACGGTGTCGGCGCGCTCGGAGGCGATCATCGAGTCGGCCTGTTCGAGCCCATACACGAAGCCGGTACAGGCGGCGAGGATGTCGTAGGCGTAGGAGCCGGGCGCCCCGAGCTCATCCTGGACGCGGCAGGCGATGCTCGGGAAGGGCCCGTCCGGCGAGGAGGTGGCGACGATGATCGCGTCGACCTCTTCCGCTTTGACGCGCGCGGCCGCGAGCGCCTGGCGCGCGGCCTCCGTGGCGAGCGAGAACGTCGTCGTCCCGGGCTCGGCGATGTGCCGCCGCTTGATCCCGGTCCGCTCGGTGATCCACTGGTCTGAGGTGTCCATCAGCGACTCCAGGTCGACGTTGCTCAAGACCTTTTCGGGCGCGTGGATTCCCAGGCCGAAGATCGCGCTCGGCCGGCCCTTCGCTTTGAAGGTGCGCAGCGGCAGCGCGTCGGAGCGGAGACGAGGTGCGGTGGTCAAAGCCATGCTCTCTGCTAGGCCTCCGCCTTTGACTTCTGCTTCTCCTCGAGAAAGACCCAGAGGTCGCGGATGCTCTTCATGCCTTCGAGCGTCTCCTCGGAGAGCTCCACGTCGTACTTGTCCTCAACCGCGGCGATCAGCTCGACCAGGTCGAGCGAGTCGGCCGCGAGGTCGCGCTGAAAGCTCTTGTCGAGCTGGATCTCGTTGGGGTCGATGCCGAGGATCTCGGCGGCCAGGCTTTGCAGCTCATGAAAGTCGAGCTCTTGCGTCACAGTTGGTTCCTCCTAGTTGGGCTCTGTCTTTTTGATTACGAGTGTCGCGTTATGGCCCCCGAAGCCGAACGAGTTCGACATGGCGACTTTCACATCGGCCTTGCGGGAGTGGTTGGGCACGTAGTCGAGGTCGCACTCCGGGTCCTGGTTGTCGAGGTTGATGGTGGGCGGCAGCACTCCCCGCTCGAGCGCGAGGATGGTGGCGCCCGCCTCCATGGCGCCGGCGCCGCCGAGGAGATGCGCATGCATCGACTTGGTGGAGCTGACCGCCAGCTTGTAGGCATGGTCGCCGAACACCGCTTTGATGGCCCTCGTCTCGGCGACGTCGCCGAGCTTGGTGGACGTCCCATGGGCGTTTATGTAGCCGATCTCCTCGGGCTCGACGCCGGCCTTGGTGAGCGCCTTGCGCATAGCGCGGATGGCGCCATGGCCCTCCGGGTGGGGAGCCGTGACGTGGTACATGTCGGCGCTGCCGCCGTAGCCTGCGATCTCCGCGTAGACGTGGGCGCCGCGTTTGCGCGCGTGCTCCCAGTCTTCGAGGATGAGCACGGCTGAGCCCTCGCCCATCACGAAGCCGTCGCGGTCGACGTCCCAGGGCCGGCAGGCTCGCTCCGGCTCGTCGTTCCGCTCGCTGACGGCCTTGATCTGGATGAACGCACCCATCGTCAGGGGCGTGATGGTGGCTTCGGCTCCGCCGGCGATCATGGCGACGCTGTCGCCGCGCTTGATGATCTCGGCCGCCTCACCGATGGCGTGGCCGCTGGACGCGCAGGCGCTCACGATCGCGTAATTGAGGCCGCCCGCGCCCGTCTGCATGGCGACAATGCCGGCCGCCATGTCGGCGATCATCATCGGGACGGTGAAGGGGCTGATCCGGCGCACGCCGCGCTCCAGAAGCGCGCTGTGGTTGCGCTCGATCTCCTCCATTCCGCCGATGCCGGAGCTGATGATGACGCCGACGTCGTCCGGATCCATCTTGCGGGGATCCATCTCGGCGTCTTCGAGCGCCATCTTGGCGGCGCCAACCGCGAACTGGCAGTAGCGCCCGATGTGACGCGCGGTCTTGCGGTCCATGAACCGCTCGGCGTCATAGTCCTTGACCTCGGCGGCGATCCGGCAGGCGTAGTCGGACGCGTCGAAACGCGTGATCGGACCCACGCCGGACACGCCTTCCACAAGGCTCGACCAGACCGTCTCGATGTCCTGCCCGATGGGCGTCACAAAGCCCAGTCCGGTCACGGCCACTCTTCGACCGTTACTTGTACTCATCGTCCATACGGTATTCCCCAACCCTGCGTCATAGCATCGTCCGCATGAATGAAAAAGACACCCACCCTTTAGACGCGGTGTCCAATTTGGGATTCTTGGGCCGCCCAGCGCGCCGGTTTCCTCGCGCGCTGTTGCTGCGCTGGTCAGGCGTCAGGCCGCGACAGGCGCCTCCGCCGGCCGCCCGGCCGGACCCACCAGGACCAGCGCCAGCAGGATCGCGGCCTCGACGGTCAGGACCGGGATCTCGATGGCCTGCGCGAACTCGACGGTCAGGAACGCCAGTCCCAAGAGCCAGGCTCGGCCAGTAAAGGCGTCGCCGCGCGCCCAGATCCAGCCCGCGGCGGCAAGGATCGCGAAATCCGGGGCATTGAAGTAGGGACTGGCGAGGACTGAGCCGACCACGCCCGCGAGAATCGGAACCTCGACGCCGGGGCGCCGGTGGCGGAACGCCGCGGCCAGGGCTACGAGGGCAACGGCGACCTGGGCGTAAATGCCGGCCGGGCCGAGAAACGTCGTCAGGGCCCAGCGCCTTTCCTGGAAGAAGATCGATGCCCCGCCGAGTGCCTCGAGGTATTGACGCATCCCGTGCTCGCCGAGCGTTGCGAGGCTGAGCGCGGCAAGCACCCCGGCGGTGCCGGCCCAAGCCAAAAACACTTGCGGCCGTCCTGAGGCGAGGAGGCAGAACGGGACGAGCAGGGTCAGCTGGGGCTTGAGGACCGTCGCCGCCAGGACCACACCCGCCAGCACCTGACGCTCGGCCTTGAGGAGCCGCCACGCCGCCACCAGCGCCAGCATCAGCAACGGCACCACCTGCCCCGCACCGAGAGCCCAGGCGGTGGGAAAGAGTCCAAGGCCCAAGCCGATGAAGAGGAGCCTTGCCCTTCCGTCCGATGGTGCCGCGAGGAACCCGGCTCCGACTACCGCGATCAGTATTAGGACGAACCAGACGGCAAAGGCGGCGGTGAAGGGCAGGAGCGTGAAGGGCGCCGCCAGCCAGGCCAGAGGCGGCGGGTTCAGATAGGGAAACCAGTCACCACCAGGGGTCAGCGCGGCGACGGCGGCCCGCTCGAGGCCGGCGTCGTAGATCCTGGAAAACCCGTCTGCGAGGCCGACCTGGGCGGCCGCGTAGTAGAGCCGGAAGTCATCCAGAGCAAAGCGAACGATGGCGATTCGAACGGCCTCCACGACGCCGAGCAGGCCGAGCCCGACAGCGGCCACCAGGAGTGACCTTTGCCTCCACCTGCTCACGGTCAGGCCGAGGACGCCGGCCCCGAGCACGGCGGACCGGGTCACAGGATCGTGCCGGCGGCGTGTCCCTTCATCGCGGTCGAGAAGGGTACGGCCCGGCGGGTTCCTTCAGGTCAGGCGGTGCAGGTCGGTGGCCATCTGCAGCCGGTGCCGCACTTGCGGGTCGTCGAGGTCCAACCCGAGCAGGTCGCGGAGCTTGCCCAGCCGGTAGATGACGGTATGGCGGTGGAGATGGAGCGATTCAGCCGCGGCCTTGAGCGAGCCCTGCTCCAAATAGGCCTCGAGCGTGGCAAGGAGATCGCCGCCGCCGCGCACACCGTCCAGCAGCGGGCCCAGGTGATGACGCACGTAGCGCTCGGCGAGGAGCGGATTCTGCGTCATGACCAGATAGGGCAGCACCTCTTCGTAGACGTGCAGGCCACCCTCCGGCTTCAGACGGCGGCCGCTGTCGAGCGCCTGCTGCGCCTCCAGGTAGGAGCGGGAGACGCCGTGCAGGCCGGGGTGGAAGCTGCCCAACCCGGCGCGTAGGCGGCGGCTGCGGCCGCGGTCTTCGATCTCGGTCTGGAGGCGGCGGAGAAGGTCGGCCGGCGAAACCTCGGGGTCCGGCCAGAGGATGAGCAGGGTGGCCGGGTCGACTGCATGGCCGAGGGTGCGGGGCGGCAGCTGGAGCGCACCCAGCGCTTCGACCAGCGTTTCGCCGCCGTGGTCCGCCTCTCCCTTGCCGGCGAGCAGCTTGACCAAAACCGCCCGGTAGCCAGGCGCCAGCTGCAGGTGCAGGGCGAGCGCCTGTTTTTGCAAGGCGAGCTCGGAATCAAAGGTGTCGCTGACCAGCGCGTGGAAGAAGCGCGTCCGGACTCGGGTGCCGCGCTGCAGGTGCTGTTCGCGGGCGGCCAGGTAGGTGCGCGTCACCTCCGCGGCGACCTGGTCGAGGGCCGTGAAGACGTAATCCGCGGTCACCACCATGCCCTGTGGATCGGCGTTGGGATGTTCCTTCCAGGCGGCCACTATCGCGTTCCAGGCCACCCGGGCCGCGATCCGGTAGGCGGTCAGGACCGGCTCCACCGCCTGGCTGCCCCGTGCCTGGTGAATGCCGAGCTGGGCGACCCGGTGGAGCTCTTCAGGGGTCGGCGCCCGGGCCTCGCGGGCCGCGGCCAGGAAGAGGTCGAGACCGGCTGCACAGGCGCGAGCGATCGCGGCCGCCGAAGGCGGCGCGCCCGTCGAGGAGTCCCAGCGCACGTCAGTGATGACCGCCCGTGCCATGTGGCGCGCCATGCCCTCACGCCGGCGCCCGATCTCGGCCAGTAACGACTCGGGCAAGCCCGAGAGTGCTTTAGACGTCGTGGCCGACTTGGCCATCGCTTCTTCATTTAAGCACGGGCGCTGCTTCAGGACGCGGTGTCCAAAATTATGAAGCAACGTATACTGCCTTCGCCAAATTCAAACCGCCGCGAAACCGTCAGGTGTTTTCGTGGTGGCCTCTGAAATTCCGGCCGAGTTCAGAAATGCGCACGCCCACCCGAGCCTTCGAGGCGCTGCACCAGATCGCCGTAGCCGCCGGCGGACTGCGCGAGCCCAGTTCACTGGCCGGCTTGGTGGTCGACCGCGCGCGCGATCTGTTGGGCGCCGACGCGGCCACGCTCTACTGGTGGTATCCCGAAGCCCGCCAGCTCCGCGCGATCGCCCATAACGACCCCCAGGAACCGACCTTCGAGCCGCCCTTCAAGCCCGGTGAGGGTGCCGCCGGCGCGGCTTTCAAGACTGGCCGGCGGGTCTTCGTCGACGATTACCAGGCTTGGCCCGCCGCCATCCCGACCTCGCGCGCCGCGGGCTTGGTCAGTGCGGGAGCGGTCCCGCTCCTGGTGGCCGAGCGGCCGGTCGGCGCGCTCTGCGTCTTCACGCGCCAGGCCCGGCACTGGACCGACGACGACGAGAACCTCCTCCTGCTCCTGGCAGCCCAGGTGGCGCCCGCGATGGAGGCGGCCCGCCTGACTGAAGAGGCCACCGCGCAAGCCAGCATCTTCCGCGCCCTTCACGAGCTGGCCGTGGCCACCGGCGGGCTGCAGGAGCCGGCCGAGCTGGCCGGCCTGGTCGCCGACCGTGCCCGGGACCTGCTCCATACCGATGACGCGACGCTGCGCTGGTGGGACGAGGAGCACGGGGTGCTTCGGCTGCTGGCAGTGACCGGGCGCGATCCGAGCGAGATCGCCACCGAGGTGAGCCCCGGCCAGGGAGCGCTCGGTCAGGCCTTCAAACGCCGGGCCCCCGCCCTACTCGAGGACTACCAGCACTCGCCGCACGCGCTGCCCTACCAGCTCCGCTTGAGCGTCAAGAGCGCGCTCGCCGTGCCCGTCATGTCGCACGAGCGAGCAGTGGGCGCGCTGGGCGTCACCAGCCAGGTCGAGCGAGCCTTCCTGCCCAACGAAGTCCAGCTCCTGACGCTCCTCGCCGCCCAGGTCGGGCCCGCGCTGGAGGCCGCCCGGCTCTATGCCGAGTCGGAGCGGCGGCGGGCCGAGGCCCAGGCGCTGGCTGAGCTGGTCAGCCGGGGGGCGGCCGAGGCGGACTCCGAGAAGGTGCTGGAGCTGGTCACCGAGCAGGCGGGGAAGCTGGCGGGCGCCGACTACTCCGCGATCGTCCTGCGGGAGGGCGAGGGCGCGGCCCGGTTCCGCTCCTGGGGCGCCACCTCCGCCGGAGTCGC
>CATPBK010000011.1 GCA_955652705.1 Candidatus Dormiibacterota bacterium | reverse complement strand
CTGCCGGTGCAGGATCCCGCCCTGAAGTGGGCTCATCACGAGGACGCCGAGACCCAGCTCCGCAGCCAGTGGAAGCAGCTCCCGCTCGGCATCCCGCCGGAGCGGGTTGTAGGGGATCTGGACCATGTCGAGCCGTCCGGTACGCATCACCGACGCGAGCTCGCCGAACGCCGACTCCTGGTAGTGGGTCGCGCCGATGGCGGTCACCCGGCCTTCACTTTTCAGCTCCTCGAGCAAGGCCAGCTGCTCCGGCCAGGCAACCAGGTTGTGCACCTGGTAGATCTCGACGCGGCCGAAGAGGTTCAGGGCGGCGGCGGCCTGGCGGCGCCCTTCGGCTGGGTCGGAGATCCAGATCTTGGTGGCTACTTGAGCCTCCGCCCGGCGGCTGCCAAGCGCCCTCGCCAGCGCGTGCTCGGATCGGCCGTACATCGGTGAGGAGTCGAAGAGCGTGAGGCCCGCGTCGAGCGCCGCACTGACGAGCGGGGCGCGGTCGGCCGTGGTGTCAAAGGTCCGCCAGGTTCCCATCCCGATTACGGGGAGGTCGAGGTCGCTCTTGCCCAGTGGGCGCCGCTCCACGAATTGGAGGCTATAGCTATCAAGAGCCCTACGGGCTCTTCACTTTGAAGGAGCCGGTCCTCGCCCGCGAAGCAGGGCGGCGCTAGCGGCCGATGAGACCGCTCGCGAGGAGGCTGAGCAGGCCGCCGATCACGTTCAGGACGATGCCTACGACGGCGCCGATGAGTCGGCCGGAGCGGATCGCGATGACGGCGCGCCAGAGCCCAAAGATGGGCAGGATGGGGAAGTAGAAGCTCGTGAAAATCGGGGCTAGGACCGAGGCCGCCCCGAAACCGATCGACCAGGCGGCCGAACCCCCGAACTGCCAGCCCAGGTGGCTCGTCACGCTCATGCCGACCCCTGCGGCGCCGGTGGGTCCGGGTGTCACGTACTGGTACGGGTAGTTGTTGAGCGGGCTCTCGGGGCTCAGCGGCGTCCCGGCGGGAAGGTTGGCCGAGGCGGGAACCCACTGCTTGCCGTCCCAGCGCCAGGCGCCATCGGGCGAGAAGGCGGAGACCCATTTGAGGCCGTCCCACCAGAACCTGCCATCGGGCGAGAGCTGGCCGGAGGCGGGCGCCTGGGTGATTGGTTGGGGCGACGCTGGGTCGACGGTTGGCGGTGGGACGCTCATTGCGCCCGACATTATTGGATGTTTTGCCCATGATTGGGGCGAATTGAGATGTTTGCGATGGCTGCCGGCCAGCCGGCACTGGAATGCGGGCGGGCTCCCGATCGGTAACCATTTCGTGGCTCGACATAGCGACGCCGTCTGGGAGGGCGCATGAGGTTTCTGTCGGTCCTGGAGCTCCTGCTCGGGATCGTGGTCGTCGGCGTCACGCTGTTCGACCTTTTCCAATCGGTGGTCCTGCCACGCCCCGCAGTCGGCCGGATCCGGTTGAGTCCGTGGCTGATCCGCCTGAGTTGGGCGGTTTGGCGCCGCCTGGGCCGCTTGCAGTGGGATAACGGGCGGCGGGAGGCCATCCTGGGCTCCTACGGGCCGCTGGCCCTTCTTCTCTTACTGGGCGCCTGGGTGCTGTCCCTGGTCATCGGCTACGGCCTGGTCCTGCACTCTCTCGGCAGCGAGCTCAATCCGGCGCCGGACTTCGGCACCGCCCTCTACTTCTCGGGGGCGTCGCTGCTCACATTCGGTTACGCGGGCTTCGAGGCGATCGGCGCGCCCGCCCGGGTCGTCGTCCTGACCGAAGGGGCGAACGGCCTCGCCCTGGTCGCGCTCGTCGTCAGCCTCCTCTTCTCTCTATATGCGAGCTTCCAGCAGCGGGAGGTGCTGGTCATCACAACCGACGCCAGCGCTGGTGCTCCCCCGTCCGGCGTCACTCTGCTCGAAAACGCCCGTGGTCTCAACATGGACGATCTGCTGGCGGACACCTTCGACGCCTGGAAGGTCTGGGCGGCGCAAGTGCTCGACAGCCACCTCGCCTATCCGATCCTCGGCTATTTCCGATCCAGCCACGACAACGAGTCCTGGCTCAGCTCACTGGGCGCGGTGCTGGATGCCGCGACCCTGGTGATGACAACCGTCGAAGGCGCGCCGCACGGCCACGCAAAGCTGATGTATGTGGTGGGCACCCACCTGGTCGAGGATTTGAGCCAGGTCATCGGACCCGAGCACGACCACAGCGTCGGCATCGAGCGCTTCGAGTTCGACGATGCGCGCGAGCGCCTCTCCGCGGCAGGGTACGAGCTGAGGGATGCCGACCGTTCCTGGGAGCGCTTCGCGAACGCCCGCTCGCTTTATGCGGTCGACTTGAACGCCCTGGCCCGCCACTGGGAGATCCCGCCCAGCCTCTGGATCGGAGACCGCACGCTCCTGGCCGCGCACGTGGCCGCCCACGCGCGACCCGGGAACTAAACTCGGAAGCGCCGCCCCGCTAGCTCAGGGGAAGAGCAACTGCCTTCTAAGCAGTGGGTCCGGGGTTCGAATCCTCGGCGGGGCGCCAGACTTTGGAGAGCCCCACTCGCCGGCGGATGGGCCCTTCGACGGCTTCTGATGGCCCCGTTCGCCGGCGGATGGGCGGAATCGGGCTCCGCTGACCCTCCAAAGAGGGGGCCGGAGGTGCACCTCCAGCCCGGGCCGGTCAGCCGCTTACTTGGCAGCAGTCGCAGCCGCAGTCGCAGTCGGGGTCCGAACAATCGCTGCAGCCGCACTCCTGGACCACCTCGACTTCCGTCGTCATCGCAATCACCTCCTTCTCGGTTGGTAGCCAGCACTCGCAATCGCCGACGTGTCCGCAGGCGGGCACCGAAGCCTGCCCGAGCCGCAGGTAAAGGGACTCCAGCTCGGTCTTCAGCTCCGCCAGCTCGCCGACGCGGCGCTCGGTCTCGGCAAGCTTGTGAGCCACGACATGGCGCAGACGCGACCGGTCGGACGAGCTGTCGCCGCGCGGGCCTTCGATGAGCGCTCGAATCTCACTCACCGAGAGCCCCAGCGCCTGGGCGCGCCGGATGAAGCCGAGCCGGCCCCGCGCGTCATCGCCGTAGAGGCGGTAGCCGGCCGCGGATCGCTGCGCCGGCGGCAGCAGGCCGGCCTGCTCGTAGTACCGAAGTGCGGACGTCGCCAGGCCGGCCGACCTGGCCAGCTCACCGATTCGCATTGCCATGGACGCGACGCTACACCTTCAAGCGCACTTGAAGGTCAAGGTCGTGGGTTAAAGCGTCAGTTTTTGAAGACCGCCAGTGACATGTAGGCCGACACCCCCCAGTTCGGCTGATCGACGATCTGGCTGATCTTGAGGTCGGCCGCCAGACTACAGAGGACGTAGGCGTCTTCGCGGCTCAGGGAGTGCGTCGATCCAAGCCAATCGATCAAGTCCCGGACGGCGTTCCTGGCGTTCTCCATCAGGTCGGGACCCAGGGCGGTGCAGGCGAAGTAGCCTTTCGCATCGGACTTCTCCTGGAGCGGGCCGGGAGGCGTCTGAAAGTGGTAGCGCCAGGGCTTGATGCTGATGTCCTTGACCACCTTGAAGCGGAGCGCGAACGCCATCGGGCATTCGATCCCCGTGACGCAGACCTCGCCGTCGCCCTGCGTCGCGTGGCAGTCGCCGGCCGAGAACATGCCGCCCGGCACGAAGACCGGCAGATAGAGCTTGGCGCCCACGTTCAGGTGCCTGGTGTCGATATTGCCGGCGCCCTTGGTGGGCGGCAGCACGGCGTGCTGGCCCGGCTCGTCGGTGGCGACGCCCATCGTGCCGCAGAACGGCTGCAGCGGGATGCGGACGTGATCGCCGAGCGCGGTGTCGGTTCCGTTGCTCAGGTCGAAGTAGCGGATGTAGGGGTCAGGGAAATCCTCGGCCAGGAGGCCAAGACCCGGGATCAAGCCCGTCCAGCCCCACTCCAGCGGGCGCAGCTCGAGCATCTCGACCTCGAGCACGTCGCCAGGCTGCGCGCCTTTGACGAAGACCGGTCCCGCCAGCGGGTAGAGACGGTCGAAGTCCAGGCTCGTCAGCGCCGCGGCGGGCGCACCGGGCTTGATCTGTCCGTCCGTGACCTCGTCGGTCTCGAAATGGACGACGTCGCCGGACTCGATTTCGACCGCCGGCGGAAGAGAGTTGTCCCACTTGTAGTGGACCTTGCCCCGCTCGATCGAGTGCTCCATGCCAACCATGCCAGCCACCTCCTTCGGGTGACGATAGCGCTTGCCGGAAAGCGCCTACCACCACGCGACAGTGTCGAGGCCCTGACGGGCGTCGCCAACTTCGGCTGCGCAGGCTAGCCGGCGGGGACGGCGGGACCGGACGTTCGCTGGCGGAGCCACGCCTCCAGGGCCGACCCAGGCAGCGGTCGGCTCACGTGGTAGCCCTGGACGAGGTCGCAACCGAGCTCCGACAGGATCGATTGGCTGGCCGCGTCCTCCACGCCTTCGGCGACGACCGAGAGGCCGAGGTTGTGGCCGAGGTCGATGATGCTCCGCACGATCGTGGCGTCCGCATCGCTGCGAGCCAGGTCGTGCACGAAGGAGCGGTCGATCTTGATCTCGGTCACGGGCAGCCGGCGCAGGTAGCTCAGCGACGAGTAGCCGGTGCCGAAGTCGTCGATCGAGAGCCGGATCCCCATCTGGTTCAGGCGGGTCAGGATCTCCAGCGCGCGCGCCGCGTCGGCCATGACCGCGCTCTCGGTCAGCTCCAGTTGGAGACGGCCGGCGCCCGAAGGGTGATCCTTGATCGCTTCGGCGATCGACTCGGGCAGCTGGCGGTCGAGCAGCTGCCGGGGGGAGAGGTTGACCGCGACCGAGATGTCGAACCCGAGCCAGGTCCAGCGGTCGCTCCACTGCAGGGCCTCGCCGATGACCCAGCTCGTGAGCGGGCCGATCAGGTCGCTCTGCTCCGCGATGGGGATGAACTCGGCAGGGAGGAGCAGGCCGTGGTCCGGATGCGGCCAGCGAACCAGGGCCTCGACGCTGCTCACCGAGCCGGTCGTGCAGCTCAATTTGGGCTGGAAGTGCAGCTCCAGGCCGCGCCGCATGATGGCCTCGCGCAGTTCGGCCCGCAGGGCCAGCCGGCGCGGGTTGTACTGATCGTCCTCACTCTTGTAGACGGCCTGGTCGGTGCCCGCCCGCTTGGCCGAGTAGAGGGCGACGTCGGCCCGCCGGATCAGCGTCACCGGCTCGTCGCCATGGACTGGATAAAGGGCGATCCCGAGGCTGGCGCCGACGCTGATCCGCTGCCCTTCCACAACCGGCGACTGCTCGAGGGCCGAGAGCAGGTGGTGCGCGGCGACCAGCGCCCCGGCCTCGTCGTGGACGTCGCGCAGCACGATTCCGAACTCGTCGCCCCCCATGCGCGCCAAGGTGTCCGACTCGCGCATGGCTCCCGCCAAGAGCGCGCCGGCCTGCCGAAGCACGTCGTCTCCGACCTGGTGGCCGAAAGTGTCGTTCACGGCCTTGAACTCTTCGAGGTCGACGATCATCACCGCCAGCACCTCGTGGTTGCGGGCCGCGCCCTTGACCGCGTGGGCAAGCCGGTCCTCGAGGAGGGTCCGGTTCGGCAGTCCGGTCAGCGCGTCATGCAGCGCTTGATGCCGGAGCCGTTCCTCGACGCGCTTGCGCTCGGTGACGTCGCGGGCGATGGCCTGGATGCCCAGCGGCCTGCCCTGCTCATCCACGAGGAGCGGGCTGATCTCGAGGATCAGGCGCCGGCCGTCCTTGGCCATCCATTCGATCTCGTAAGGCAGGGCGGCGACCTGTCCGTCCAGGCAGTCCTGGAGCATCGCCCGCACGCGCTCCCACTGGTCGCCGGGAATGAGAATCCCCGGGTCCATGCCCACCATCTCCGTCCGGCTGTAGCCGAGGAGGCGTTCGGCCGCCGGGTTGATGGAGGTCAAGGTGCAGTCCAGGTCGTAGGTGAAGATGACGTCGTGCGCGAATTCGAAGAGGTCGTCGAACCGGCGGTCGCTTACTAGCCTCGCCCTGGATTCGGCCTCGACCCGCCTGCCCAGGTCGCGGAGCCGCCCAACCACGGCCCCGACCAGGGTCATCACCAGAACCGCCGCGGGCGCGGCGCCGCCGGTGCTGAGGACGAGGCCGGCCGCGGGGACGTGGAGAGCCTCCAGCTCGATGACTGAGATGGGGAAGATGACGAAACCGACGATCGCCCCCGCGCGCAAGCCGAAGAGGTACCCGACGACGAGGATGGGCAGCGCGCAGAGCGCGGTCATGCCCGGCCCGCCCCACGCGTAAATGGCCGGATAGACGACGGCGAAACCGACGAGCGCCCCCGCCGCCACCGCGAAGCGGGACCGAAAGTCGCGGAGTAAGTCCAAGGCTGGGATAGCCTAAGGCCGCCGTGGCACGGATCTTGCTCAATTTCGTCCTCAGGGACGTGGATGGCGATCTGTACCCGGCCAGCCGCCTGTACGGCCGGCCGACCGTCCTGGTCCTGTTGCGCCATCTCGGCTGTCTCTTCTGCCAGCAGCACCTGAGCGAGCTCCGCCCCCATGTCGCCGAGATCGAGAACGCCGGGGGCCGGGTTGCCGTGATCTCCTTCGCGCCACCGCAGCACCTGGCCGGCTTCGCCGAAGCGCTCGGGCACCCCTATCTCTGGCTCTCCGACACCGAGCGGGCGAGCTACCAGGCGATGGCGGTCGGCCACGGTGGCTTGCTCAACCCGTTCAGCCCGGCCGACATCTGGCGCGCCCTGACCGGTCTTCTCCACGGCAAGCCCTGGATCCCCCAGCAGGCCGACGTCTGGCAGCTTGGCGCCGACTTCGTCTTCGACAGCGAGGGCCGCCTGACGATGGCGCATCGCTGCCGGTCGAGCCACGACCGGCCGCTGGTGGCGGACGTCATGAGCGCCTTCCGCGCAGCCGCCCGGGTCGCCGCCCCCGTCCAGTAGGCGCGGCTAGAGGCGCCAGGTCCTGACGGCGTTCCCCGCGAACAGCGCGTCCAGCTGGGCCGGGCGGCCCGGCGGCACTGATTCGAGCACCAGGTCGAGCCAGTCGCGGTAACCGATCACCGTGGTCGAGACCGGCCAGTTGCTGCCGAAGATGACCCGCTCCCAGCCGAAGACGCGGACCGCATGCTTGATGAGCGGCGCCATCGCCGCCGGGTCGAGGGGCGGGTCGTCCGGGGTCTGCACCACGACCGACACCTTGCACCTCACATTCGGGCGCTCGGCGAGCTCGGCCAGCTCTGCCTCCCAGACCGGCTGCGGCTGGCGGCCGACCTCCGGCTTCCCAAGGTGGTCGAGCACGATCGTGGTTTCGCGGCACTCTTTGGCGAGCTCGACGACGCCTTCCAGCTGGAAGTGTTTGACGCAGACCTCGCCGACCAGGCCGAGGCGGCCGAGCTCGCGGAAACCTTCGATCATGGGCGGCCGCGCCAGGTAACCGGGGTCCGGGTGAAACTGGGTGCCACGCCTGATCCCGCGCACCAGGCGGACCTCCCGCAGCGTGGCCAGCTCGCCTCGGCGGGCCGGGTCCTCGAGCAGGTTCCCGGCGACCAGACCCCGCAGCCTCGGCTCGGGTATCGCGATCGAGGTCACGAAGCCAGCTTCAGCCACCCCCTCGCTCTCGTCCCGGACCTGGACCATGAGCCCGCCCTTCACCGGCAGGCCATGCCAGGCCGCCTCGAAGTCGGGCCAGAGGAAGTCACGTTGGAGCGCCTGGGCCGCGAGGAGTCCGGCGTTGGGCACATCGGCCCGCCGAAAGAGGTGGAAGTGGCTGTCGACGATGCTCGCCGGGAGCGCTGCCGCGGTCACCAGGACGACTCCATGTCGATATAGCCGCGGCGGCGCGCCATGCGATCGCTCAGGAGGTACGTGAAGTAGCCGAGCACGACCGTCCCGGCCACGGCCGCGACCAGGCGTGCCAGCACCTCGCCGTCGGAGAGCTGCGGGAACATCTCGTAGACCCGGCCGTGCAGGATCGCGCGCCGGCAGAGCTCGAGCCAGTAGCCCAGCGGTGAGAGCGAGGCCAGCCAGGCCAGGGGTCCCGGCAGCAGCGAGATCGGGAAGATGGCGCCGGAGAAGAGGTAGAGGAACTGGGCCATGATCTCGCCGTAGCCATGGGAGTCCCGCCCGGCCAGCAGCACCATGCTGAGCGTGATTGAGAAGGCCATGATCGCGACGAAGGCAAGCAGGCAGGCCAGCACCAGGAGCGGATAGTCGATCGTCAGCGGGTTGATGGGCAGCCCGAGAGCGAAGGTCCCCACCAACAGCACGATGACGACCGAGGCGGAGGCGCTCGCCAGCTTGGAGCTCGCCCGCCCGACGAGGAAGACCGGGAAGCCGAGCGGCGCCAGGTAGGTGTACTTGAGCATGTGATAGCGGCCGCGGTCCTCCAGGATCCCGGTGGCGAACTCCGAAACACCCTCCTGGATGAAGGACCAGAACGCCGTGCCGATGATCAAGAAGGCGAGGTAGGGGCGGGCGGCGGCGCTGTTGTGGGTGATGACCGTGTACATCACGGCCAGGATCAGCGCCATCGAGATCGGCCGCAGGATCGAGTAGACGATGAAGAGGAAGGGTCGAGTCCAGTTGCTGGAGATCGCCCAGCCGAGGCGGACCGCGACCCAGTAACCTTGCCAGCCGCGCACGATGGCTAGTCCCATCGCGTAACCAGCTTGCCTTCACTGCGAGCTCGGGTTTCCAGGAAGCGCAGAGCCAGGCCGGCCAGGATCGCGTAGACGGGGACCTGGATGGCGACGATCGTCGTCTCCAGTCCGACTGGGATGAAGACGGGCGTCCCTGGCAGCAGCAGCTGCCGCATCGCATCAAGGCCCAGCGTCATGGGGACCAGCGAGGCGCCTCCAGCGACATAGGCACCGAGCGCGCGCACCGGGAAATAGAGTCCGGAGATGAAGTTGACCGGCTCCTGCAGCGCACTGGCGAGGTGCCAGGCCTCGCGGCTATAGAAGAGGAAGAGGCTGGCCAGCAGCATGCCCAGGCAGTAAAGCGCCGCCAGCGTGAGCAGGAAGACCCCGATCGCTGCCAGGGCCCCGCCGGAGGCGTAGCTGATCCCGAAGAGGAGGGAGCCGGCGACCAGGATGACGCCGGCGCGGATGGTCGTCGTGATCATGGAGCCGACCGCCATGCCGAGCAGCACGGCCTCGAAGGTCGTGGGCGCGATCGTGTAGAGCTCGAGCGTGCCGTTGCCGCGGTCCCAGGAGAACTGCGTGGCCATGCTCCAGAGCACGTTCTGCCAGAAAGCCAGCATCGCGCCGCCCATGACCACGAAACCGAGGTACTGACGGGGGGCGTGAAGCCCTTGGTAGACGAGGACCATGGCGAGCGAGCCGACGATCGGAAAGGCCATGTCGAAGAAGAGCCACGCCACCTGCCGCCAGATGGCGATGACGCGCGGGTAGGCGCGGGCGACGACCGTCTTCAGAAAGATGCGCAGCGGCGAGTACTGCGTCATGCCCCGTCCCCGGAGCTGTCTTCTTCATGGAGGCTGCGACCAACGAGCTTGACGAAGGCGTCCTCAAGAGTGGGCTGGCGCCTGACGAGGCCGGTCACCCGGCGGCCGGACCCTTCGACGGTCGTGAGGACGCGCGGCAGGACTGCGTCGTCGGCCAGCAGGAGGCTGAACCTGTCGATGCCGTCCTCTTCTCGCGCGCTGGCGGCGCCCACGCCCTCGATGGCGCGCAGGGCATCGAGCAGAGGGCGCCCAGGCTCGAGCTGGAGATCGACGATCACGTCTTCGTCCACCTGCTGCTTCAGCGCCTGCGGAGTGCCGTGGGCGATCACCTCGCCCCGGTTCACGATCGCGACTCGATCGCAGAGCTCGTCGGCCTCCTGCATGTAATGCGTCGTCAGGATCACCGTTCGGGTCGGATCCTCCCCCATCCAGCGCCGGACCTCGTTGCGGACGTCGCGGGCAGCGCCAACGTCCAGGGCGACTGTCGGCTCGTCGAGGAAAATGACGCGCGGGTCGGTCATCAGGCCGCGGACCAAGCTCATCTTCTGACGCATGCCGCTGGAGAGGCCGGCGATGGTGCGGTTGCCGACCTCGGCGAGGCCGAGCCGCTCCAGCAGCTCGTCGATGCGGCGCCGGGCCGCTGCCGAGCTCATTCCGTAAAGCTGGCTGAAGAGCCAGAGCTGCTCGCGGACGCGCAAAAGACCGTAGCCCGCGTTCTCCCCGCCCGACACCATCGAGATCCGATGACGCAAGGCGCGGTAATCCTTGACGACGTCGAGCCCGTCGACCCAGGCCTGTCCAGAGGTTGGGAGGAGGAGCGTGACCAGGATCTTGATCAGCGTCGTCTTGCCCGCGCCGTTGGGGCCGAGCACGCCGAAGAGCTCGCCCTGCTTGACGCTCAGGTCGATGCCCTGGAGGGCGACGACGACGTCCTTCCGCGACTTGTAGACGCGGCCGAGCTGTCGAGTTTCGACTGCAGGGCGTGACGAAGTGGAGGAGGGAGAAGTGCCCGCCACGGCAACGGAAATTCTAGTTGATCGAGTTGGTTCTTTTAATGCAGCGGCTTCGGGTCGAGGAAGTCGCGGATCAGCCGGTTGGTGGCTTCCGGCAGCTCGTACTGAGGCACGTGGCCGCAGTCCTTCAGGACAACTGAGCGGGAGTGGGGCAGAGCCTCGGCGATGGCGCGGCCATGCGCCGGCGGAACCAGCGGGTCGTGGTCGCCCCACACGAAGAGCGCGGGCGCGCTGACCGACTGGAGCCGGTTCCAGTAGCCGAGGTCGCCGTGCGGCTCCTCCAGGTAGATCTCGCGCAGGGAGGAGAAGAAGGCGACCCGCGCGCCCGGCGTCCGGAAAACCCTCACAAACTCGTCCGCGGCGGCCTCGAGCCACTCGTCCGGCATCCGGGAGGGCTTGGCGAAGAGGCTGCGCAGGGCGAACAGCGCTTCCGCCCGCAGCATCGGTATGGGAATGGCGGCCAGCTCCGGCCGGAGCAGGCGCACGAGCGGAACCAGCCGCCGCAGGCGGTGGACGATCGGCGCTGCCGCCAGCAGAACGAGACGGTCGACGCGCTCCGGCGCCTTCATGGCGACCTCCAGGGCGACCCGTGCGCCGAGCGAGTTGCCGACCAGGTGCACGCGGTCCAGGCCCAGCGTGTTTAGCAGGGCCACCAGCCAGTCGCCGTAGAAAGCCGCGTCGTAGCGCCGGATCGGCTTCCCGGAGTCGCCGTGGCCGGGCAGGTCGGGCGCGAACACGCGGTGGTCGATGGAGAGGTTCCAGAGCGTGGGCAGGAAGGAGACGTTGGTGCCGCCAAGACCGTGCAGAAGGAGGATGGGCGTGCCGGTCCCGGCTTCCAGGTAGAAGGTGTCCACGCCGGCGGCCCGAATCCGGTCGGCCCGCGGCGAGCGGCGGTGGCGGTGGCCGTTGCCGAAGGCGGTCTCCAGCTGGACGGCGAGGGCGAGGCTGCCCCGGACGTGGATGTGTCCGTCCAGGAAGGCTTTCAGGCCGGGACGGCGGCCGTCCAGGATGGCGGCGAGAGTGTCGGCGTCGCCGGTGACCTCGGCGGAGGAGCGCCCCTGTCGGGCCCGGAGGATCCAGGATTGCCCATGGACTTCAATTGCGAGTGCGCTGGCTGCGGCCATTTCAGGAACGGCGGGGTTACGCATTAATTTACGTCTAATCCGGCCAAAGTGGGCGGTCGAAGTTTTGTGACCGTTAACTAAGCAGGCTGGGTGCTCGCCAGGCGAGCCTGGCGGGCGCCATCCAGGCCGGCGGCTCCTGGCCGTCCAGCAGCAGCCCGGCCAGCCGGCGGGACGCGTTGAAGGCGAAGCCCATCCCGTGTCCGGTGTACCCGCCGCAGACAAAGAGACCGGGGCGGCCCGGCACCGGACCGACCAGGGGCAGGGAGTCGGGCGTGAATCCCATGATGCCCGCCCAGCGATGCGTGACCGGCGCCTCCACGCCCATCGCCTGCAGGTGACGGTCGAGATGGGCCTGGATACGGTCACTGGGCTCCTCGACGTAGCCGACCTCCTCCTCCGGGGCGAGGTTTCGGAATCCGCCCAGGAGCAGGCGGCCGTCCGCCAGCTGGCGCCAGTATCGATAGCCCCAATCGGAGTAGGTAGGACGGTCGACGACGAGCTCCCCCGCGGGTGCCGTCGCCAGCATCTGGGCGCGGACCGGCCGGATCGGGGCCGCCGCCAGGAGCTGGGGCGTGTAGGCGTTGGTGGCGAGGACCACCGTCTCCGCTTCGAGGTCGCCCCGGTTGGTCTCCACGCCGCCGCCCTCGAGGCTCCTGACCTCGCAGCCCTCGACCACCCGCCCGCCCTCCGCCAGGGCTGCCACCGCCGCGGCCGGGTCAAGCTCACCGTCGCGCGGGTTCAGCAGGCGGCCGGCTCGGTAGCCGGCCGGGAAGCCGTCCTCGCGCATCAAGTCGGCGGCCGCCTCCAGCTCACGCTCTTCCTCCGCCGATGCCGCCAGCGTGTAGGAGCCGAGGCGCCGATGACCACCAGCCCCGGCCAGCGCCTCCTCCAGCCTGGCGTGATTCTCAGCGGTGAACTCCCAGACCTCGCGGGCCAGGGCGCGGCCATGCTCGCGCGCCGCCGCGGCGTAGTTGGCCGCCATGCCCTCGAGCAGGAACCCCGCGTTGCGGCCGCTGGCGCCCGCCGCCAGGTGCCGCCGTTCGAGCAGCAGCGCGTCGATGTCCCGAGCGGCCAGTTCGCGGAGTAGGCTCACGCCGGTCATGCCGCCCCCCACGATCAGCACCTCGACCCGACCGGGCAGCGGGCGCCGTTTCACTGGCCTGGGCCGGGGCCAGAAAGGTTGGCTGCTCGGTGTCGCTCTGGTCCTCTGCGCGCTCAACGGCTACGAGGTGATCATCCACGTCCTCAGCCGGCCCTTCCAGCCCGACTTCGCCGACTATTACGTGGCGGCGTACATCGGCCGGACCGCGGGCTGGTCGCAGGTCTATGACTTCGCGACCCAGCAGGTGCTGCTCGCCCGGTTCGTCCCCGGCTGGCAGTGGCTGCCCTTCTGGAACCCGGCCCCGCTGGCCTGGCTGGCGCTCCCCTTCACCTACCTCGACTTCTATCCCGCCTTCTATCTCTGGGAGATCCCGGTGGTAGGCGCGTGGGTGGCCGCCTGGTGGTTCGTGGCGCCGGGCAACAGCTTCCAGCGCCTCATCCAGCTGGCCCTGCTGTTCGCCCTCTTTCCTGTCGCTTTTGGGATCTGGCTGGGCCAGCCGGTGTCGTTCGTGGCGGCGCTGCTGGGACTGTCCTGGTGGTTGAACCGGCGGGGACAGCCGGCCTGGGCCGGCATGGCGCTCGCCGCCGCCATGTGGATCAAGCCGCACCCGCTCGTCCTGGTGCCGTTCGCCCTGCTCCTGACCGGGCACTGGCGCTGGTTCTTGAGCTTCGCCGTCAGCGCCGTCGCCATCGGCGAGCTGGTTCTCATCTCGCTCTGGCCGGCCGGCATCGACCAGTTCGTGACCGCGCTGCACGCCGCCGCCGTGTCGGAGCGCTGGGCGGACTACACGATCGCGGGCACGCTCGGCTTCGGCCCGCTCGCCAGCCTCACACGCGTCGTTTACGTGGCACTCGCCCTGGCCGGGGCCTGGCGCTGGAGACGCGCCGGGCCGGAGATGCCGATCGCGGCCGCGGTGGTCGGGTCGCTCGCGATCGCGCCTTACCTGCACCTCCAGGACCTGGCGCTCCTGGTCCCCGCCGGCTGGCTGGCGGCACGGGCGCTGACCGGCGCCTGGCAGGCCTGCTTCGCCATCGCCGGCTGGTTGAGCGTGGAGCTGGCGGTCGGCATCGGCCGCCCGCTACTGCTCCTGGAGGCCCTCTGGCTGGCGTTCCTGCTGATCGCCCCTCGGCGTCAGGTAGATCAGCAGGCTGGACGCCAGGAAAGCGCCCGCCGTGAGCTCGAAGGCGAGGCTGTAGCCGCCGAGCCGGTCGTACAGGTAGCCGGCAAGGAAGGGTCCTAGGCCCGACAGGATTCCCGACGGCAGGTTCTGGACCGCCGTGATGGATCCGTAAGCGAGGCGTCCGAAGTGGTCCGCCAGGGTCGAGGCCCGGAGCGGGGAGATGGCGCCGAAGGACGCCCCGTAGACGAGCACGAAAAGCACCGGGTTGCCAGTCAGCAGAATGGCTACGGCCGCCCCCTGGAGGGCGGTGCAGAGGGCCAGCAATCCCTGGGGTCCGACGCGGTCGCTGAGCACGTTGAAGAGGAACCGGCCTGGCAGGCTGGCCAGCCCGACCAGGCCGAACACTCCGGCTGCCAGGACCGGGTTGTAGCCGCGGCCGATCAGGTACGGCACGGTGTGGACCAGGAGGACGGCGTAAGCGAGCGCGCTGAGCGCGTTCGAGGCGGTGAGCAGCCAGAACGGCGGCCGGCGCAGGGCCTCCCCGAGCGCCGATCCGGCTGGAGGGCCGGCGCCTGCCGGCGCCTGGCGGACGAGCAGCGCGTGGAGGGGGAGGGCCACGAGTAGGACGGTCGCCGCCAGCACCTCGAGGGCGTCGCGCCAGCCCAGGTGCGCGACCAGCCAGCCCGCCAGCGGGATGTAGATCGGCGACGACAGCCCGCCGATGACTGTCAGCAGCGCCAAAGCGGCGCCGCGGCGCTGCCGGAACCAGTTGGCCACCACCGTGAACGTGACCGGGTAGAGCGTGAGAGCCATGGCCGTGCCCAGGCCGCCGGACCAAAGGAGGTAGAGCTGCCAGAGCTCGTGGATCCGGGAGAGGCCCAGGAGCGCGAAGACGCCCAGCAGCGAGCCGGCAGTCATCGGCCAGCGGGCGCCGCTGCGGTCGACCAGCCGCCCGACCGGCACGCCGAGGACGCCCCAGACGATGAGGCCCAGCGAGAAGGCGCCCGAGATTTCAGCGCGGGTCCAGCCGAGATCGTGCTGAATCGGGACCACCAGCACCCCGAACAGGTACTGCGTGACCCCGTAGGAGACAATCGTTGTCACGCCGAGGCCCGCAACCAGGATCCAGCGCTCGCTCGGCGCCTTCAGCAACATGCGACAGCGCAAATTCTGGGGCTGGGGCTTCGAGGACGAGGACCTCGACGAGGCCGCCCGAGAGGGGCTCGGCAGCTTCCTCTCTGACCGCTTCGGGGTCGACTCGCTGCCCGTGACCCCGCCGCCGGCGCTGGCGGAGATCGAGCTGCCCAAGCCGCGGGTCCGGCCGCCCTCAGGCCTGGCCGAGATCTGCAGCGAAGACAAGCGCGAGCGCGCCTCGCACGCGCACGGGATGTCCTACCGCGACGTGGTCCGCGCCTACCGCCGCGACTTCTCCAACCCGCCCGATTGGGTCGCCCTCCCGCGCACCGAAGAGGACATCGAGCGGCTGCTGGACTGGTGCGGCGGCGCCGGCATCGCGGCCATCCCGTTCGGCGGCGGTACGAGCGTGGTGGGCGGCGTTGAACCGTCGCCGGGCCGCCCCGCTGTGAGCCTCGACCTCCGGCATTTCGGCCGTGTCCTCGAGGTCGACCGCGCCTCGCGGGCCGCCTTGATCGAAGGCGGGGCCACCGGTCCGGCGCTTGAAGAGCAGCTCAAGCCGCACGGCCTCACGCTCCGCCATTTCCCGCAGTCGTTCGAGTTCGCGACCCTGGGCGGGATGATCGCGACCCGATCGGGCGGCCACTTCGCCACCCTCTACACGCACATCGACGACTTCGTCGAGGCGCTCCGAGTCGTCACCCCGGCCGGGGTGGTCGAGACGCGGCGCCTGCCCGGATCCGGTGCCGGACCGCAGCCCGAGAGGCTTTTCCTGGGATCCGAAGGCACGCTCGGGGTCATCACCCGTGCCTGGATGCGGCTGCAGGACCGCCCGCGTTTTCGGAGCCGGCTGGCCGCCCACTTCAGCCGCTTCGAGGACGCGGTGGGCGCCTGCCGCACCATCTCGCAAGCCGGCCTCTACCCGGCCAACTGCCGGCTCCTGGATCCCAACGAGGCCCTTTACAACGGGGCCGGCGACGGCACCCAGACCATCCTGCTGGTCGCCTTCGAGAGCGCCGACCACCCGGTTGAGGTCTGGGCAGCCCGGGCCACCGAGATCTGCGGCGACCACCACGGCGAGGTGCCGCCGGGCCACGAGGGCGCCGGCGAGAGCTGGCGCGACGCCTTCATCAAGATGCCCTACCGCCGAGACGCACTGGCCGGGATGGGGGTGCTCAGCGAGACTTTCGAGACCGCTGTCACCTGGGACCGCTTCGAGAGCTTCAACCAGGAGGTGCTGGCCGCCACCAGCGCCGCCATGGCCGATGCCGGCGCCGGCCGGGGCTGGATTTCGCTGCGCTTCACGCACGTCTACCCCGACGGTCCCGCGCCGTACTACTCCGTGCTGGGGCCCGCCCGCCCGGGCCAGGAGCTGGAGCAGTGGCAGGCGATCAAGAACGCCGCCGCGGACGCCATCAGCGCGGGCGGCGGCACGATCACGCACCACCACGCGGTGGGCCGCGACCACCGTCCCTGGTACGACCGCGAACGACCGCCGCTCTTCGCCGAGGCGCTCCGCGCCGCCAAGCGGGAGCTGGACCCGAGCGGCATCTTGAACCCGGGAGTCCTCATCGAGCCTTAGCAGCCTGCCTTAGCTTGTTAGCAGTACTTCTGGCTTTCGTGCAGCGCCCGTGTAGAGATGTCGGCGTCCTTTAACACGCATTCACCATCCCCGCGCCGAATCTCTCCTTGCTGCTTCGATCCTTCTGCGTCCAGTGCGATTCAAGCTCCTCTCCTTCGCCGCCTCGGCGCTGGCGGCACTGCTGGTGGCGGCGCCCCAGCTGACGACCGCCCAGGCCGCCGGGGTGTTGATCTCCGGCAGCGGCGGCACCGACATCTCCTGGCCCCAATGCGGCCACGGCAACCCGGAGGGCTACGCCTTCGTGGTGGTCGGCGTGACCGGCGGCCGCCCTTACACCGGCAACCCGTGCTTCGCCGAGCAGTACGGCTGGGCAGCCGGAAACAACAGCCGGGCGACCGAGGTCTACGTCAACCTGGACTTTGGGATGAACCCTGAAGGGCCGCTTTCCTGCATGGAAGGCGAGGATTTCTGTCAGGCCTACAACTACGGCTACGACGCGGCCGCGGCCGCTTACACATATGCCGCGCGGCAGACCAACGGCGCGACCTTCCTGCAGCCGGTCTGGTGGCTGGACGTGGAGACCGAGAACAGCTGGTCCGACAACGTCGACCTCAACAGCTTCGTGATCCAGGGCGCCATCGACTTCCTGCAGCGGACCGAGGGAGTCACGGCGGGGGTCTACTCGACCAGCCACATGTGGCAGCTGATCGCCGGCAGCTACGCGCCGACCGGCATCCCCAACTGGGTCGCCGGGGCCGCCGGCACCGACGACTACGGCAAGTGCGGAGCCGCGCTCTGGGCGGGCGGCGAGGTCTGGGCGTTCCAGTACCTGAACTTCGGCATCGACCTCGACCAGAACACGGCCTGCTGACGGCCTGAGCGGGCCCGCAAAGGGCGAGGATCCGGCTCCAGCCGAGCCCTAATCTTTGGCCGATGGAGATCGCCGTCGTGGGAGGTGGTCCGGCCGGGCTCTACTTCGCGATGCTTGCCAAGCGGGCCGACCCGCGCCACCAGGTAACGGTCTATGAGCGCAACCGGGCCGACGACACCTTCGGCTTCGGCGTCGTCTTCTCGGAGCGGACGATGGAGTACCTGGGTGAGCAGGACGCGGCCACGCACGCCGAGATCCACGCCGCCGCCAACTCCTGGGACCCGATCGAGGTACGCGTCCACGACCGCGTCCTCCGCTGCGGCGGCATCGGTTTCTGGGCGATCTCCCGCAAGCGCCTGCTCGGCATCCTCCAGCGGGGCGCCGCCGGCGAGGGCGTCGAGCTGCGGTTCGAGACCGAGGTGCGGGACCTCCAGCAGCTCGGAGAGCCCGACCTGGTCGCCATCGCCGATGGCGTCCACAGCGCGACCCGCACGGAGCTGGCCGAGCATTTCCGGCCGCGCGTGGAGACGGGTCGCACCATGTTCGCCTGGTATGGCGCGGCGCTCCGCTATCCGTCCTTCACGTTCCTTTTCGAGGAGAACCAGGACGGCCGCTTCTGCGCCCACATCTACCCGTATGAGGAGGACCTCAGCACCTTCATCGTCGAGACGGACCCGGAGTCGTGGCGCCGGGCCGGCCTCCAGTCCGGTGACGGGCTGGAGTATTTCCAGCGCCTCTTCGCCAGGCATCTGGAAGGCCGGGCCCTGCTGGCCAACAACTCGAAGTGGGCGAGCTTCCGGACGCTCCGCAACCGGACCTGGCACTGGCGCAACTGCGTCCTCATGGGGGACGCCGCCCATACCGCCCATTTCTCGGTGGGATCGGGAACCAAGATGGCGATGGAGGACGCGATCTCCCTGGCTCACGCGGTGCGCGTGCACGCGGACGACCTGCCGGCCGCGTTCAGCGCGTACGAGGCCGACCGGCGGCCGCGTGTCGAGCACATCCAGCGGTCGGCCCAGCCAAGCCAGCGCTGGTACGAGCAGTTCCGCCACTACTGGGGCTTTCCGGCCGAGCGCTTCGTGTTCCACTTCCTGACGCGGAGCAACTACGACTACGCGCAGCTGAAGGAGCGCGACGCCGGCTTCGTCGAGCAGGTCGAGGAGGCGCTGTCGGAGGAGCTGGAGGACCTGGAGGCGAAGATCGTGCGGCCGGACCGGCCGCTCCTGCACCTGACCGACCGCACTGCTGGCGACCTCGACCGGGACGGCATGGACCGGGTGCGCGATGACTTTGCCGACCGAGCCCGCAGCGGCGCCGCGCTGGGGCAGAGGACGCTCCTCTTAGAGTTCGGCCGCGGCCACCTCCTGGCGCGGTTCTTCTCCCCGCTCAGCAACCATCGCACCGACGAATATGGCGGCTCCCTGGAGAACCGGCTCCGCTTCCCGCTCGAGGTCCTGGATTCCGTGCGGGCGGCCTTTGCGGGCGAGCTCTGGGTGGCCATGTCGGCCAGCGACTGGGCGCCGGGCGGGTTCACCGACGACGACTCGCTGGAGGTCGCGCGGGCGCTCCGCGCCCACGGCTGCGACCTGGTCGTGGTTCGCAGCGGCCACGCCACGCCGAATTGCATCCCCGTTTACGGGCGCTGCTTCAACGCCCAGTTCAGTGACCGCATCCTGAACGAAGCCGGCGTCCCGGCTGCCCTGACCGGCGGCATCCTGAGCCTGGCCGACGTGAAGAACGTGCTCCTGGCGGGCCGCGCCACCAAAGTTTTCCTGGACGCGGGCTACGAGTAGAGGCCGGCCAGGTCGTGGCCGAGGCGGGCCAGGTCGGCCCGCAGCTCCACCGGCTCCACGACCTCGAGCTGGGCACCGAAAGAGGCGAGGAAGGCCGCCGCCGCCTCGCGGGCCGGGAAGTCGAGGCTGACGAGCGGGCCTTCGCGCCCGACCACCCGGTCGCCGGCCACCCGCAGCAGCAGCGGCAGAGCTTCGGCTCGAGGCCGAACCTGCGCTCGATAGCCCGCCCGGCCAGAGTCCCACCGCGCAGCCCGCTGGCCCCAGGCGCCGGCCAGGTCGAACTTCGGCGGCCGGCGGGCGGGCTCGTCCAGGGCCTCGGCCGACTCGATGCGGGAGAGCCGGAAGACGCGCTCCTCGCCGCCGACAAGGCCGAGCAGGTACCAGGTCCCTGCTTTCAGCACCAGCCCCAGCGGGTCCACGGTCCGGTCCACCACCTCCGCCTCGGCTCGGCGGTAGCGCAAACGGAGCCGGCGATCGGAGAAGACCGCGTCCTGGACGACGCGGAGGTGGGCGGGCGCCGAGCCGCGCCGGCCCCACGCCTCAGAATCGACCAGGAGCCGCTCGCGGATCCGCCCGGCCCGGCTGGCCGACTCGCGCGGGAGCGCGGCGGCCAGCTTGCCCATGGCGCTCTCGAACGCCGGCCCCGCGGCTGACGTGAAAAGCGCTTCCACCTCCGGTTCGGTGAGGCCGGTCAGGTCGGTCCGCCAGCCTTCGAGGAGGTAGATGCCGCCGTTGGGCCCTGGCTCGGCGGCGACGGGAACGCCCGCGGCGCTGAGCGCGTCGACGTCCCGGTAGACCGTGCGGCGAGAGACCTCCAGGCGGTCCGCCAGGTCAGCGGCGCTCATCCGCCCCCTGGCCTGGAGGAGCAGTAACAGTGAGAGGACGCGGTCCGCACGCATTTAGAGCCTGAAACCTTGACAGTACATGTCAACAATCGCCATGCAGAGTATCAGGCATGAGCAACGCAACCATGACGAAGACATTTGAGATCAAGCCTCTCGGTGACTACTCGCTGGAGGAGAGCGCCGGCTTCATCGGCGGCTGGCACCCAGCACCGGCTGACGACCCGGCGGCCACCGGCCACCTCCACCTCGCCTTCCTGGTCGACAGGACCTGGGAGCCGGTCGGCGTCTGCCTGACCCAGGCGGCAGACGGCAGCGTCCGGGGTGAGATCTTCGGCGCCAGCGACACGCGCGCCGTGCGCCACCAGGTGGAGCGGATCCTGAGCCTGGACGTCGACGGCCGGGGCTGGCCCGAAGTCGGTCGCCGCGACCCGGTCGTCGCGACGCTACAGCAGATGTATCCCGGCTTCCGCCCGGTCAACTGGTCGAACGCCTATGAGGCGGCCGCCTGGACGATCATCTCGAGCCGGATCAGCATGCGCCAGGGCTCGGCCGTCAAGGACCGGATGTCCCGCGAGCTGGGCCACGAGGTAGACGTCCACGGACACAAGCTCTGGGTTTTCCCCGAGCCGAGCCGGCTGACTCAGCTGGAGACTTTCAAAGGGCTCTTCGGCCGCAAGGTCGAGTACCTGAACAAGCTCGGCCGGGCCGCCCTCGAAGGTCGCGTTGACACGGACGAATTGCGCGCGCAGCCAGAAGCCGAGGCGCTGGCTTCGCTCAAATCACTGGCGGGGATCGGCGACTTCGGCGCCCAGCTGGTCAGGCTGCGCGCGGTGGGCGCGGTGGACGAGGTGCCGACGCAGGAGCGCCGCCTCTTCGCAGCGATCCGGACCGCCTACGCGCTGCCGAGCGACCCCGATGAGGCCAAGATGCGGGAGCTCGCGAAGAGCTGGAGCCCCTACACGATGTGGGTTTGCGTCTGCCTCCGACGGACTGCCGGCGGCGGGGCGGGCATGACGCACTCGCGGGCTTCCGGCTAGCGGATGCGGGCGGTCAGTTGTAAGATCGTCTTGCCATGCGGAGAAGCACCCTGGTGCTTGCTCTGGGAGCCTTCACATCTCTCCTGCTGGCGTGTGGTTCGAGCGGTCAGAATTCGACCGGTTCGGCTACGGCAAAACCCACACCCACGCCCATCGCCACGACCGCCTCAGCAGCATCCCCGACCGGGAAGTACCAGCGCAACATCACCGATCTGGACACCAACAACGGGACCTGGACAATGCAGTTCGGCTCGGTGGGCCTATTCACTCTTCACACCCCTAACGGCCATGATCATCAGCTCACCTATTCCGTGAGTGGCGACCGGATCACCATGCGCGAGATGGAGATGTGTCCGGAGGACGGTACCTACACGTGGATGGAGTCAGGCGGGATGCTGACCTTCCACGTCGTAACCGACGACTGCAAAGTTACCCTTCGCCCCAAGGTCCTGGCCGACGGACCCTGGACCCGCGTCTGAGCTAATCGCTTCCGTTTTTGACACCTGCCGGCGCACTGTCGGTGGGTAGGTCTACCGTGGGTGGACCCAGGAGCCAGCGTGAGTAAAGGGAGACCATGACCACACTCGAGAACCGGCCCAAAACCGCACTCCTCGTCGTCGACGCGCAGAACGGCGTCGTCGAGGGGGCTCACGAGCGCGACACCGTCGTCGCGAACGTCGGCAGCCTGGTCGAGAAGGCGCGGCGGGAACGGGTCCCCGTTGTCTGGGTCCAGCACTCCGACGAGCAGCTTGCGAGGGGGAGCGACGACTGGCGGATCGTCCCCGAGCTGACTCCGGGCGACGCCGAGCCGCTCGTCGAGAAGAACTACGGGGACTCCTTCGAGGACACCACCCTCGAGACCGTGCTGTCGGGCCTCGGAGTCGGGCGACTCGTCGTCGTCGGCGCGCAGACCGATGCGTGCATCCGTTCGACGCTCCACGGCGCATTCGTCAGGGGGTACGACGCGACCCTTGTCAGCGACGCCCACACGACGGAGGACCAGACGGCATGGGGGGCGCCGCCGCCGGACCAGGTCATCGCGCACACGAACCTGTACTGGACCTACCAGACGGCACCGGGGCGGACGGCCGGGACGGTCGAGACCAAGGATGTCGACTTCGGCGCCGATCAGACGCCTGTAACCAACCTGACGGCCGAGTAAGCTAGCCGTCCTCCGGCGCGCAGAGGTTGACGCATTCGCCGACACCCTCGATCGCCGTCCGCACCGTTTGGCCGGGCTTCAGGAAGACCGGCGGTTTCCGCCAGACGCCGACCCCGGAGGGCGTCCCCGTCGCAAAGAGGTCGCCCGGCTCGAGCGTGATGAACTCGGACGCATAGGCGGCGATCTCGGCCGGCTTGAAGACCATGTCGGCGGTCGTCGAGTCCTGCATCAGCTGGCCGTCCACCTCGCAGGTCAGGCGCAGGTTCGCAGCGTCGACCTCGTCCGCGGTGATCAGCCAGGGGCCGACCGGGGTCGACCGTTCGAACGCCTTGCCCTGCATCCATTGCGAGGTCCGCTCGAGCTGCCAGTCGCGCATGGAGACGTCGTTGAGGACCGTGTAGCCGGCGATGGCGGCCTGGGCCTTCTCGACCGACGCGTGCCGCACGGGGCGCCCGATGTAGAAAGCCAGCTCCACCTCCCAGTCGACCTTGTCCGAGTTGCGCGGCAGCACGATCGGGTCGCGCGGCCCGACGAGGGAGCGGGCGAACTTATTGAAGAGCGTCGGGTGCTTGGGGAGCTCCAGGTTCTGCTCGCGGAGGTGGGCCTCGTAGTTCTGGCCCATGCAGATGATCTTGGGCGGGTTCGGGACCGGCGTCGCCAGGTCGGCGCCGGCCAGCGGAAAGGACTGGCCGGTAGCGCCTCGGACCTGCTCCAGCGCGCCCGCGGCGAGGATGGCGCCGACGTCGGGGAAATCGAGCTCGATGATCTGGTCGCCCTCGACGCGGCCGGCCCGGGTGCCGCTTGCTGTCCGCACCGTCACCAACCGCATCCTCAGACCCCCAAATAGCGCCGCTGGAGGGCGCGGTCCTCGCCGAAGGCGGCCGCCGTCCCCTCATGCACGACCTCGCCCCGCTCCAGCACGTAGACCCGGTCGGCCACAGCGAGCGCGAGAGCGAGGTTCTGCTCCGCGATCAGTATCGACAGGTCGCGCTCGCGCCGCAGCCGCCCGACCAGCTCGCCGATCTGCCGGACGACCTGAGGCGCCAGCCCCTCGGACGGCTCGTCCATCAGGAGCAGGCGGGGCTGGGTCATGAGCGCCCGGCCGATGGCCAGCATCTGCTGCTCGCCGCCGGAGAGGTTGGAGCCGAAGACTCGGGCTCGCTCGGCGAGGACTGGAAACAGCTCCTGGACCGTGCCCACGACCGCCCCTCGCCGCGCCCCCAGGGTCAGGTTCTCCTCGACGCTCAAGGCTGGAAAGATGCGGCGGCCCTGGGGGATCAGGGAGAGGCCCAGCCGCGCGATGCGGTAGCTGGGCAGGCCCGCAGCCGGGCGGCCGTCCACGGCGATGCTGCCCGAGCGGATGGGCAGCGCTCCCGCGATCGTCAGCAGCGTGGTCGTCTTGCCGGCGCCGTTGCGGCCGAGCAGGGCGACTGCCTCGCCGGCGGCGACCCGGAGGTCGACGTCGCGCACGACGGCCAGCCCGCCGTAGCCGGCGGTCAGCCCGCGCACCAGCAGCCGGTCAGGGGCGGCCGAGGTAGACCTCCTGGACGCGCGGGTCGGCCCGCACCTCGGCCGGCGTCCCGTCGGCGATTTTGACCCCATGGTCGAGCACCGTGATCCGCTCGGCGATCGCGAAGACGGCGTCGATGTCGTGCTCGACGATGACGAGCGTCACCGAGCGCGGGAGGTTCCGCAGCCGCTCCAGCGCCGCCTGCCGCTCGGCGCCCGAGAGGCCCGCCATGGGCTCGTCGAGCAGCAGCAGGCGGGGTTCGCAGGCCAGGGCCAGCTCGATCTCCAGGGCTCGCTGCTCGCCGTGGCCGAGGCTGGAGGCGGGACGCTCGGCGACCGCGGAGAGGCCGGCCGCTTCCAGCCGCTCGGGCACGGCGCGGCGGCGTCCGACCAGCGCGCCCCGGCGGACCGCAAGCTCCAGGTTCTCGCCCACGCTCAGCCTCGGGAAGAGGGCCGACCGCTGGAACGTGCGGCCGAGGCTCAAGCGGGCTCGCCTCCAGGTGGGCAGGGAGGTCACGTCCCGGCCGTCGAGCAGGACCGAGCCGGCGGCCGGGCGCAGCTCACCCGCGATGACGTTGAAAAGCGTCGTCTTGCCGGCGCCGTTGGGCCCGATCAGGGCACGCCGCTCACCGCTCTGCACGTCCAGGCTGACCGAGGCGAGCGCGGCCAGGGCTCCAAAGCGCACGGAGATCTCCTGGGCCTCCAGCCTCATCGCTTGAGCCACCCCAGGCGGCCGAGGCTGATGAACCCGCCCGGTAGGAAAAGGACCACCGCGATGAAGACGGCCCCCAGCAGCAGCTGCCAGTGCTCCGTGTACGACGAGATCACGAGCTGGACGATGGTCACGAAGAAGGCGCCCAGCACCGCTCCCAGCAGGCTTCGGGTTCCGCCCACGATCACCGCGATCAGGACCAGACCCGAGGTGTGCCAGTAGAGCTGGCTGGGGTTGGCGTAGCCGTTGTAAAGCGCCGTCGTGGCGCCGGCCAGGCCGGCAAAGGCCGCCGCGATGACGAAGGCGGCCAGACGGTAACGGTAGGTCGGGTAGCCAAGTGCGCGCATCCGGCCTTCGTTCTCCCGGATGCCCTCCAGCGCGCGGCCGAACGGCGAGCGCGTGATCGCGGTCAGGCCGGCGAAGGCAAGCACGGCGACAGTGAGCGCGACCACGTAGAAGGGTCCCGCGGTCCGCAGCGCCGGCCAGAGGTTCTGGCCCTGCTCCTGGAGCCAGTCGGGGACCGCCTGGGGGATGCCGCTCATGCCCTCGGTGCCGCCGGTGAAGCTGGTCCACTGGAAGGCCAGGCCCCAGACCATCTGGGCGAAGGCCAGCGTCAGCATCAGAAAGTAGATCCCCCGGGCGCGCACGGCCAGGGCGCCGATCGGCAGCGCCGCGATCACCCCCGCGGCCATGCCCGCCACCAGGAACGCGAGCAGGCCGGCCCCGGTCAGCTGGGGGAAGAGCTTGCCGCAGGCGTAGGCCCCCATCCCATAGAAGGCGGCGTGGCCGAAGGACGGCATGCCGCCGAAGCCCAGGAGCAGGTCCAGCGACATGGCGAAGACGGCCAGGATCAAAGCCTGGATGGCGACCGACACCCAGTAGCGCGAGGGTGTCCAGAAGGGCAGCGAGATGAGCACCGCGAGCAGGACCGCCGGCACCGCCCAGCGGCGGGCGGCCGTAAGAGGGATAGAAGTCACTGGCGGATTCCGAAGAGGCCTCGCGGCCGCAGGACCAGGACCGCCGCCATCAGCGCGAAGACGATCGCGATCGAGAACTCCTGGAGGTAGAAGGTGCCGAACGAGAAGGCCAGGCCGATCAGGAGCGAG
Source organism: Candidatus Dormiibacterota bacterium (assembly GCA_955652705.1). Classification (GTDB taxonomy): domain Bacteria; phylum Chloroflexota; class Dormibacteria; order Dormibacterales; family Dormibacteraceae; genus VBGR01. The sequence goes on along the minus strand of CATPBK010000011.1, from coordinate 6,636 downwards.
CCGGCCAGGGCGCCCTCGATCGAGCCCAGCCCGCCCAGCACCACGACGACCAGGGCCAGGATGAGGACGTTGTCGTCCATGGCCGGGTAGATGGCCACGAAGGGCGCGGCCACGACCCCGCCCAGCCCCGCCAGGGCGGCGCCGAAGGCGAAGGTCAGCGTGAAGACCAGCCCCAGGTCGATGCCCAGCAGCCCGACCATCTCCTTGTCGCTGACGCCAGCGCGCAGCACCGCACCGACCTTGAGCAAGCGCCAGGCGACGAGGAGGACGAGGGCGACCAGGACCGAGACACCCAGGATGAAGACGTCGTACTTGGTGAAGCTGGCGCCGGCCACGTGAAAGGCGCCGCCGAGGCCGGGTGGTGGCGCGATGCCGTAGGTCCGAGGTCCGAACCCGGAGCGGACCAGGTCGACGAAGACCAGCGTGAATCCGAAGCTGAGGAGCACCTGGGCGAGGTGGCCGCGCTGGTAAAGGCGGCGGAAGAGGAGCAGCTCCATGAGGCCCCCGATCAGCCCCACGGAAAGCGGCCCCAGGAGCAGCGCCAACCAGAAGTTGCCGGTCTTGGAGACGACCGCGAAGGCTGCGTAAGCGCCCAGCATGTAGAACGACCCGTGGGCGAGGTTCAGCACGTCCATGACGCCGAAGATGACCGAGAGCCCGGCCGCCAGCAGAAAGACGAGGCCGGCGAAGACCAGCCCGTTGACAGTGATCTGGAAGAGGATCCCGATGGCGGTCAGGGAGAGAGAAGCCGGCCGGCTGAGACCAACGCGAACACGCAGCCGAACACGATCAGCAGGATCCCCAGGCGCCGCGCCGTGCTCAACAAGCCCGACCCGGCGCCCAGCAGCCAGACCGCGGCCGGAATGCCTTCCAGCGTTTGCCAGAGGCCGTGGAAGACGACTAGGTAGAGGGTCGAGAAGTCGGAAGTGATCGCTTCGCGCAGAGGGGCTGACGCTGACGCGTACCCGCGCATCAGGGGCGGCCCGGCGACGCCGAGGGTGACCGCACCGGCGGCTCCGATGAGGACGTAGGCGAGGCCCGCGAAGCTATAGAGGTCGATGAAGCGCGAGCCCTCCAGGCGCTTGCGAAGGTAGAAGACGGGCAGCGCAAGAGACAGGTAGCCGAGCAGGTCGAGCAGGCTGGACCAGCGCAGGACGTCCGCCGCGGCCGGACCCCGCGAGACGAGGGATCCGGGATCGTTCAGGATCGCGGCCGAAGCGCCCGCGGCAAGAAACATCACGAAACCGCTGGCGGCCATGAAGGCGACGCCGGTCACCGCGCCCGCTGTGGCCAGCCGGCCGGAAGGCCAAGCCATCACCGGTTACTTGCCCGGGTCGGCGACCCCGGTGACCGTGGCCACCACCTTGTTCGTGTATCCCAGCTGGGGATCTTTGACGAGCTCCCGGATGTAGACCGGGTTGATGACGTTGTGGGTGGCGGCATCGAACTTGAAGTCGCCGCGCGGGCTCTTGAAGCTGACGGCTCCGATCGCGGTGAGGAACTTGGTCTGGTCCTTGGTGTCGCCCTTGACCGCGCTGAGCGCATCCACGATCACGCGGCCGGTGTCGTAGCCGTCCATGGCGAAGACGTCGGGCGGCTTCTTGTAAGCCTTCCGATAGGCGGCGACGAAGTCTTTGTTCTCCTTGTTGTCGAGGGTGAGCGCCCAGTGCAGGCCGCTCACCGCGCCCACGGGCGCCCTGTCGCCGACCGAGCCCAGCACGTCCTGCTCGACGAAGAAGCCGGACCCTGTGACCTTCAGGTTCTTGAACGCGAGGAGCTCGTTGCCCTTGTTCAGGAACCCGACAGAGTCGGTGCCCGAGAGGAAGACGTAGATCCCGTCGGGGTTGGCAGCAGTGATCTTGCTGATCCAGACGGCCCAGTCGCCGGTGTAGCCGAGGGGAGGCGTGACGTCGGGGCCCGCGAACTTGCCGGTGTAGGTCTCCCGGAAGGACTGCGCGGTCTCGGCTCCGGCCGGGTAGTTGGCGTAGACCAGGAGGACGTTCTTCAGGCCCAGCTTGTCCTGCACATAGCTGCCCATCGGGTGGTTGGGTTGCCAGTTGCTGAAGGAGGTGCGGTAGATGAAGTCGGACTTCTTGGCGCGGCTGATCACGTTGGCGCCGGCGTTGGCGATGATAGTCGGCACCTTGTTGCTGGTCAGGTAGTCGCGGTTGGCGACCGCGTTCGGGCTCAGCACGTAGCCCGCGATCATGTCCACGCTCGTCTGCTCAACGAGCTTCTTGGTCGCCGCCACCGCGTCATCGGTGGAGACCTTCTCGTCCTCTTTGAAGACGGTGATCTTGCGGTTGCCGGCCTGGTTGCCGACCTTGTCGAGGTAGAGCTGGATGCCGTTGGTGATGCTCGAGCCCAGCTCGGCGTACACGTTCGAATAGGGGAGGACGATGCCGAGCTTGAACTCGGCGCCGGTCGGTCCACTTGGACCGGGCGTGACAGTGCTGCCGCCGCAAGCGGCCAGGGCCGCCAGTCCGGCCGCGGACGCGGACAGCTTCAGGAAGCCGCGACGGTCGACGTCCTCGCCAAGCTTGGAATCCAGGTAGCGCTCGATCTCGCTCATGTCGCTCCTCCGCCAGCTATCTTCTCGGCCATGCCTCGGCTCCGGCTCAGCGATGCGGTCCTAGCCTACGACGCCGCGGGCGCCGGCGCACCGATCGTGTTCCTGCACGGCGTCGGGTCCAGCCGCCGCACCTGGGCCGGCCAGCTGGCCGAGTTCGGCCGCGACCGCCTCGCCGTCGCCGTGGACATGCGCGGCTACGCCGAGTCGGAGGCCGACCCGAGCACGGTCTCGCTGCGAACCTTCGCGCTCGACGTGGCCGCCCTGATCGACCATCTGGGCGCCGGCCCCGCTCACGTCTGCGGCCTTTCGATGGGCGGCCTGGTCGCCCTCCACCTCTGGCGGGAACGGCGGGACGCGGTCCGCTCGCTGGTCCTCTGTGACACGTTCGCGTCCCACGCGCTCGCGGCGGCCGGCCACCCCCAGCGGATGGCCGCCATCGAGGCCAGCACGATGCCGGAGCTGGCGCGCGCGCGCATGCCCGCCGTCTACGCGCCGACCACCGAGAAGGCCGTTGTCGAGCGTGGGGTGGCGGCCTTCGCCAAGCTCGACAAAGACGTTTACCGGGCGGCCAGCAACGAAGTCTGGCTGCAGCGGCTGGAGGACGTCGCCCGCTCGGTCACCGTGCCCACGCTCGTGCTGGTCGGCGAGCACGACACCATCACCCCGCCGCCCCTCTCTGAGGCGCTCCACGCGCTCATCCCGAGGTCCAGGCTCGCCCTGATCCCGGCGGCGGGCCACCTCGTGAACGAGGAAAATCCGACCGTCTTCAACGGACTGCTTGGAGAGTTCCTCTATGAAGTCGGTTAGGCGCCTGGCGCCGGTGCTGGGGTTCGTGGCGCTGCTCGCGCTATTGCCCGTTGGGGCCGATGCCCACCCGGAGCGGCCCGCCCATTTCCCGCCGGGGACTGGCCAGGTGCCGACCGTGCACTTCGGCGGGCCCAGGCTGGTCGTCTGCACCAAGGACCTCTTCGACTTTCAAAAGCGCATCGCCGGTTACCAGGCAGGCCTCAAAATCACCAACGAGGCCCTCTTCGGCGACTGTTTGAGTCGCGGTTTCACGAGCCTGCAGGACGCCGTCGACCACGTGGTGCAGCCAGGCACGACGATCTCGATCCTGCCGGGCGTCTACACGGAGGACGCCTACACCGGCCCGCCGACCGGCGCTTGCGCGAATCTGAAAGCCCCGGTCTCGACGGCCTACGGCATGCAGCTGCTCTCCTACGAGCAGCAGAAGGCCTGCCCCCACAACCAGAACCTGGTCGCCATCCTCGGCTTGAAGAACCTACAGATCGAGGGGACCGGCGCCTCGCCGCTCGACGTCATCGTCGACGGCCGCTTCCAGAAGCTGAACACGGTCCGCGCCGACCGCGCTGACGGCGCTTACTTCCGCAACTTCACAGTGCAGCGGGCGTCCTTCAACGCGCTTTACGTGCTGGAATCGGACGGCTTCGTCATCGATGGCATGGTCGGTCGGTGGAACCTCGAGTACGGCTTTCTCACCTTCGCCACCGACCACGGCCTGTACACGAATTGCGAGGCGTACGGGAATGGCGACTCCGGAATCTATCCAGGTGGCACCTCGGACATCAACAAGAGCCGCGGCTACAAGGTGCCGCGCTACGCGATCGAGGTGAGCCACTGCCGCTCGCACAACAACCTGATCGGCTACTCAGGGACGGGCGGCGACTCGGTGCACGTGAACGACAGCGAGTTCGACTCCAACACGACCGGCGCGACGATGGACAGCGCCTTTCCCAATCACCCCGGCCTGCCCCAGAACCACGCCTTCTTCGACCACAACCGGATCCATGGCAACAACGTCGACTACTACCGCTACGTCCGCGATGGCACCTGCCGCAAGCCGCTGCTGCTGATGGGGATCGAAAAGGGTGTGGTCTGCCCTGCCGTCGGCCCGCCCATCGGCACCGGCGTGGTCGTGGCCGGCGGCAACTGGAACACGTTCCAGGCCAACTGGATCTATGACAACTGGCGAGAGGGATTCCGGAGCTTCTGGGTGCCGGCTTTCATCCGCTCCGACTCCAACCTGGGCGACCAGTTCGATACGTCCAACCACGACCGCTTCATCGGCAATCACATGGGGGTGGCGCCGAACGGCAAGCCGATGCCGAACGGCCTCGACTTCTGGTGGGACGGGCAGGGGGTGGGCAATTGTTGGGACGCCGGCTATTTCGCCAGCGACCCGGTCGGCCTGCCGGGCTGCAACTCACCGTCGGCCAGCCCGCTCCGTTACATCCCTGACCTGGGCAAGGCCATTTACGGGGTGAACTGCTCCAACTACAGCCTGCAGAGCGCCGCCATCCCGGCCGGCTGCGACTGGTTCGACCGGCCCGCCCGGCCTGGGACCCTGGCCTGGCGGTGGAGCTGGCTCTGGCCGCTCTCGATGCTGGCCGGTGTCCTGGTGGTCGGGGCTACGCTCCGATGGCCGCGACCAGGTTCGCCAAAGCCACCAGCTAGAAGGCCACGACCACGAACCGGAGGCCGATCCAGGCGGCGCGCGGTCCGGGCCTGAACGGCGAACGACAATTGTTAAGTCAGAGCTGTGGCCAGCCTGTCGACCTGGTCGAGATCGGGGATCGCCGGGAAGAGCACCAGCTCATCGCAGCCCGCCTCGGCGTAGGCGTCACGGAACTCCTGGACCTCGGCGTCGCCGGTCAGCAGGCCGCTCGCGATGCGCTCGGAGAACGGACCCGTGAAGCGGTAGTAGTCGAGCAGGTCGGCGCGTCCCCGCTCGGGCTCGCCGAGCGCGAAGTAACCGGTGCCGACGAGGCGCGGCCGGCCGGTCCGCTCGCAGTCGTACCAGGCTGCCAGCGCGCGGTCGGCGTAGTTCTTGAAGGCGCGCGGGGGACCCCCGGCGTGCACGTAGCCGTCGCCGTGGCGCGCCCCGCGGACCAAGGCTCGGTCGCTGCCACCGCCCACCAGCAGCTCCCAGCTCCCCCGCAGCGAGTCCAGCTGCTCGTCGAAACGCCGCCCGCGAGTGGCGAAGCTGGCCTCCCCAGCCGCGTAGTCGTCGGGCCGGGGCCCGATGCCGACACCGAGCGTCAGGCGCCCGCCGGAGACGGCGTCAAGCGTCGCCGCCTGCTTCACCAGCAGGGCAGTGGCGCGGAGCGGGGCGATCAGGACCAGGCTCGCCAGCCGGACCCGCCGGGTGACCGCCGCGGCCGCCGCCAGCACGGTCAGGCAGTCCTGGCCATCCCAGGCCAGCCGGTCGTGGGCGGCCAGCGTTCGGAACGGCCCCGCGTCGGCCGCCGCAGCCCAGCGCAGGCAGAGCTCCCCGGTCGCGCCCGGGATCACGCTGGGCAGCCCGAGCCCTACTTCTACTTCAGCTCCTTGGAATACAGCTCGTACGTAAGGCCCTCGCCCGAGAGCGCCGTGGCCACCTGGGCGAGGGCGGCGCGGGCCGCGGCGGCCACGCCGGGGACAGAGCTCTCCGCTAGTTCCTTCAGGTCCTCGTAGACGCGCTGCAGCTGCTGCTGCTCCGCTTCAGTCAGGCGCGAGATCTCGTAGCTCAAACTGTCGCCGCCTGTTCGGTCAGGTCGCGGAAGCGCTTCGCCTTCATCTCGAAGCGCGGCAGGGTTCCGGGCGGCACGACCGTGACCACCGGCGTCAGGCCCAGGCGGCGCTTGACTTCGGCGCTGAACCGATCCGGGAGGTCGAGCTGCTCCAGGCCCGCGCCAGGCTCGAGCTGGATGACCAGCGTGTCGAGCTCCTCGCGCTTCTCGAGCGTGATCTGGAACTCGTCGACCTCGGCGAAGTCGCGGACGACGTCCTCGATCATCGAGGGCATGAACCAGACGCCGCGGATCTTGCGCATGTCGTCGTGCCGGCCCTGGATCCCGCCCTGGTAGAGGTCCCAGGTCCGGCCGCACCGGCATTCCGTGTGGGGGACCCTGGTCACCAGATCGCCAGTCCAGTAGCGGAAGACCTGGATACCCTCCCGGCCGAGGCTGGTCATGACGCGCACGCCGCGCTCCCCATACCCGACGGGCTGCAGTGTGTCCGGTGCGAGCACCTCCTCGACGTAGTCGGCCTCGATGATGTGGCAG
>CATPBK010000010.1 GCA_955652705.1 Candidatus Dormiibacterota bacterium | reverse complement strand
TCTCGCGGTTGACCGAGAGCGTGCCGGGCCGCCTGTTACGCAAGTTCCAGGCCGACCAGGCGCCCAATTGGGCAGTCATCATCGCCTGGAGCGCCCTCTTCTCGCTCTTTCCGATGATCCTCGTGATGGCCGCGGTGATCGGCTTCGTACTGGGAGTCGTGGGCGTCGAGTCGGCCCGCGTCTACACCCTGGTCCTGTCGATCATCCCGAGCGACAACGCGGCCCGCACCCAGGCGCTGGACGCCCTCAAGACCTTCCATGAGAAGAGCGGGATCTTCTTCCTGGTCGGATTCGCCGGCCTGATCTGGTCGGGCGCAGCCCTCTTCAACGCTATGCAGTCGGCGTTCGCCGTCGTCTATCAAACGCGGCCGCGCGACTTCGTCCGCCAGGTCCTGATCAGCATCGCCATGGTCGTCCTCTTCGCGGTCCTTGCCGGCGTCAGCCTGGTCACCTCCAGCCTGCTCTCTGTCGCGCAGAGCCTGCCCTTCATCCCCGGCTTCCTGAACAACCCGGCGGCCGCCCTGGCGCTGCAGCTGCTGTTCGGTGTGGCGGCCGGCTGCCTGCTCTTCGGCGCCATCTATTACGTCGTGCCAAACCGCCGCCAGGAGTTGCGCAAGGTCTGGCCGGGCTCGCTGGTGGCCGGCGTCCTGTTCGAGCTCCTGACGCTGCTGTTTCCGCTCTACCTGCGCCTCACCGGCAGCGCCAACACCTACGGCAAGACGTTCGGCCTCGTCTTCCTCTTCATGACGTTCGCCTATTTCTTCGGCTTGATCACCATGCTCGGCGTCGAGCTCAACTCCGTGCTCTACCCGGTGCCGGCCGAAGGCCCCAGGCCGGCTCCCGCAGTCCCCAAGCCGCCACCGGCGGAACGCGCCCGGCCGCTCCTCCCGAAGCGCCGCGGCTCGCGTCTGCGGGCGGTGATCGGTCTGATCGGCGTGGGCGCGCTGGGACTTCTCGGGAGACGCCGGCGCCGGGTCGCTTAATCTCACGCCGTGGACCTCGGCCTGGCCGGTCGCTCGGTCATCGTCACCGGCGGCGCCAACAACATCGGTCGCGGAATCGTCCTCGCCTTTGCGCGGGAGGGCGCGCGCGTCCTCATCGCCGACATCGACGAGGCCCGCGCCGGTCAGGTGGCTGCGGAGGCAGGCGGCGGAGCGCTCGCCCAGCGCACGGACGTGGCGAGCTGGGATTCCGCGCAGGCCATGGCCGCGCGCGCCGTCGACGAGCTCGGCGGCGTCGACGTCCACGTCAACTGCGCCGGGGGAACGATCGACCGGCTGTTCATGGAGAAGCCTCGCGACGAGTGGGAACGCGAGGTCGCCATCAACTTCTGGGGCTTCGTCAACTGCACGCGTGCCGTGCTCGATGTGATGGTCGCGCGCGGCAAGGGCGCGGTCGTCTCGATCAGCTCCGACGCGGGGCGGATGGGCGAGTGGCGGGAGACCGTCTACTCCGGCACGAAGGCCGCGATCATCGCCATGTCGAAGTCGCTGGCCCGGGAGCTCGGTCCCAAGGGCGTCCGGTTCAACGTGGTCTGCCCTGGTTTCACGCCGGGCCGGCCGGATGCGGCAGGCGATTTCGGCGCGGGCTCGATGTGGGCCGGGCAGCAGGGCGCCCAATTTCCCGAAGACTTGCAGCAGAAGATCGCCCGCCAGTACCCGCTCCGGCGTCTCGGCACGCCGGAAGACATCGCGCCGGCGGTGCTCTACCTGGCCTCCGACGCCGCTTCTTACGTCACCGGCCAGACGCTGAGCGTCTCCGGCGGCTACACCATGATGTAGTTGCCTGTGCCGGCTGAATGGGGCGCATCCGACGTCCCAGACGGCCGGGCGCCCTGAAGGGCGCTGAAGCCGGTGTCGAGGGAGCCCGGCGCTGCGTCGTCACGCAGCTTCGGCTGCGCTCCCGACTGGCGCCACCCTCTCCTTGGCTCCGGCCGCCTGGAAACGCCGGGCTGGCGCGCCTTCGGCCTGCGGCCCACCCAACCGGCACAGGCAACCGTTGCCTAGACCTTGTAGCCGAGCGCCTCTGCCTGCCGGCGCACGATCTGGAGGGCGTCTTCGACCCGCGACGCGTCCTGCCCGCTGACGCGGATCACGAGCTCCTTGGTGTCCCAATTCGGGTACGAGCCGACCACCACGTCCGGATGGGAGCCTTCCAGCTCGCGCATGACCTGGTAGAAGCGCCCTTCGACCGCGAAAGTCAGGCGCAGCTCACGGACCGTCGAGGCCGAGCCCCCGGCCAGGTACTTGGGCTCGATCTCCTCGCTGAAGATGGCCTTCATCTCCTGCGGGATCCCCGGCAGCACGAAGAGCCGCGTGCCGTCCACCTCGTAGAGCACGCCGGGCGCGGTGCCGACCCGGTTGCGCAGCACTTCCGTCGGTTCGGCCGGGATGCTGGCCATCCGGAGGTGGCCTTCGTTGAGATCCGCCGAGTCGACCAGGCCCGCCTCCAGCATTCTCTCCAGGCGCCGTTCGATTCGCGCGCGCACTTCCTCCCAGACCACCAGCTCGCGGCCAAGCGCCAGCGCTATGGCGCCGAAGGTGCGGTCGTCGGGTGTGGGGCCGAGCCCTCCCATCGAGAAGACGGTGTCGACGTCCGGATCGACCAGATTCCGTCGGACCTCGTCGGCGATATCGGGCTCGCGGTCGCGAACCTGCGTGACCCGCATCAGCGGGTGGCCGAGGATGCGCAGCCGCTCCGCCAGCCAGTGCGAATTGGTGTCGAGCGTGAACCCGGAGAGCAGCTCGTCGCCGATCGCGACGATCGCCGAGGCCATCGCGGTAGGGTATACGCCGGCTCCCGCCCCCGATGATCGAAGTCAAGGAACTCACCAAGCAGTACGGACCCCGCACGGCTGTCGACGGCATCAGCTTCTCGGTGCCCCGCGGCCAGATTCTTGGCTTCCTCGGCCCGAACGGAGCCGGGAAGTCGACTACGATGCGGATCCTGACGGGTTACCTGGCAGCTCAAGGTGGGAGCGCCACGGTGGCCGGCTTCGACGTTTTCAGCAACTCGATCGAGGTGCGCCGCCGGATCGGCTACCTGCCTGAGACCAATCCGCTCTACCCCGAGATGCGGGTCTCCGAGTACTTGAAGCTGGCCTGCAAGCTGCGGGGCGTCCTGCCTCAGAAGCGGGCCGGCCGCATCGACTACGCGATCGAAGCCTGCGGCCTCGGCGAGCGGCGGCACGACGTCATCGGCCGCCTTTCCAAGGGCCTCCGCCAGCGGGTCGGCCTCGCCCAGGCCGTGGTCCACGACCCGGACGTCCTGATCCTCGACGAGCCCACCTCTGGTCTGGATCCGGCCCAGACGCGCGAGACCCGCGAGCTGATCCGGGAGCTCGGGCGCCAGCACACGGTCATCCTCTCGACCCACATCCTGCCCGAGGTGAGCGCGACCTGCGAGCGGGTGGTGATCATCAACCAGGGCCGCCTGGTGGCCGACGACAGCCCCGCCAACCTCTCCCGCCGCCTGAGCCAGGGCCGCCGGCTGGAGATCGAGATGGTGCTCCGCGGCAACCCCGAGGCGATCCGCCGCAAGCTCGGCGCGGTCCGTTCGGTCAGCGAGGTCGAAGTCGAGGCAGCCGCCGACGGCCAGTGCCGGGTGCTCATAAGCAGTGACGACGCGGATCCGCGGGAGGAGCTGGCACGGATTGCGATCAGGTCCGGCTTTGGGCTTCTGGGCCTGCAGTCGCGGACGCTGAGCCTGGAGGACGTGTTCATCTACCTGACCACCGAGGAGCCGTCGTCATCGCCAGATTGAAGCGGCGGGAGCGCGTCGAGGAACTGGAGGTCGAGCGAGAAGAAGCTCCCACCTCAGAGGTCGTCGCCGCGCCCGAGACCGAGGCCCGGGCCGAGTCGGAGGCGACTGGGGAGCCGCCGCGAGCCGGTCTCTACGGAACCTTTTGGCGGACCGGCTTGCTCACCGCGCTCGCGATCGCGCGCCGCGAGCTGGGGAGCTACTTCGTCTCGCCGATGGCCTGGGTCGTGGGCGCGCTCGTGATTCTCCCGGTGTCGCTCTTCGGCTACCTGATTCCAGTCCTTGGGCAGCAGCAAGCGACGATGGACAACGTCTTCAGCCTCATCGCCTTCCTCTACCTCTTCCTGGTGCCTCTCTACACGATGCGGCTGATCGCGGAGGAGCGCCGCCACGGCACGCTCGAGATGCTCCTGGCCTCGCCGGTGAGGGACTCGGAGCTGGTCATCGGCAAATGGCTGGGCGGGGTCGTGTTCCTGCTCGCCACGACCGCCTTCACGCTGGTCTACGTCGTCCTGTTCGCGGTGTACCTGCCGGACAAGATCAAGCCCTTCGGCCTGAGCTGGCTCCTGGTCGGCAACCTGGACTGGGGGCTCCTGATCTCGGGATACGCCGGGCTCGTCCTCGCCGGCGCCACGTTCGTCGCGATCGGCCTCCTGGCCTCCAGCCTGACGCAGAACCAGATCATCGCGGCTGTGGTGGGCGTCGTCGCCTTGATCCTGATCTGGTACCTGGGCGCCTTCGCCCAGTTCATCGGCCCGCCTTACGACCAATTCTTCGATTACGTCGGCGGCCAGAACCGCTACCAGGCGTTCAGCCGCGGCCAGATCTTCTTGAAGGACGCGCTTTACTTCGCGAGCTTGATCGCCGGCTCGCTCTTCCTCGCCACCCGCGTCATCGAGTCGAGGCGCTGGCGGTAGAGGTGCGTGCCTGATGCGCTGGGAGCGCCCCCTGGCCGTCTTGACAGCCGCGCTTGGCGTGGTCCTGCTCGGAGTCGGCGGCGCCATCCTCTCCATCCAGGGCCGGCTGACGACCAGCTCCGGCTACCCGCTGATCGCCGGCCTTGCCCTTCTGATCGCCTACGCGCTGCTCGACCCGCGTGCGCTGACTGACCTCGTCAGGAGCCGGCGGTCGCGTTTCGGAACGCTCAGCGTGCTGATCACGGCGCTGGTGATCGGCATCCTGGTCCTGGCCAACGTGCTCGCCGCGCGCAGCACTCAGTCCCTGGACCTCACCCGCTTCCGGGTCAACACGCTGGCCCCGCAGTCGGTTCTGGAAGCCCAGTCCGTCAGCCAGAGCATGGACATGATCATGTTCTTCCGCCGCTCGGACCCCGGTTTCGACGACACGAAGGCTCTGCTCGACAGGTTCGCCTCGGTGAACCCGAAGATCCGGGTGAGCGTCCAGGACCCCTTCGTCGATCCCGTCCAGGCCCGTCAGTTCGGCGTCATCACGAGCGGCACGGTCGTGATCCGCTACGGCGGCAAGACCCAGCTCCTCAACTCGGGCTCCCAGGGCGAGCAGGACGTCGCTTCCGCGGTCCTCAAATTGGAATCGTCCCGCTCGCCGTCGGTCTGCTGGACGGTGGGCGAGGGGGAGCGCGACCTGAAGGATGCGGCCCAGATCACCGGCTACTCTGACGCGGCCGCCCAGCTGGCGGCAGAGAACTTCACGCAGCGTGACCTGCTGCTCTCCCAGACCGGTGAGATCGGCAGCGGCTGCGACATCGTCGTCGTCATGGGCCCGAGCAAGCCGCTCACCGACACCGGCGCCAAGGCGCTGACCGGCTACCTGGACGCCGGCGGCAGCCTCCTGCTCGCCCTCGACCCCTGGACGGATCCGGCGGTGGCCGCCCGCTACAACGACCTGCTCAAGCCGTACGGGCTGACTTTCACGGACGGGCTCGTGGTCGAGGACGCGGCCCACTCGGCCGATCGCGACCCGACCACTCCGGCGGTCGTGCAGTACGGCGCCTCGCCGATCGCCAAGGACCTCGCCAACCGGGTCAGCTTCTTCCCGCTGGCGAGCGCCATCGCTGGCAGCGGCGCGGCGGGCGCGACCGTCACGCGGGTGGCCAGCAGCTCCGACCAGTCCTACCTCGTCCAGGACCCGCGCCAGGACCTGGCCCGCAAGCCGGCCGATCAGGCGGGACCCTTCGTGCTCATGGAGACGTCCGAAAGGGCGCCTGGCGGAACCGCCGCCAAGCCCAGCCGGGTCGTCCTGGTGGGCACAGCGTCCCTCGGCGAGAACCGCGCGCTCGAATTCTCCGTCGTCAACCGGCAGCTGCTGGTCGGGTCGCTGGACTGGCTTTCCGCGCAGGAGAACCTGATCGCCATCCCTGCCAAGCCCAACCGCAACCCGAACCTCGCCCTGACCCAGGAGCAGCAGAACCTGAATGTCTTTGTAACCCTCTTGCTGCTACCCCTCCTGGCGGGCGTCGGCGGGCTCCTGGTCTGGGCCCGGCGCCGCCTTTTCTGAGGGCGGCCGCGGCTTGATCAACTGGAAGATGGGGCTGGTGCTGCTCGCCGTCCTCGCCGGCCTCGCGCTCTATGCCTTTCAGACCCGCCCGAGGACTTCCCCGGCGCCGGCCGCCGCTCTGGTTCCGTGCGGAGCGGCCGACACGGTGGAGCTCAAGCTCGAGCAGCCTGGCGCCGCGGTCGTCGACCTGCAGCGAGCTGGGCCGGGAGCGGATTGGCAGGTCTCGCTGCCGGCCCCGGGTGCCGCCGACGGGCCGGCGCTCGACGCCCTTCTCGGCGGCCTCCAGTCGGCGGTCCCGACGGCTACGATCGGGCAGCCGCCGGCCGGCTCCACCTACGGCTTCGAGAGGCCCAGCCTGCGCGTCAGCTGTCGCCTCAGCGGAGGCCGTTCATATACGCTATCCATAGGCGACAAGACCTTCGACGGCTCCAGCTATTACGTCCGTCTATCGGGCCAGAGCAGGGTTGAGGTCATCTCCGCCGGCGAGGTCGACCAGCTCAACCAGGCGCTGGCCAAGCCTCCCTACCGGCCGTCCCCATCCCCCGCGGGCTCACCGGGCCCGAGTCCCACGACGTAGAGAGGTAGCGAGAATTGGACAGCGGATACGTTGCGTATGCCGTCGCGGCGGGTGCGCTGGCTGTGGTCTTCGCGGCGGCCCTGACAGCCTGGGTCCTGCGCCAGCCGCCAGGCAACGAGCGGATGCGGGAGATCGCCGCGGCCATCCAGGAAGGCGCCTCCGCTTACCTGAACCGGCAGTACATCGTGATCGCCATCATCGGCGTGATCATCGCGATCGTCCTGGGGATCGCCATCTCGCCTCTCACCGCGGGCCTGTACGTGGTCGGAGCCGCCCTCTCCGCCGCCGCCGGCTACGTGGGCATGAACGTCTCCGTGCGGGCCAACCAGCGAACGGCGGAAGCCGCCCTGGGCGGACTCAACCGGGCGCTCAGCGTGGCCTTCCGAGGCGGCGCGGTCACCGGCCTGATGGTGGTCGGCCTGGGGCTGCTCGGCGTGGCGTCCGCGTACTGGATATTCCATGACCCCACAGCCCTCGTCGGCCTCGGCTTCGGGGCCAGCCTGGTCTCGGTCTTTGCCCGGCTCGGCGGCGGCATCTACACCAAGGCGGCCGACGTCGGTGCGGACCTCGTCGGCAAGGTCGAGGCCGGCATCCCCGAGGACGATCCCCGCAACCCGGCGGTGATCGCGGACAACGTCGGCGACAACGTCGGCGACTGCGCGGGTATGGCCGCCGACCTCTTCGAGACCTACGCCGTGACGATGATCGCGGCCATGCTCCTGGGCTCGCTTCTCTTCAAGGACAACGCGGCCTGGGTGATCTACCCGCTCCTGCTGGGCGCGTCCTCCATCGTGGGCTCGGTGGTCGGCACCTTCGCCGTGCGGGCCTACTGGCCGCGCTGGATCATGGGCGGCCTCTACGCCGGCCTCCTGGTGGCGGTGGCCATCGCCCTGGTCCTCTTCTACGTCGTAACCAGTCTTTACGTGAGCAACGGCTGGCTCAAGCCGGGCGGCGGCGTCAACGACCCCAGGAACCTCTTCTGGGCGGGCCTGATCGGCGTGGTCATCACTGTCCTCATCGTTGCCATCACCGAGTACTTCACGGAGACCCGCTATCGTCCTGTGCACCTCATCGCGGAAGCGTCGGTGACGGGGCACGCGACCAACATCATCGCGGGGCAAGCAATCGGCATGATGGCCACCGCGCTGCCGGTGGTCACGATCGCGGCCGGCATCATCGTCAGCTACGACATCGGCGGCCTCTACGGGATCGCGATCGCGGCCGTAGGGATGCTTTCCATGACCGGGATCGTGGTCGCCATCGACAGCTACGGCCCGATCACCGACAACGCGGGCGGCATCGCCGAGATGGCCGAGCTGCCGCATGAGGTGCGCGACATCACCGACCAGCTGGACGCCGTCGGCAACACCACGAAGGCGGTCACCAAGGGCTACGCAATCGGCTCGGCGGGCCTGGCCGCGCTCGTCCTCTTCTCGTCATACACGCAGGAGCTGGCCAAGACCGGCCACTCCTTCCGTTTCGACCTCAGCAACCCGTCGGTGATCATCGGGCTGTTCCTGGGCGGCATCCTGCCCTACCTCTTCGGTTCCCTGGCCATGCTGGCGGTGGGCCGGGCGGGCGGCCTGGTGGTCGAAGAGGTGCGCCGCCAATTTCGGGAGATCCCCGGGATCATGGAGGGCACGGCCCGACCGGAATACGGGACCGCCGTGGCGATCGTGACGGCGGCCGCGCAGCGGGAGATGATCATCCCCGGCATCATCCCGGTGGTGGCCCCGCTGGCGGTGGGCTTCATCCTCGGCCCGGTCGCGCTGGGCGGAATGCTAGTAGGCGCGATCGTGACCGGCCTCTTCCTCGCGCTGCAGATGACGAGCGGCGGCGCGGCCTGGGACAACGCCAAGAAGTACATCGAGGAAGGCCACCTCGGCGGCAAGGGGTCGGAGGCTCACAAAGCGGCGGTCACGGGCGACACGGTCGGCGACCCGAACAAGGACACCGCCGGGCCGGCGATCAACCCGATGATCAAAGTGATCAACATCATCGCCATCCTGATCGCGACCACCGTGGCGACCCACTCTCTGCTGCACTAGAGCCCGGCGCACGCGTCACCTGGACGGATCAGTATTTATCGCGCGGAACCCCCATCGGCCGGCGGATCGGGCTCTGCGACAGCAACTTAGGCCCCATCCGCCAGCGGATAGGCGGTAGAACTGTTCCTTGTGGGTGAGGCACGAGCCGCAGCGCAGCCCCTTCGTGGGGCTACCACTACCGTTCGCGTCGCCGTTGGACCAACATTTCTCAGTCTTGGTACGTGCGGTAAGCGGCCTCCTCCTTATTTAGGCGAGCACCCGCCGGGTGCTCGCAGGACCTCCTGGGTCTTTGGTCCAGGAGGTCTTTCATTTCTCCAGACCGAAGCCGACACATGAACAAAAACCCTTTGAAGCGGATGGCGATCGAGAAGTACCGGCCTTACCCGCCGGTCCAGCTGCCCGGCCGGCGCTGGCCCGAGCGGGTGGTCGACCGCGCGCCGAACTGGTGCAGCGTCGACCTCCGGGATGGCAACCAGGCGCTGATCGACCCGATGGACGTGCACCGCAAGCGACGGCTGTTCAACCTCCTGGTCGGGATTGGCTTCAAGGAGATCGAGGTTGGATTCCCGGCCGCCTCGCAGCCCGACTTCGACTTCGTGCGCCTGCTGATCGAGGAGGGACTGGTGCCCGCCGACGTCACGATCCAGGTCCTGACGCAGGCGCGCGACGAGCTGATCGAGAGGACCTTCGAGAGCCTCCAGGGCGCCAAGCGCGCCATCGTCCACCTCTACAACTCGACCTCGACACTGCAGCGGCGCGTGGTCTTCGGCCTGGACCGGGCCGGGATCGTCGGCATCGCCGTCCGTGGCGCCGAGCAGATCCAGCGGCTGGCCAGGGATCTTCCCCAGAGCGAGCTGACCTTTGAATATTCGCCGGAGAGCTTCACAGGCACCGAGCTCGAGTTCACCAAGGAAATCTGCGAGGCGGTGCTCGACGTCTGGCAGCCGACCCCGGAGCGGAAGGTCATCCTCAACCTGCCGGCCACCGTCGAGATGAGCACGCCCAACATCTACGCCGACCAGATCGAGTGGTGCGACGGCCACATCAAGGATCGCGAAAACTGGATCCTGAGCGTGCATCCGCACAACGATCGGGGCAGCGCGGTGGCGGCGACCGAGCTGGCGCTGATGGCCGGCGCAGAGCGCGTCGAGGGCACCCTTTTCGGCAACGGCGAGCGGACAGGCAACGTCGACCTGGTCACGCTGGCGCTGAACCTTTTCAGCCAGGGCGTCGACCCAGGGCTGGACCTCTCCGACATCGACGAGATGCGGCGCGTCGTGGAAGCCTGCAACCAGCTGCCGGTGCATCCGCGTCATCCGTACGTCGGAGAGCTGGTTTACACGGCCTTCTCCGGTTCTCACCAGGACGCGATCAAGAAGGGGATGGAGGCGCTGCAGAAGGCAAAGGCGGACGTCTGGGAGGTGCCCTATCTGCCGATCGACCCACACGACCTGGGGCGGACCTATGAGGCGATCATCCGCGTCAACAGCCAGTCCGGGAAGGGCGGCGTCGCCTACATCCTGAAGAACGACTACCACCTCGACCTTCCGCGCCGACTCCAGATCGAGTTCATGCGGATCATCCAGCAGATCACCGACGCCAGCGGCAAGGAGATCACCCCAGAAGAGATCTGGACGGCCTTCCAGTGGACGTATCTGAACCCCGAAACCTCGCTCGAGCTGGTGGAGCACAAGACCACAGACCACCGCCACGTCGGCAAGGCCGACGCCACCGAGCTGGAAGCGATCGTCCGGATCGACGGCGCCGAACAGACGGTCTCGGGCCGGGGGAACGGGCCGATCGCGGCGTTCGTCGACTCTCTGGCCGGCTGCTGCGGCATCCGGCTGCGGATCGTCGACTACGTCGAGCACGCCGTGGCCTCCGGTTCCGACGCGACGGCCGCCGCGTACGTGGAGGCAACCGACGAGACCGGCGCCAACGTGGTCTGGGGCGTCGGCCTGGATCCCAACATCCTGACCGCCTCGCTGAAGGCGGTCGTCAGCGCGGTCAGCCGGCTGGATCTGAAGCGCGACGAGGCAAAGGTTGCTGCAGGCGACCTGGACTGACCCGGCCGAGATCCTGGCCGGGATCAAGGAAGCTGCGGCGCGCCTCGACGGCGTGGTCAGCCGGACGCCGCTGCAGGCCTCGCGACGTCTCTCCGAGCGCTTCCGGGCCAATGTCTGGCTCAAGCGCGAAGACCTCCAGGAGGTGCGCTCGTTCAAGATCCGCGGCGCCTACAACAAGATTGGCTCGATGGCGAGTGAAGCGGCCGGCCGTGGCGTCGTCACCGCCAGCGCCGGCAACCACGCGCAGGGCGTGGCCTTCGCCTGCGCGCGCCTGGAGATCAAGGGCACGATCTTCATGCCCACGATCACGCCGACCCAGAAGGTCGACCGCGTCAGGCACTTCGGCGGCGAATTCATCGAGATCCGGCTCCACGGCGATTCATACGATGACGCCGGGGCGGCAGCCACCCGCTACGCCGAGGAGCGGGGCGTGGTCTTCGTACATCCCTTCGACGACCCCCTCACCATCGCCGGGCAGGGCACGATCGGCCTCGAGATCGCCGAGGATCTGGGCCGCCAGATCGATGTGGTCGTGGTGCCGATCGGCGGCGGAGGGTTGGTCTCCGGGATCGCGTCCTGTCTTCGGAATTTCAACCCTGCGCTGTCCGCCGTCGGCGTCGAGCCGGCGGGCGCGGCCGCGATGCACGAATCGCTGAAGCAAGGACGTGTCGTGACGCTCGACCAGATCGACACCTTCGTCGACGGCGCAGCCGTCAAGACGGTGGGCAGGCTGACCTTCGAGATCTGCCGGACGGCGCTCGAGCGGGTGGTCTTGGTGCCGGAAGGCAAGGTCTGCGCGACGGTGATCGACCTCTACCAGAACGAGGGCATCATCGCCGAGCCGGCCGGCGCGCTAGCCGTCGCCGCTCTGGACGACCTGGAGGAGCAGCTGCGCGGAAAAACAGTCGTCTGCATCCTGAGCGGCGGCAACAACGACGTGCTGCGCTACCCGGAGATCCTGGAGCGCAGCCTGGTCTACCAGGGCCGCAAGCACTACTTCATCATCGAGTTCACCCAGAAGCCCGGGCAGCTGCGCAAATTCGTCGACAGGGCGCTCGGCCCGACCGACGACATCGTCCGTTTCGAGTACATGAAGAAGACCAACAAGGAGCGCGGCGCGGCGCTGGTCGGCATCGAGCTGCGCGACCGGGCCGACCTGGAGCCGCTGCTGAGCCGGATGAGCGAGATCCAGCTCAACTGGCGTCGCCTGAGCAGCGATGAGCTGCTCTACGACTACCTGATTTAGCCAGGCCGGCCGCGCAGGCCGGACCGCCCGCGAGGCATCCTAGTGTTCTCCGGATGGACGACTACGCCAAGGAGATCGCGGAGATCCAACGCGAGGTCGACCTGCTGGTCGAGGACGAGGGCGACGCCCAAACCATCGCCGAGCTGGAGATGCAGGTACAGGTCTTGAACGCCCTCTACGAGCAGGCGAAGGAGCTGCTCGAGCAGGGCGAGCAGGACACCGAGCTGCGGCAGCGGCTCGCCATGCGCGGTTACGGCGATTGGAACCTGGCGAACGTCTACGCCTTCGTCTACGAGACCGCCATCGACCTGCCCGACGAGGGCCACAAGAAGTTCGTCACCCTGATCGGCCACACGGACTTCGCCGGGCTGCTCGCGTCGTAACCTAAGTCGGCACCATGCGCGAGCTGCCCGAGCGCTACAACGCCAGCCTGCTGCTCGACCGCAACCTGGAGGCCGGGCGGGATGCCAGGACGGCGATCTACTGGGCGGGCGGCCAGGTCACCTACGGCGAGCTCTTCAAGCTCGCCTGCGGCGCGGGCCGCGCGCTGCGCGAACTGGGCGTCCGGCGTGAAGAGCGCGTCCTGATCATCGCCGACGACAGCCCGGCCTGGGCCGCCGCCTTCCTGGGCGCACTCCGCATTGGCGCGGTCCCCGTCCCGGTCAATCCGCTCCTGCAGCGGTCCGAGGACTACGACCATTACGTCGACGACTCGCTGGCCCGAGTCGTGGTCGTCGACGGCCTGACCGAGGAGAAAGTGCGGCCGGCGTCGGAACGGGCCGCCGACCCTCCCCGACTGCTGCGGACCGTGGAGCTCGCGGCCGGCGCCGAGTTCGAACCGGCGCCGACCCGGCGCGACGACATGGCCTTCTGGCTCTACAGCTCGGGGTCGACCGGGAAGCCGAAGGCTGTGGTGCACCTGCAGCACGACATCCCCTACACCTGCCAGACGTACGCGGAGCAGGTCCTCCGCATCAGCGAGTCCGACGTGAATTTCTCAACGACCAAGCTCTTCCACGCCTATGGCTTCGGCAACAGCCTCACGTTCCCCTTCTGGGTAGGCGCCGCGGCGGTCCTGCACCAGGGCCGGCCCGCGCCGGCCGCCGTCCTCGACACCATCGAGCAGCGCAAGCCGACCCTGTTCTTCTCGGCACCCACGCTCTACAACGCGCTGCTCAACTTCGAAGGCTCCAAGGAGCGCGACCTTTCCTCGATCCGGCTCTGCATCTCCGCCGCCGAATCGCTCCCGGCCGAGGTCTGGCGGCGCTGGAAAGACGCCTACGGGCTGACCATCCTCGACGGCGTCGGCTCGACCGAGATGCTCCACATCTACTGCTCGAACCGCACCGATGAGGTGCGACCCGGCTCGAACGGCAAGCCGGTCCCGGGCTACGAGCTCAAGATCCTGGACCCCGAGGGGCAGCCGGTGGAGACGGGCGAGGCGGGCGACCTCTACGTGAAGGGCGACAGCGCCCTGGCGCTGTATTGGGCACAGCACGAGAAGACGAAGCGCTCGGTGCTGGGCGACTGGTTCTACACGGGCGACCGCTACCGCGCCGACGCCGACGGCTTCTACTGGTACGAGGGCCGGTCCGACGACATGATCAAGGTGGGCGGGCTCTGGGTTTCGCCGGTCGAGGTCGAAGCCGCCCTTCTCGCGCACCCGGCCGTGGCTGAGAGCGCCGTGGTCGGCGTGGAGGTGGAGGGCTTCATCAAGATCAAGGCATTCGTCATCCCGAAGAGCGAAGCTGCGGCCGGCGAAGCGCTCCTCAAAGACCTGCAGGAGCACTGCAAGTCGCGCCTCCAGCGCTACCAGTACCCGCACCTGATCGAGTTCGTGCCCGAGCTGCCCAAGACTCTCACCGGCAAGATCCAGCGCTTCAAGCTGCGCGAACAGGAAGCCGCCCCTGCCTAAGCATGTTGCGGTGGTGCCCGGCGATGGGGCGGGGAAGGAGGTCGTCCCCGAGGCCGTCAAGGTTCTCAAGGCGATCGGAGCCGGCCTCGAGTTCGAGGACTTTGACATCGGCGCGGACCGCTACCTGGCGACTGGCGTCGCGCTCCCGCCGGAGGTCTTCAAGGACCTCAGCGAGGCTGATGCGATCCTCTTCGGCGCGGTGGGCGATCCGCGCGTGGACGACGCTTACGCCGCCGCCGTACTGCTCCGCCTGCGCTTCGAGCTCGACCTCTACGTGAACCTCCGCCCCGCGAAGCTCTACGACGCCCGCCTCTCGCCGCTCAAGGATGCGGAGCGCGCGGTGGTCGACCTGCTCGTCGTGCGCGAGAACACCGAGGGCGCTTACGTGGGCATGGGAGGCCGCTTCAAAAAGGACACGCCCGAGGAGGTCGCCGTCCAGGAGGACGTCAACACCTACCTGGGCGTGACGCGCATCCTGGAGCACGCTTTCACGCGCGCCCGGCGCGAGGTTTGCATGGTCGACAAGTCGAACGCGATGGCGTTCGCGGGCGGCCTCTGGCAGTCGCGCTGGAAGGCGATCGCGCCCCGCCACCCGAAGGTGGCGAGCCGCCACCTCTACTCGGACACCTGCGCGATGGAGCTGGTGCGGGACCCCAGCCAGTTCGACGTGATCGTGACCGGCAACCTTTTCGGCGACCTGCTCTCCGACCTCTCGGCGCAGCTCATCGGCGGTATGGGCGTGGCGCCCTCGGCCAACCTCAACCCGGAGACCGGCCGCGGTCTCTTCGAGCCGGTCCACGGCAGCGCGCCGAAGCTGGCCGGGCGCGGCATCGTGAACCCGGTTGGAGCAATACTGAGTTCGGCGATGATGCTCGCGCACCTCGGGCTTGAGGCGGAGGCGGCCGCGGTCGAGGCGGCCGTGGTCAATGCCATCCGGGCGGGCGATTGCACCGCCGACCTCGGTGGCAGCCTGAGCACGAGCGCGGCCGGCGACGCGATCGCCAAGCGAGTGGGAGAGCGAGCTAAAGCCTGATGGGGATGACCATGACCGAGAAGATCCTGGCCCGCGCCAGCGGCCGGGAGTCCGTCAAGCCAGGCGACCTCCTCCTGGCCAAGGTCGACTTTGCGATGGGCCACGACCTGACCATCCCGCCCGCCTCCAAGATCATGCGTGAGCAGATGGGGGCAACCAAGGTCTGGGACCCGGAGCGGCTGGCGGTCGTCCAGGATCATTTCCAGCCGGCCAAAGACTCGGCCAGCGCCGCCCTGGGCAAGACCACACGCGAATGGGCTCGCGAGATGGGCATCACGAACTACTTCGAGGTCGGCGACGGTGGCATCTGCCACACCGTCCTGCCGGAGCGGGGCCTGGTGCTGCCGGGCGAGCTGGTGGTCGGCGCCGATTCGCACTCCTGCACGTACGGCGCTCTCAACAACTTCGCGACGGGCATCGGGTCGACCGACCTGGCCTGCGTCCTCTCGCTGGGCGAGCTCTGGTTCCGGGTGCCGGAGACGCTGAAGTTCGTCTATCACGGCCGCCTCCAGGAATGGGTCGAGGCCAAGGACCTGATCCTCACGGTGATCGGCCAGATCGGCGTGGACGGGGCGCGCTCGAAGGCGATGGAGCACACCGGCGACGCTCTCGGGCACATCGACATGGAAGGCCGGCTCACGATGACCAACATGGCCATCGAGGCAGGCGCCAAGAACGGGATCATCGGTTTCGACCAGGTCACCGCCGGCTACTTGAAGGACCGCGCCAAACGGCCCTACACGCCCGTCGAGTCCGACCCCGACGCCGAATACGAGAAGGTCTTCGAGTTCGACGTCTCCCAGGTCGAGCTGTCGGTCGCGAAGCCGATGTCGCCGGACAACTGGGCGCCGCTCTCCGAGGTCCTGGGCACGAAGATCGACCAGGTCTTCATCGGGTCCTGCACCAACTCCCGGATCGGCGACCTGCGCCGGGCGGCCGCGATCCTGAAGGGCCACCGAGTGCATCCGAGCACCCGCCTCATCGTCACGCCTTCCTCGACCGAGACGGCCCGGATGGCCGAGCGGGAAGGGCTGATCCGGATCTTCATGGACGCTGGAGCGACCTGGACCGCCTCCACCTGCGGTGCCTGCCTGGGTGGGCACATGGGAGTGCTCGGAGAAGGCGAGGTCTGCCTCTCCACCACAAACCGCAACTTTCCCGGCCGGATGGGCCATCCGAAGGCGCTCGTGTACCTGGCCAACCCGGTGGTGGCGGCCGCCTCGGCCGTGACCGGCGAGATCACGCATCCGGGGGAGGTCCTGAGCCGGAAGCCGGTCGCGGTATGAGGATGGCCTTCCCGGACGGCGCGCAGAGATGCGGTGATCCAGGCGGCCCGAGGCCGCACTCGCGGCGCCGAGCACCGGAGGGAGCGCACCCTCAGGTGCGTGAGCGAGGAGCGCAGGAGCCGAACCCGGCAGCGGCCCGTATGGGCGCCGCAGATCCGCCGACGCTCCGGGAGGCCATCCTCTGACGATCGTGCTCCGGGGCAACGCCTGGAAGTTCGGGGACAACGTCGACACCGATCAGGTCATCCCGGCCAAGTACGCGATCTACTCGCTGGACGAGAAAGTGCTCGGCGAGCACGCGATGGAAGGCGTGCCGGACAACGAGGGCTGGGCCAAGAAGGTCTCCCCTGGCGACGTCCTGGTGGCGGGCTCCAACTTCGGCTGCGGCTCGTCGCGGGAGATCGCGCCCGTCGCCATCCGGGCGGCCGGAATCTCGGCGGTGGTGGCGGACTCCTTCGCCCGGATCTTCTTCAGGAACTCGATCAACATCGGGTTTCCGATCCTGCAGGCCCCGCAGGCGGCCGAGGCGGTCGAGGCGGGCGACCAGCTAGAGATCGACCTCGAGGAGGGCGTCATTCGTAACCTGACCCGCGGCGACGAGTACCATGCCGAGCCCTTCCCTCAGTTCATGGCCGAGCTGATCAAGATGGGCGGTCTGGCGCCCTGGGTTCGCAAGCGCCTGGCGGAGAAGGCAGCGGCCGCCCGGCGATGAATGACGAGCCGGTCGACCTCCAGGAACCGCTGGAGGAGCTGGCCCGAGACCCCCGCGACTTCCTCCACGACCTGAAGTTCCCCGCGGCCGACCAGATCCGCGTCTACGACGACACGCTCCGAGACGGCGAGCAGATGCCAGGGGTTGCCTTCAGCCCGCGCGTCAAGTACGAGCTGGCGCGCGCCCTCTCCGAGATCGGCGTCCACATCATGGACGTGGGGTTCCCGGCGGTCTCTGACACCGAGCGGGAAACCCTTCGCCTGGTGCTCGAAGGGAAGCGCCGTGGCGAGCTCCGCGAAGACCTCGAGATCCTCTGCATGATGCGGTCCACCAAGGGCGACATTGACGCGACCTTCCGCGTCATGGACAAGCTCGGCTTCGCGCGCGACTCGGTGACCTACTTCATCTTCACATCGGCCTCCGACCTGCACGTGAAGTACAAGCTCGGCCGCAACCTGCTCGCCCGCGAAGGCGTGCCGGCCTCGGAGTGGTTGGAGCTGCCGGTCCAGTTCTACCGCGACGCCAACCTGCGAATGATGTGCGAGGCCATCTCCTACGCGCGCGACAACGGGGCGAAGAACATCGAGTTCGGTGGCGAGGATGGCAGCCGTGCCGACATCGACTACATCTGCCGGCTCCACGTCGAAGGGATGCAGGCGGGCGGGACGCGGCCCTCCACGCCAGACACGGTGGGCTGCTACTCGCCCTACGCCGTGCGCGAATACATCCCGCGCATCAAGGCTGCGGCTCCGCAGGCGCCGCTTGTCGTGCACTTTCACAACGACCTCGGGATCGGCGCTTGGAACACTGTCGTCGCGTTGGGCAGCGGGGCGGACGTTTTCACGACCTCGGTCAATGGCATCGGTGAGCGGACCGGGAACGCCCCGATGCACCAGGTGCTGCTCCAGCTTCGCTACCTCTTCGGCATCGAGATCCCCGGCTTCCACTACGAGAAGCTGCGTGACCTCGCCCACCGGCTCGAGCGGGCGAGCGGGATCATGGTCGCGCCGACCGAGCCAGGCATCGGGCTCAACGTCTTCAGCCACGAATCGGGCATTCACACGGCCGGCATGCTCATCCACCCGGCCATCTACCAGTTCATCCCGCCGGAGGACCTGGGCGAGCGCGTCCACTACGTCTACGGCAAGCACTCGGGCGCGGTGGTCATCGAGCACGCGCTCCGTACGGCGGGTATCCCTCATGACGCGGAACTCGTGACGCGCGTGATGAACGAGGTCAAGCGGCTGCGCGAGGAGCGCGCCGAGTCGTCAGACTTCTCGGACTTCCACTCGCGTTACTACGAGCACCTGAACCGGCTGGGCGTCACCGACGAAGAGGTGGTCGAGATCGCGGCGGCGCTGATGGAGAGCCCAACCACTTAATGTCGACCACCGAGCAGTTGACGGAGCTGGCGGGCAGCCAGGAGGAGTACCTCCAGATCCACCGCTGGATGTGCCTTTCCAAAGCGCTCGACGACCGCATGCACAGCCTGGTCAAGCAGGGCCGGGCGCCCTTCGTGGGCTCGGCTCGGGGGCACGAGGGCATCCAGGTCTGCGCCGTCGCTGCGCTGGACCGGGCCCGGGACTGGCTCGTGCCCCACTATCGCGGGCTCGGCAGCGCTGTCGGGATGGGCCTCACCTCACGGGAATGGATGCTGGCGGTCTTCGCCAAGGCCGACGACCCGCTCACGGCCGGCCGCAACATCCCCGGCGGCTGCTTCGGCTACCGCGCCCGGCACATCGCCAGCGTCTCCCAGGTCGTCGCGAGCTGGATCCCGAAGGCGGCGGGAATGGCATATGCCGCCAAGCTCCGGCAGGAGGACGCGGTCTTCGTCTGCACTTTCGGCGACGGCGCCACCTCCGAGGGGGACTTCCACGAGGCGCTCAACTTCGCCGCCATCCACAAGCTGGCCTGCGTCTTCGTCATCGAGAACAACGGTTACGCGATCTCGGTGCCGCTCCGCCTCCAAGCCGGTAATCCGGACCTCTACCGGCGGGCGGCCGGCTACGGCATGGCGGGCGCGATGGTGGACGGCAGCGACGTGCCCGCCGCCTATGCGGCTTGCAAGCAGGCCGTCGAGCGGGCGCGGCGGGGGGAGGGACCGACGTTGCTGGAGGCGCGGATCCGGCGCATCAACTCGCACACCTCCGAGGACAACCAGAGTCGCTACCGGACGCCGGAGGATATCCAGGAGGCGCTTGCATTCGACCCAATACCGAAGTTCGAGCACTGGCTGCAGGAACGCGGCTGGCTGACGACCGAGGTGGCCGAGCGCATTCGCGCCGAGTACGAGGCAGAGAGCGCCGAGGCCGCCGACTGGGCGGAGCAGCAGCCCGACCCCCGGGCCGAGGACACTGAGACGAACGTCTACGCCGGCTAGCCGGGTGGTGAAAAAAGGGCGTCGAGCGCTGAGCCCGATCCTGGCGAGTCGAGCCGGCGAAGGCGACGGAGCACCGGAAGGATTGCAGCCGAAGCTGCCTGAGTGAGGAGCGGACGAGCCGACTGACGGATCGGCCGTCAGGGCGACACAGAGCCGACGCAGGGCCCGCAGGGCCCGGGAACCCTTTTTTCAGCAGCCGGCTAGGCGACCACTGGACTCTTGCGAGCTGCCCAGACGCCGCGCTGGATCCGCGCCACCAGCATCCAGACCGCCAGGCCGAGTCCCACGAGGGACAAAGCCAGTCCGATGAAGGCCGCGAAGGCGGGCACGGCCGCCGCGGAGGGATTGGCGATGGAGGTGATGCCGGAAAGGACCCCGAAGATGCCCAGTCCGAGGATGACCAGGTCGACGTAGAAGAGCCAGCTCCAGCGCCGCAGCAGGCTGAAGACTCCGATCAGGACGAAGAGCACCGCAAGGAAGACCGCGAAGCCCTCAACGAAGGCCAGGCCGATATCGATCGCCTGCGAGCTTTGGTCCGGTGTGAGGCTCGGGTTCTGACGCTGGACCTGCCTGATCGTGTTCTCCCTGATGGCCGCCGCGAAGGCAAAGGGCACCAGGGCCGTCCAGATCCCGTTGATCAAGAAGAAGGCGCCCACCGCAGCTTGCATCGGCCGCGTCCACTCGGTCGGCTCCCAGCGGTAGCCGGTGATCGGGCGCCAGGTGGCGCCGTCCCACATGAACTGCCCATCCGGCGAGACCTCGCCGCTCTGAGGCATCTGCGTCGCCGGCGCGACGACCGCGGGCGGCTGCTGCTCGCTCATGCTCGCATCACCTTAGCCGCCCGCCGCGTGCTTGTCAGCCTGCGCAAGCAGGCTGCTGAGGCAGGACTCATCGGCCCTGCGGGTCGCGCGTCGGCGCGGAAGCCTTAGGTCGGTTCCAGGCGGTGCATCGCCTCGTCCACGTCGATCTCGCCACTGGCCAGGGATTCCAGGACTTCGGCCCGCTGGCTCGGCGGCGCCGGACGGTCGATCCCCAGCTTGCCGAGCAAGGAGTCGAAGCGAGCCCGAGCCGTCGGATAGCTGACGCCCAGGTGCCGCTCCAGGTCCTTCATGTTGCCGCGGGAGGCGAGGAAGACCCGCAACAGCTGCCGGTCGTCTGCCGTCAAGGCGCAGAAATCGCACTGCTCGAAGTTGCCCGCCAGCTCGGTCCCGCAGCTGTGGCAGCTGAGCCGCGTCAGGGCGAGCAGGTCGCCGCAGACCGGGCATTGGCGGGGCGCGTTGCGGAGCTTCTTCAATCCTCGCGCACGTTGACCGAGCCCATCTCGGACTCGATGTCGAGGGTTCCCCGACCACTCCCGACGACGGCCTCCTGGCGGCCACCGCCGATCCCGACACTGGACCTGCCGTCCGGCAATCGCACCCTGCCGTGGGAGGTTCTCGCCCTCACCCGGACGCTCGAGCCATGACGCAGGTTGATGTTCACGCTCCCGGCCTGGCAGCGGACCCTCGACGCGCCCTCGTCAAGTCGGCCCCAAGCGTTTACAGAGCCGGCGCGGACATCAAGCTCGAGGGGGGCGTTGAAGCCATCGATCCTGGCCGAACCGGCCTGGATTTCGGCTCGGATGGGACCGCCAATCCCTTCGATTCTCAAGGAGCCAGCAGAGAGCTCAGCGTCAAGGCGCAGCGCCGGGTTCATCCGGACCTGCAGCCGGCGCTCCTCGTCGATCCCGAAACGCACCCGGCCGCGGCCGAACGTGAAACCATCAGCGGTCTCGTCGCCGGCCTCGATGACGAGGGTGCCTCCTTCCCTGTGCGCACGGTGGGGCCCCTCCGCGACCGCCTCCCGGACGGTGCTGTCTCCATAAACCTTCACGCTGCCCATCCGGGCTACGATCCGGACCCGCTCCAGATCGGTCGCGGAACGGCTCGCCGTGTGTTCAGGCTCTGGCTCTGGCTCCGGGGATTCAATCTGTTCGAGCTCGGCGGCAGCCGCTTCCGGGGTCAGCTGGCCGCGGGAAACCTTGAGCAGAATTTCTCGCTTCGCGTCTTTCATAGATCAAAGTAGAAACTATTGGTTGTCATTTTGTCAAGTCAGAGATTATAAAAGAGTGGAGGAGCTCCGCGCGGCTACTCTTGACCGACTGAGTACCGTCCGGATCGGTGTCGTGGCCGACACCCACTGCCCCGAGTTCATCGACCGGCTGCCTGCCCAACTTCCGAAAGTGCTGGCGGGAGTCGAGCTGATTCTGCACGCCGGTGACATCGGGGGCCCCGGCGGCGAAGACACGCTCGCTGAGCTGGCGCGGATCGCGCCGGTCGAGGCGGTCCGCGGCGACCATGACCGGGGCCTCGACCTGCCCGCGTCCCGCGTCGTGGAGGTGGCCGGCCGGCGGATCGGCCTCGTGCACGGCAACCGGGCGCGCGCGATCGAGGAGCCGGCGACTTTCGTCGGCACCGTCTCGCTCGGCCACATCTGGCCCACGGTTGGCATCCGGGCCTGGCTGGTGCGCCGGTTCCCCGACGCCGACGTGGTCGTCTACGGCCACACGCACGCGGCCGACGTGCGCCGAATCGGGAAGACTCTGGTCTTCAACCCGGGCGCCGTCTACCAGGTGACCCCGGAGGCAGCTCGAGCCCGTCTCGAGGGCCGTCCCGGGTGGTTCGAATGGTCCTGGCTCCAGGTCATGCGCCGGCGGCGGCGCTGGCCGGCGCCCACGGTCGGGCTTCTCGAAGTTCGCGACCGGGGCATCACCGCCTCGATCCTGCCTTTGTGAGGCCGCCGGCGCCTTCGGGCTAGCTGGACAAGCGCTGGCTGAGATTGCCGAGGTAGACATCCCACCCATCGGAATGCCGCCGGCGGTCCGCCTCGGTCGGGAACCCCTTGTGGCGCAGCCTGAGGATCGTCCCGGGACCATCCGCGACCAGGCTGATCTCGACGGTGGTCGAGCCCGGCGGCAAAGTCGGATGTCGGTCCCATCCCCAGGTGAAGAGCAAGCGGTTGGGCGGGTCGACCTCGAGGTACTCGCCGATCGCAACGTTGTCGCCCTCGACGTGGAGGCGAAAGTGGCCGCCCGGCCGGGGGTCCAGCTCCGCGCCGATCCCCATCCAGGTCACGAACTTGGTCGGGTCGACCAGGTACGAGAAAACCGTTTCTGGCGCCGCGGCGATCCGCCGCTCGACTTCGATCTGTCCCTCGCCGGGAATCAGCCTCTCGATGACTTGCCCTCCTCGGCTTCGGCCAGGCGCCCGAGCCGGTCCAAACTCTGTTCCCACATCTGGAGAAGGAATGCCTCGAGGGGCTGGAGCGCCTCCCGATCGGCCTGATAGAGCCGCCGAGTGCCGGACCTGCGCTCCCGCACGAGGCCGGACTCTCGCAACACGCGGAGGTTCTGAGAGATCGCCGGCCAGCTGACGTCGAAGGTGGAGGCGATCTCGCCGGCCGACTTCTCAGCGTCCCAGATCAGGCGCAGGATCTCCCGCCGCGTCGGACTGGCCAGAGCCGCGATGGTGTCAGACATCCGCGTAGTCTAAGATATCCCTTAATTTAGTAAAGGCTTAAGGAGATAGTTTGGAATGGCGGCACCTTTGATGCACAGCGTGGAGATCCAGGCCGACCCGGAGAAGATCTACGAGGCGATCGCGAGCGGCCCTGGCCTGGCCGCTTTCTGGACGGCTGACAGCAAGGCGAAACCGGAGGTCGGATCGATCGCCGAGTTCGGATTTGGCGGGCCCAAAATGCAGATGCGCATCGAGGAGCTGAAGCCAGGGCGGCGAGTCGTCTGGACGGCGCTTAGCGATTGGCCGGACTGGCCGGGGACGACTGTGACCTGGGACATCGACGCCAAAGATGGCGGTGCCACGGAGGTCAGGTTTGCGCACGCCGGCTGGGCCGAGGCGGTTCCCCAGGAGAAGCTGGCCTCCATCAACTACACGTGGGCCCAGGTCGTCGGGCGGTTGAAGAAGTACGCAGAGACGGGCAAGCCCGACCCCTACTTCCCCTAAAGCGCGACGGGGCCCGGAGGCGGAGCCTGAGGGTGCCAGGGCGGGACTCGTCGGCATCTCATCGGCTCAGGACGCCGATGCGGGTGTCAAGGGGCCCGGCGGGCGTCGTCACGCATCTCCGGATGCGCTCCTCCTGGCGCCACCCTTTCCTTCGCCTCGACGCCCTGACCGGCTTCCCCCGCCTGGGGAAGCCTGCCGCGATCTGCTGGACGATTCCCGCCCGGGCACCCTCTACAGTCTCCATCCGTGACGCGCTCCCGGCGCCTGCTGCTGCCGCTCGTCTTTCTTTCGGGGATGGTCTCGCTGGGCGTCGAGTTCGGCGCCGCCCGGCTCCTGGCGCCCTATTTCGGGACCAGCCTGTACGTCTGGGGGATCTTGATCGGCCTGATCCTCGTCTACCTGAGCGCCGGCTACGTCATCGGCGGCCGGCTCGCCGACCGCTTCCCACGCGAGGAGCTGCTCTTCCAGCTGACCGCCGTTGCCGCACTCTGGATCGGCCTCATCCCGCTTGCCTCGTACCCAATTCTGTTGCTGTCGCAGCAGGGCTTCGCGACGCTCTCGGCGGGCCTGGTGGTGGGGACCTTGATCGCGGTCATCGCACTTTTCGCGGTGCCGGTCATCCTGCTCGGCTGCGTGTCGCCCTTTGCCATCCGCCTGCTGCTGAAAGGCGTCGACACCGGCGGCAATACGGCCGGGGCCGTCTACGCCCTGAGCACCGCGGGCAGCATCCTCGGCACCTTTCTCCCAGTCTTCTGGTTCATCCCCACGTACGGGACTCGACCCACGCTGATCGGGTTCAGCCTGGCTTTGCTTCTGCTGTCGGTGGCCGGGCTCTGGCCGCGGCGTCGCGTCTACGCCGTGTTCGGGCTGGCGGTGATCCTGGCCTGGGTGCTGCTCCCCTCAGGCATCAAACCGCCGCAGACGGGGCGGCTGCTCTACGAGAAGGAGTCGGCGTATCACTACATTCAGGTCGTCCAGGACGGGCCGCGGACCGACCTCCTCCTCAACGAGGGCGAGGCCATCCACTCCATCTACGACAGCGGCAGCCTGACCACCGGCGGGCCCTGGGATTACTTCCTGATCGCCGACCAGTTCCGCCGGGCGGCCAGCGCCGAGGTGAAGCCCCGGGACGTCGCCATCATCGGCCTCGCCGGCGGCACCTCCGCCCGCCAGTACTCGGCGACTTACGGGCGTTCGCTGGCCCTGACCGGGGTGGAGATCGACCCGGACATCCGGGACGTCGCCTATCGCTACTTCCACCTCGGCGACTCCGACGTCAACGTCGTCATCCAGGACGGCCGCTACTGGCTGGCGACCGACCGCGGCAAGTACGACGTGATCATCATGGATGCCTACCGCCAGCCTTACATCCCGTTTCATCTGACGACGCGCGAGTTCTTCGAACTGGTGAAGTCGCACCTGAAGCCTGGCGGAGTGGCGGTGGTCAACGCGGGGCGCGCGCCGCCCGTGCCAGGCCGCGCCTCGGACTACCGGCTGGTCGCGGCGATCTCGAGCACCATGGGCGCCGTCTTCCCGTCGATCCACCTGGTCGACGTGCCCTCCTTCAGCAACACGGTGGTCTACGGATCCACCGAGCCGGTAACCACGGCCGACGTCGAGCACAACCTGGCGCTCGCCCAGGAGCCGCTCGTGCGGCAGGTGGGGGAGAGCGCGCTCGGCGAGGGCAAACTGCGGCCCTCGCCCTACCACGGGCAGGTCTACACCGACGACCTGGCGCCCGTGGAGAGGTTGATCGACCAGATCATCTTCGGCTACGTGACGGCCCACTGAAGGGCGCTAGCCGCGGGACATCCGCGGCCCTTCGCCGGCGATCTCCTCGCCCGGCTCGAAGCTGTGCAGGCGGACCCGGCCGGTTGCCACCAGCTTGCCCGCCTCATTCGTGATGTCGCACTGCCAGACCTGGCTCCGCCGGCCCCGCGTAAGCGGCGTGGCCACAGCGGTCAGGTGGCCCTGCCGGATGGCGCGGATGAAGCTCGTATGGTTCTCGAGGCCCGCCACCGCACGGCCTTCGCGAGAGGCGAAAAGGTGCGCGCCCACAGAGGCGAGGGTCTCGACGGTGCCGGCGTAGACGCCGCCGTGGACGATCCCGTAGCCCTGCCAGTGCCTCTCGTCGATCTCGAGCTCGGCGACCACCCGGTCCCCGCTGGCCTCTTTGAAGACGAGCCCCATCTGCTTCACCCAGCCGCCCGGGGCGCTGTTCAGCATCTCCAGGAAGTCGTCGGCCATGCGGTCCGAAGTGTCACAGAAAGCGAACTCTAACGATGTCTAACAAACTTTGTTAGATCTTGTTAGAAATGGCTAGACTGGAACTCGCCGATGAACCGCTTCCAGAATCCGTATGCGCCTGGGGCCGGCACCAGGCCGCCGGAGCTAGCGGGCCGCCGCCGCGAGATCGAAGACTTCGAGGTCCTGCTGGCCAAGGCCCGGCGGGCGGCGCCCGAGCGCAGCATGCTCATCACCGGTCTCCGCGGCGTCGGCAAGACAGTCCTTTTGAACGAGTTCGACCGCCTGGCCGGCGACTCCGATTTCTTCACCAACTTCCGCGAGATCCCGCCCGACGCGACGACCTTCCGCACCACCACCACGGAAATCTGCCGGAAGGTGCTGCTGGCGATGAGCCGCCGCGAGCAGCTGAAGGCCGCCGCCCAGGCGGCGCTCGGAGTGCTCAAGTCCTTCAGCCTGGTGGCCCGGGTGAAGGACGTGGCCGGCATGGAGTGGAGTGTCGGGATCGAGCCGGTTCCGGGCAAGGCCGACTCGGGCGACCTGAGCGAGGACCTGGCCGATCTCTTCATCGAGCTGGGGGTCGTCGCCAGGGCTCACCAGACGGGTGTCGCGCTCTTCCTGGACGAGGTCCAGAACCTTTCGGCCGACGACCTCTCGGCCCTGATCATGGCCCTCCACCGCGTGAACCAGAAGTCGATGCCGGTCATCGTGGTGGCGGCTGGGCTGCCCCAGCTGCCGAGGCTGGCGGCCGAGGCCCAGTCCTACGCCGAGCGCCTGTTCCGCTTCGTGCGCCTGGAGGCTCTGCCCGCAGAGGCCGCCGCGGAGGCGATCGAGCTACCTGCCAGCCGGCTCGGCGCCGACTTCGAGCCGGACGCGCTGCAAGCGATCCTCGAGGCGTCCGGCCGCTATCCGTACTTCCTGCAGGAGTGGGGTAGCAAGGTCTGGGACATCGCGCCGGGCCCGGACTTCACGCTGGAGGACGTACGGGTGGCGGGCGTGGAGGTGGAGGCGGCGTTGGACCAGGGTTTCTTCGCCGTCCGAGCCGAGCGGGCGACCGAGACCGAGCGGAAGCTGATGCGGGCGATGGCTTGGCTCGGCGAGGGACCTTACCGTTGGGCGCTGGTGGTTGACGCTTTCGGAGGTGACTTGAAGACCTGCTCAGTGCTGACAGATCGGTTATTGAAGAAGGGGCTCGTCTACCGGCCCCGGCACGCGGAGCTTGACTTCACGGTGCCCCATTTCGCCCGCTTCATCCGCCGCCACTACCCAACTCTCCGCCGCTAGCCCAGAGCGCGTCTAAGTCGCGGTCCGGGCGACCCCGCTCACCATTTCGGTCATCAGCCGGGCGGCCTCCTCGTCGTCCAGTCCCTGGTTCTCGGTCAGCGAGCGCCAGGCCAGAAAGTCGATCGCGTGGGTGAGCATCGCCAGCAGGGTCGCCCGCCTGCTGGCGGGGACGTCCCAGCCCTGGGCGAGGACGTCGCGCTGCCACTCCGTGCGCTGGTTCATGACCGCCCACAACCCTTCAAGGCCCGGCACGTCTCGGAAGTTGTCCATGTCTGCGAAGACAGCGCGGTTGCGGCGGTAGGAGCCGTAGAGCTCCGCGAGCGCGCGGCAGAGCCGGTCCGCCGGGTCGGCCACCTGAGCCCAAGCGGATGCGTCCGGCGGTGGGTCGATGGTCATGCCATGCAGGCTGCACGCCGTGAAGAGCGTGAGGAAGTCCGGAAAGTGGCGCCGGACGGTCGGCCGCTCCACTCCCGCCAGCCGGGCGATCGCACTTGTCGTCGTCCGGGACGGGCCGACGGTTTGGTGGAGGCGGTAGGCGGCCTCCACGATCCTCCGGCGGTTGTCGTCCTGGCGCTCGGCCCGCGCCTTCAGCCGGTAGCGGCGCGGCATTTTTCCACCTTTCGCGTCCATGGCTGCACTCGAATCTTGACATTCAGCGAGCCGAAGGCAATCATGTGCAGGGGTGGACTTGAAATTGGTGAATGCCGGGCGTTTCTACCCTTCGGGTGTACCGGGCCGGCTTCCGCGCCTGATCGAGGCACTGGTCGGGAGGCGGTTCGGGGCCGTGCCGGGGATCATGCGGGTCCAGCTGGCGGACCTGCGGCTGGCCTGGCTGATGAGCCGGCTGCTGCAGCACCTCCACATGTCCCGCGGTTCAGAGCTCAGCACTACTCAGCGCGAGATGGTCGCGACCGTCGTCAACGGCCTCATCGGTGGCGCCCCTTGACTGGGCCTGCACTCGGCGGCCTTGCGCCGCCTCACCGGGATCGAGCACCTCGATCACGAGTTCGCTACCACGTGGCCGCTCTTCGACCTCGACTCCAGGACGCGCGCCTTGCTCGCCTACGCGAAGAAGCTGACCGAAACTCCCGGCGCAGTCGACGACGCCGACTTCGCGGCGCTTCGTGAGGCCGGCTGGCAGGAGAGAGGGATCTACCAGGCGACCGCCTTGATCTCCTTCTTCAACTTCAGCGGCCGGCTGGAGGCTGCCTCGGGTCTGCCGATGGACGGCGCCCACCTTGGTGACGCGCTCGTCCGCATGCTCCCGCGGACCCGCCCCCCTAGCGCGCCGGCTCCATGCGCGGGACCCGGTTTAAGGGCGTAAGGGCCGTTCCTTGTAGACTCGCGCGCCGCAGCGGGCGGCAACCGCGTGGCCCGCTCCAAACAAGGTCAGATCAAACCCCCCACGAGTGAGGATCCGGAATCAGAGCGTAAAGGCCCTTCGCCCCAAGTCGCCCGCCGCAGCGGGCGGCAGGCGGCGCAAGTGCGCCGCTCCAAATAAAAAAGGGATCAAGCCACCCACAAGTCCGATGAAGACGTAAAAGGCCCTTCGCCCCAAGTCGCCCGCCGCAGCGCGCGGCAGGCGGCGCGAGTGCGCCGCTCCAATTAAGAAAAGATAAAGCCACCCACAAGTTGAGGAAAACAGAGAGGCCGGCGTTCCCCCGACGGAACTCTCCGGCCTCTCGTCCTTACCAGGGTTTGCTCGCGGAGCTTCCCACCTCCGACTCCGGGAGAGCCAGTTCGGGGAATGTCGGCAGCGTCTAGGAACGGACTCCCTTCAACACTCCCGGCGGGCAAACGAGATGGTTGGCTCCGCGGCTAGGTTGGTCTGCCAAACATCTCACCTCCTTTGCCCCATGGGCAGTGGACTTCCGGGTCATTGTATACACTCGGCCGGATGCCGAACCGATACGTCGCCGTCTGCGGCGACTCGGACCCCGGAACCCCCCATCGGCAGGCGGCATTCGACGTCGGCAGGCTGCTCGCGGAGGCGGGCTGCGTGGTCCTTTGCGGCGGTTACGGAGGGGTCATGGAAGCCGCCAGCGAGGGGGCGGCCAAGGCCGGCGGCACCGTCGTCGGGATCCTTCCCACGAGCGACCGCGAGGGCGCCAACGAGTACCTCACGCTGTCCCTTCCGACCGGGCTCGGCCAGGCCCGCAACGCCGTCCTCGCCACAGCGGCGGAGGCGGTGATCGCCATCGGCTCGACCGGCTGGGGAACGCTCAGCGAGATCGCGCTGGCGCGCCGTCTGGGACGCCCGGTGGTCGGGCTTCAGACCTGGCGGCTGGAGGGTCTGGAGACCGCCGGCAGCCCCGACGAAGCGGTTCGCATAGTCCTTGGCTAAGCGTCTGGGCAAGCGGGTCGTGAAGAAGAAGGACGGCCGCTACCTGATCCTGTACAGCAAAAAAACCAAGAAGTGAGCGAGCTCCGCTGGCACCCCCTCCTTCGCGAGTGGGTGACCGTCGCGCCCTGGCGCCAGGACCGCACTTATCACCCCGACGCGGCCAACTGCCCGCTCTGCCCCACCCAGCCCGGAGGTCGCGAGACCGAGATCTCGGAGCCGACTTACTACATCGCCGTCTTCGAGAATCGCTTCCCGTCCTACACCGGCGACCAGGGCCGCTGCGAGGTGGTCTGCTACACCTCGGACCACGACTCCTCACTGGGCGAGCAGCCGGTGGAGCACATCCGCGATCTGGTCGGGGTCTGGCAGGACCGCTTCGCCGAGCTTTCCCGGCTGCCCAACGTGAAGTACGTCTACATCTTCGAGAACCGGGGCGAGGAGATCGGCGTCACCTTGAGCCACCCGCACGGCCAGATCTACGCCTACCCATTCATCCCGGCCATCCTCGAGCGCGAGCTCGATAGCTTCAAGAGACACCAGCGCGAGACCGGCAGCTGCCTGTACTGCGAAGTCCTGGCCGGCGAGGCTCAAGGGTTGCGTACCGTGGCGGCGGAGGACGACTGGATCGCCTTCGTGCCGCCCTTCGCGCGCTGGCCTTACGAGCTGCATCTGGCGCCTCGCGGCCACGTTGGGACCATCGCCGAACTGACCGATGAGCAGGCCGGCGGCCTCGCGCGCGTCCTCAAGGTCGTGCTTCGCAAGTACGACAAGCTGTTCGGCAAGCCGCTTCCTTACGTGATGGCGATGCACCAGCGGCCACCCGGCCGGGGCCATCGCTACTTCCACTTCCACATCGAGTTCTATCCGCCGAACCGTTCCGCCGACAAGCTCAAGTACCTGGCCGGATCCGAGCTCGGAGCCGGCGCTTTCGTCCTGGATGTGCGGGCCGACGAGACCGCCAAGCAGCTCCGTGAAGTCCCGGGCTGAGGCGCGCTTTGAGGCCGAGTACGGCGCCACGCCGGCCTGGTCGGCGCAGGCCCCGGGACGCGTCAACCTGATCGGCGAGCACGTGGACTACGCGGGTGGGCTGGTGCTGCCGGCGGCGGTCGATCGCTACGTGGCGGTGGCCGGCGCACCGGCAGCGCAGTGGGAGCTGCGCAGCGACAGCGAGGCCGGGCTGCGCTACGTGCGCGCGGTCGGCGAGGTGCTCGCGGCGCCGCCCCAACGTTGCGCGGTCGAGGCCGACCTGCCTGTCGGCGGCGGGCTCAGCTCTTCCGCGGCGCTGCTGGTCGCGACCGCTGCCGGCCTGGAGCCAGAGCTCGACGGCAAAAACGCGGCGCTCGCCTGTCAGAAGGCCGAGCAGCAGGCGACCGGCGTGCGGGTGGGCATCATGGACCAGTTCGCGAGCGCCCTGGGACGGGCGGGCCACGCCGTCCTCATCAACTGCTTGAGCCTGGCCTACGGCTATGTGCCCTTCCCGGACGATCTGGCCATCGCCGTCATCGACTCCGGCCAGCGGCACGACCTTGCCCACTCGCCGTACAACGAGCGGCGGGACGGCGCGGTGGCCGCGCTGGGAGACAGGGTGCTCCTCGAGCTCAGGCCCGAGGACGCAGCGGGCGAGCCTCTGCTCCGGCACATGATCACGGAAACCGCACGAGTGCTCGAGTTCGTCGATTGCTTGCGGGCCGGGAAACGCGAACGCCTCGGCCAGCTGCTGAACGAGTCCCACGCGAGCCTGCGCGACGACTTTCGGGTCTCGACGCCCCGGCTGGACGACGTGGCCCAGGCAGCGCGAGCGGCCCCCGGCTGCCTCGGCGCCCGCCTCATGGGCGCCGGGTTCGGCGGCAGCGTGCTGGCGCTGGTGGAGGCGGCGCAGGCGCAGGCGTTCAGCGCCGCCGTCCCCGCGCGGGTATTGATCTGCCGCACGGCGGACGGCGCTTTCGCGCGGAGCCCGGTCGCATGAACGACTGCCTGAGCCTGCCTCTCCGGCAGGGCTCCGGCGGAATCCGCCGCCTGGACGGCTGGCAGTCGCAGTGGATGTCGCTCGGCGAGGGTGAGGCGGAAGGCCTGCCGGCCGGTCGCGGCCGGGGCTGGGAAGCGGCCGAGGTGCCCGGCCAGCGCCTGGCGGCCCAAGGCCGCCAGGCACTCTGGTACCGCTCCGCGTTCGCTCGGCCAGACCACTCCGGCCGCGTTCTGCTCCGCATTGGCGGGGCTTTTCTCGCCGCCAACGTCTGGCTCAACGGGCGCCTGCTCGGGTCGCACTACGGCTACTTCGCGCCCTTCGGCTTCGACATCACCTCCCACCTCGCCGCCGACAACCTGCTCGTCGTCTGCTGCGAGGCGCCGGTCGAGACCGACCTCGTCCGCAAGCGCCACGTCATGGGGCTCTTCAGCGACGGCGACAGCCGCCCTTATCCGCCGACCGCCTACTTCAGCCTCCCCGAGCCCTATCGCTGGGAGGTGCCGGTCGGGCTCTGGCGGCCGGTAGAGCTGGAGTACGCCGGCTCGGTGGTGCTCGACTGCCTCCGCCTGAAACCGCGGCTCGAGGCAGGCGACGTCGGGATCCTGGAGGTGGAGGCACGCCTGCGCAACCTCGACGGCCGCGACATGGTGGGCGAGATGCAGCTCGAGCTGCAGGGCATTGGGACGGGGGAAGGGCTGAGCCCGGCCGTCGCAAAGGGGGGAGTCCC
This sequence comes from Candidatus Dormiibacterota bacterium, assembly GCA_955652705.1. Taxonomy (GTDB): domain Bacteria; phylum Chloroflexota; class Dormibacteria; order Dormibacterales; family Dormibacteraceae; genus VBGR01. The sequence goes on along the minus strand of CATPBK010000010.1, from coordinate 10,715 downwards.
CCCTCTCGAGGGAGGGCCGCGGCCACTCCGGCTGAGCCGCGAGTACCGGGTCCCCGGTGGCCTCGAGCAGACCGTCGCCTTCAGCGTCTCCATCCCGCAGGCGCGGCGCTGGTCGCCCTGGCGCCTGGGCGAACCGTTTCTCTACCGGGCGGTGGCAAAGGTGCTGGTGGACGGCCGGGAATCGGTCCGGGTTAGCGAGGAGTTCGGCTTCCGCGACCTCGAGATCCGCCCCCGGCCGGAGGGCTGGACAGTACGCGCCGGCGGCCAGCCGTTCTTCCTGCGGGGCGCCAACTACGCGCCCGACCTCCGCCTCGACCGGCTGACCGAAGAGCGGCTGGAGGCCGACCTCGAGCTGGCCCGCGACGCCAACCTGGACGCCCTGCGCGTGCACGCCCACGTCCTCCCGGAAGAGTTCTACCGAGCGGCCGACCGGGCCGGGATGGTGGTCCTCGCCGACTTCCCGCTCACCCAGGCCTACGCCTATCACGCGACCGGCGAGGAGGCGCGCTTCTTCGAGGACTCCGTCCGCGAGCAGGTGCCGGAGATGGTGGAGCTGCTGCGCAATCACCCCGCGATCGCCCTCTGGATCGCGCACGACAATCCGCCCTGGATCCCGGCCAATGCCGGCCTGGGCGACGTTCATGCCGTGCGTCAGAACTACTCCATCGACCAGGACGCCAAGGCTCTGTTCGAGCGCCTCGACCCGTCGCGCCCGGCGCTCGCGGCCTCCGGCGAGCTCGATTCCCACCTCTTCCTCGGCTGGTCGCACGGGCACTGGTCCGGCTTTTCCGAGGTGGAGCCGGGCTTCGTCAGCGCGTTCGGAGCCCAGGCGCTGCCGTCGGTGGGCTCGCCCGTCTGGCGGGAGCTCGGCTCGCGCTGGCCCGTGCCGGACGACGACTCGGCCTGGCTCTACGCGGGTTTCCAGCCGTACCAGTGGATGGAGTTCGGCGTCGGCCTCCCCTCTGACCAGGAAAGCCTGGAGACCTATGTCTCCGACAGCCAGGACTACCAGGCCTGGCTCCTACGGTTCGCTGTGGAGCAGTTCCGCCGGCGCAAGCTGGAGCCCTGCTGGGGCGCCTTCGCCTACCAGCTGGTCGATCCCTTCCCGAGCATCGGCTTCGGCGTTGTCGACCACGCCCGCGTGCCGAAGGCCGGATTCGAAGCGCTCGCCGCGGCGATGGCGCCGACTCGGGTCATCATCGAGCCGCTCGGCTTTGCGGCCGACCGGCGTGGAGTTGCCTACGAGCCCGGCCGCCCGGTCGAGGCGCGCCTGGTCGTGGTCAACGACGACTTCCAGCTGGCCGGGCCGGCGCGCGTGCGCTGGGGCCTGCGGCGGGAGCGGGGCCTGGTGGAGACGGGGATGGCGCGTGTCCGCGACGCGCTGCGTCGCAAGTCCTATGGGGGGACGCTCGACTTCGAGCTGCCGGGAGCCGCCGAGCCGGCGGCGCAGATCGAGCGGCTGACGCTGCCGGCGGGCGCTCCGGGCGAATATGTCCTGGAGGCGGAGCTCTGGGTCGGGGGCCAGCTGGTCGACTCGACCGAGATCAAGATCCGCGTTGGGCTGGCGCCCGCCGGAGTCGCGCCGCCACGACGGCCGGTGCCGGACTACCTGGTCGAGCGCCTGGTCGAGAGCAAGAGCCTGCGGTCTGACACGGTGGGCTTGAGCTTCCAGCTCCTGAACCGGACGCGACCCGCCGCCCTGACCGGCGTCCACGCCGTGCACCTCGACGGCAACGCGATCACCACCGATCGGATCCTGGCCGAGATCAGCTCGCGCACCGTCCCGCTCCCGCGCCGCCTGGACCTCCCGGTCGGGCGGCCGGTGCGGCTGCTCGTCGACCTCGGCGCGCCCCTCGAGGCGGGGGAGCACGTGCTGGATGTCGACCTCACGGTGGCGGGCGTCGCCAGCGGCCGGCTCCGGCTCGAGGGATTCGTCCGGCCGGAGGAGCTCCGGCCGCTCGATTCACGCCGAGGCGGGTGAACTTGACGCTCTCACTCGCGCTGCCATACTTCTGTCTCGCCGGACAGGAAATGTCCCATTGAGACGCGCACCCGCAAGGTCAAAAGGAAGGTTCTCCTAGTACATGGATTCATCAACACTTGTCGTCTTAGCGCTCCTCGTCTGCATCGTCCTCCTGGTGGCGGTCGGGGTCCTCTACCTGCTCGAGAACGGGAAGAATCGCCGCCTACGGGCCGCCATGCGTCCGCCATCCGTCCCCATGGGCGTGCCGGGCGCGCCACTCGCTCGGACAGCCGCCCCGCCGGGCTCCGCTCCCGGCCAGCCGCCGCCTCCGGCCTGGATGAATCCGACTCCCGCGGCGGCGCCGCCGCCGCCGGCGACCCAGACGCTCGACCCGTCAGTGCCGACCTGGGCGCCGCCCCCGCCGGCCCAGCCGACCCGCGTGCCGCCGCCGCCCTCGGTACCGGCGCCCGCTTCGCCCGCGGCGGCCGAGCCCGCCGCGCCGGCAACACCGAGCTGGGAGGTGCCCAAGCCGGCCGAGCCGGCCCGGCCCGGGTGGGAGCCCGCCCCTGCCGATGTGGCAGCCACGCCCACGCCGAGCTGGGACCCTCCCAAGGCGCCAGAAGCGGCGCCAGGCCCACCGGGTACTGAGCAGCCGGCCGCGGCTGCCGCCTCGTCCGAGCCGGCCACGCCTGCCGCCTCGTCCGAGCCGGCCGTGCCGACCTGGGAGTCACCGGCCGCCCCCGCTCCGCCCGAGCCCGGCGCTGCGCCTCCGGAGCTGGTTGCACCGGCCTGGGAGACGCCGGCCCCGGCCCCAGCCGCCGAAGAGGCTGCTCCGATGGGAACCTCCGCCCAGGGCGAAACGATGCCGATCCCTGCCTGGAGCCCACCCGCCTCGGGCGACCAGCCTAAAGCGCCCGCGCCGGAGGCTGCGGCAGAGGCCCCGGCTGCCCCCGCCTGGGAGCAGCCGCCCGAAACGCCGCCCGCCGAACCGTCCCCGACCGACTCGGCCCCCACTCTGGTCTGGCAGCCGTCCGCAGCGGGTGAGTCCGCCCCGCCCGCCGAGGCGCCAGCCGCTCCGGGCTGGGAGAAGCCCGCCACCGCGGCTCCCGCGGAAGCGCCGGGCGAGGCGCCTGCCGCCTCGCCCTGGGAAGTCCCGGCCGCGTCCGCAGCTGAGCCGGCCGCGGCCGAGGCTCCTCCGGCCGAGCCGCCGGCGGCTGAGATGCCGCCTCTCGACCGCACGGTCTTCGTCGACTCCACCCAGGTGGGGGGCGCCGCCGAGCACGACACCGCCGGCCTGCCCACGCTTGTGGAGGCCGAGCTGGTCGTCGCGTCCGGCCCCGACAGCGGGCACACCTACCGCCTGACCGGACCCTCTCTGCGGATCGGACGGGCCCCCGACAACGACCTGGTGCTGCGCGACCCGGCGACGTCGGGCCACCACGCTCGGGTCGAGCGGCGAGGAAACACTTTCTTCGTCGTCGACCTCGGGAGCACCAACGGCACGCTGGTCAACGGAGACGTGGTCCAGGAGCGCGAGCTGACGGACGGCGACAGCATCACGATCGGCCAGAACGCGGTGAACTTCGCCATAAAGAAGTAAAGGGAGAGCCACTGATGGCGCTCCGGTTGGCCTGGCTGTCGGATCCCGGGATCCACCGGCAGAACAACGAGGATTACATCGCGGTCAGGACAGGTCTCAAGTCGCTCGACGCCGTGATCGTGATCGCCGACGGGATGGGCGGCCACGCCTCCGGCCAGGTGGCGAGCAAGCTGGTCGCGGAAACGATCGTGGATGAGGTGGCAGCCCTCGACAAGCTCGACGGCGAGCGCTTGCACGACGTGCTGGCCAAAGCCAACACCGCCGTTTACGAAGTGTCCCAGAGCAGCGCCGAGCACACCGGCATGGGCAGCACGGTGGTGCTGGTCGCGATCCAGGACGGGCACGCCACCACGCTCAACGTCGGCGACAGCCCCGCCTACCTGATCCGGTCCGGCGAGATCAGCGACATCTACCAAAACCACTCCTGGCCGGCCGAACAGGCGCGCGCCGGAATCATCACCGCCGACCAGGTCGCCGGCCACCCGATGAAGCACAGGCTGGCGAGGGCAGTCGGCGTCTGGGACCAGGTCAAGGCCTACATGACGGAGGTCGACCTCCAGCTGGGCGACTTGATAGTCCTCTGCAGCGACGGGGTCGAGGGCGCGGGTGTGTCCATTGACGAGATCCGCGAGAGCCTCGACCAGGAGGACCTGCAGGTCGCGGTCGAGCAGCTGATCGCACTTTGCGTGGACCGCGGCGCACCCGACAACGTGTCGGTGGCGGTGGCCCGCGTCGAGTAGGCCCGGCCCGCCTAGAAGTAGGCTTCGGCGATCAGCTCCGCGGCGTGCCTGACCGGAATGTCGGTCCGGCCACGAGACTTGAGCCCTGCTTCGAGCTGCATCTGGCAGCCGGGGTTGGCGGTCACCACCTGCTCGGGGGCGACGGAGAGCACCGAGTCCATTTTCTCGTCCAGGATCCGGCGCGACATCTCGGGCTCCAGCGCGCTGTAGAGGCCGGCCGAGCCGCAGCAGATGTCCGCGTGCGGCATCTCGACCAGCTCGACGCCGGGAACCGACGATAGGAGCTCGCGGGGCTGCCGCTTGATGCGCTGCGCATGCGCCAAATGGCAGGGGTCCTGGTAAGTCACCCGCGCCCTGACTTCGTGCCTCGGCGGGGGCAGGCCCACCTCGGCCAGGAACTCGAAGAGGTCGCGCGTCCGCTCGCCGACGCCGTCGTAGAAGTCCTTCAGATGCGACGAGCAGCCGGCCGAGTTGACGACCAGGAAGTCGTAGTCGTCGCTTGCGAAAACGCGCTCGTTGTGCTCGCGCAGGCCGCGCGCCGACTTCAAGTCGCCGTTGTGCGCGAAGAGCGCGCCGCAGCACCGCTGGGCGGCGGGGAAGTGGACCTCGCAGCCCGCCACCTGGAGGAGCTGGACCGAGGCCTCGTGGGAACGCGCGTACAAGATCGGCATGACGCAGCCGGTGAGAAAAGCGACCTTGAAGCGCGTCGGACCGAGCGCGCGCGCCACGTTGCCGGCCGGCGGTTTGAACGGCTCGCTTAGCTTCGGCAGCTGGCGGCCCTGGGCCGAGAGCGAGGTGAGGCCGGCCGCCTGGGCGAGGCGCATCAAGGCGCCCAGCGTGCGCAGGCGTCCAGGATGCTTCAGGACCTGGCGCATAACTATCGTCGCCGTCGTCCGCTTGGCGTCGACCTTGCGGACTCGCTCCAGCTCGGCGCGCCCATGCTCGATGATCCGGCCATAAGGCACGCCGCTGGGGCAGACGGCCTCGCAGGTCCGGCAGCCGAGGCAGAGGTCGAGGTGCCGGGCGAGGTCGCGGGTGAAGGGCAGCCCGCCCCTGGTCCACTGCGTCATCAGGTAGAGGCGGCCGCGGGGCGACTCGGTCTCCAGCCCGGTCACGCGGTACGTCGGGCAGTAGTTGAGGCAGAGTCCGCAGTGCACGCAGGTGGCGAGGTCGTCGTCGCTCGGCGCGTCCGGACCGTGGAAGACGGCGGCCCGCCGGACGTCGATCGCCATCAGACTACGTAACGCCCCGGGGAGAGGGTGCCGGCCGGGTCGAAGGCCTTCTTCACTCGGCGCATCAGTTCGATCGTCGCAGGTTGGCGCCCCCAGGCGCCGAGCTCGCGCTTCATTGCGGGCGGCGCCGCCACCAGGACCGCCGAGCCGCCGGCGGCCTCCGCGGCCGCGCGAACGGCCGCGACCTGGCCAGCCTCGAAGTCGACCCAGTAGGCGACGCCCACGCCAGGGTGGGCCCACCAGCGAGCAGCCTCCGGCAGTGAGTGGAGGACGTCGCGGAGCGCTTCCGGCGGCACCGCGACTCGAACCCAGCGGTCGGCCCGACGGCGCGAGTGATCCTGCCAGAAGTCTGCCTCTGCGACAGGTGCCCAGACCAGCTCGCGCACCATCCGCCGCACGCCGTCCTCGCTGCCCGCAAACCGCGCCACGAGCCGGTGGCGGTCGGGCTCCCGGAGGAGCTCGAGAGCGACGGGTGGCATCTTCAGCTCGAGCGCCCGGCGGGCCTCCCGCCAGGCGTCGGCGAACTGCGCCTCGCTCGCCTCGACTGTCTCCTCGAAGAGCGGCCGCGGGAAGACCTTGAAGCTCGCCTCGGTAATCACACCGAGGGACCCGAGGGCGCCGAAGTGGAGCTTGTTGAGGTCGTACCCGGAGACGTTTTTCACCACCCTCCCGCCCGAGCGGGCGAGCCGGCCGTCGGGCAGGGCGACCTGGAGGCCGACCAGGAATTCGCGGGGGGTTCCGTAGCGCTGGCGGAGCGGCCCAGACCAGGCCGTCGCCAGGAGGCCGCCGATCGTATGCCCCGGGCTGCCGAACGGGTCCAGCGGCAGGAACTGGCGAGCCTTGCCGAGCTCGGCCTGGAGGGCCTCCAGGGTCACTCCCGCCTGGACCGTGGCCGTGAGGTCGGCTGGGCTCACGTCGACTATGCGGTCGAGCGCGGTGGTCACCAGCGCAAGGTCGAACCGGGCGGGCGGGTCGCCCATCCCGAGGGCGCGGCCGCCGCCGACGGGGATCACGGCCTCGCCCGCACGCGTCGCCTGGGAGAGGCGCGCGGCCAGCGCTTCGGCGGTCTTGGGCTTTTCGACGGCCTTCGGTTTGAGGCCGTCGACGGTCACCACCAACGAGCCTCGCTCGCCACTCCGCTGCGCGCGATCAGCTTCGGCTCGATCTGCCCCGCCGGCGGGAAGATCTTGCCCGGGTTCAAGCGTCCGGACGGATCGAGCACGTCCTTCACCGCCTGCATGGCGGCGAGGTCGTCGGGACCGAAGATCCAGGGCATGAAGGCGTTCTTCTCGAGCCCGATGCCGTGCTCGCCGGAGAGCGTCCCGCCGGCGTCGATACAGGCCCGCAGCATCTCCTCGCCCGCCTTCTCGACCTTTTTCATGATTCCCTTTTCGCGGAGGTCGAAGAGGATGTTCGGGTGCAGGTTGCCGTCGCCCGCGTGGAAGACGTTGGCGACCGGCAAGCGGTAGTGCTCGCCGATGCGGCCGACCTCCCGCAGGACCTCCGGCAGCCTTGTCCGCGGCACGACCCCATCATGCAGGTAGTAGTTGGGCTTGATATGGCCCAGCGCGCCGATGGCGCCCTTGCGCCCGGCCCAGAGCAGCTCCCGCTCGGCCGGGTCTTCCGCGACCCGGATCTCGAAGGCTTCGTCCATCTCCAGGATCTGCTCGATCGCCGCGGTCAGCTCGCGCGCGCTCTCGGTCAGGCCGTCGACCTCGACCAGCAGCACGGCGCCGGCGCTGGTGGGATAGCCCGCCTTGTAGTGCGCCTCGACGGCGCCGATGGTGACCTTGTCCATCATCTCCAGAGCAGCCGGCACGATGCCGTGCCCGATCACGTCGGAGACGGCCTTGCTGGCGGATTCGATGCTTGGGAAAGCCGCCATCAAGGTGCTGACCGCCTCCGGGGTGGGGAGCAGCTTGACGCGGAGCTTGGTGATCACGGCCAGGGTCCCCTCGGAGCCGACCAGGACGCCCAGCAGGTCGAGCCCGGGCTGGTCGGGATCCTCGCCGCCCACCCAGTGCACGCTGCCGTCGGAGAGCACCACCTCCATACCCAGGATGTGGTTGGTGGTGACGCCGTAGTAGAGGCAGTGGGGGCCGCCCGAGTTCTCGGCCGCGTTGCCGCCGATGGTGCAGGCCTTCTGGCTCGAGGGATCGGGCGCGTAGAAGAGGCCGTGCCGTGCCGCTTCGAGTCCGAGGTCGTAGTTGACCACGCCCGGCTCGACCAGGGCCGTCCGGCCTTTGGGGTCGATCTCGATGATGCGCCGGAACCTGGCCAGCGAGAGAGCGAGCCCGCCGTGTAGGGTCACCGCGCCGCCAGAGAGGCCGGTCCCGGCGCCACGGGGAACGACCGGCAGCTGCTGCTCGGCGGCGATCTCAAGGACCGCGGCCACCTCTTCCGCATTGGCCGGGTAGACGATCGCGTCGGGCAGGGCGCCGGTGATCGAAGCGTCACGCTCGAAGATGACCAGGTCGTAGGCGTCCCAGACGACGTGGTCGCGGCCGACGGCTCGGCGCAGCTTTTCGAGGGTGCGGGGACCGAGCCCCATCAGGTGAGGGGTGCCTCGCGGCTCGGGTCGCGCTCGAAGGCGTCGAAGCGGCGGGCGAAGGCGCCGGGCAGGCCGGGCGCCTCGACCGGGACCTGGTCGGGGAGCAGCTCCTGGAGCCAGGCCTGGCACTCGGCGTCGGAGGGCATCCGGTCGGAGCGCTCGAAGAGGACGTCGTAGATGCGACTGTGGGGCGAGACCTGGATCGTGTACCAGATCGAGAGCCCGTCGGGCGTGACCGAACGGTGGCGCTCGTCCACCCGCCGGTTGACCGGAAGCTTGAGCGGCTTCGCCTCCGCTTCGGCGCGCAAGCGCGCGGCCTCGCCAGGGACAGCCATGGCGCGATGATACGTCGGTGCCCTTCCAGTCAATCGGTCTCATTAATGGTGATATCGAAATCGTCTATAGCGATCCCAAACGTCATTTAGATCGTTTACCGTGTGACCAGTGGAAGTCCTCCTCTACGGCTGCGACGGCGACCCCGACTGCGAGGCCATGAAAGCCTTTCTTGCGAACCGCAGCATCGCCTACGAGATGCGCTGCATCGACGCCGACGGGCACGCCCGCCAGGAGTGGGAGGACCTGGACGGCCAGGTCACTCCGGTCGTCGTCATCGACGGCAGCCGCATCGTCCGGGGGATGGACGGGACCCGGATCGACCAGTTCATGGGGTCGGTCGGCTGCTAGCACCCAGCTAGCTCTCAGGAGCTGGTTCCGGGACACTGGCTACACTCGGGCTCGTGAACTCGCGCGCCCGGGTCGAAGCTGCTCTCGCGCAGCGGCGCCTGGACCGGCCGCCGGCGGCCGCTTGGGGACACACCTATCGCGAGGAATGGTCGCCGCAGTCGCTCGCCGAGGTGACCATCGCGCGCCAGCGCCGCTACGGGTGGGACTGGGTGAAATTCCAGCCGCGCGCCTCCTGCTTCGCCGAGGCTTTCGGCGCCGAGTACGCAGCTTCCGGGCATGCGCTGCGAGCGCCGAAGCTACTGCGTGCCCCGGTCCAGTCGCTTGAAGACTGGAAGCTCCTGCCGGCGGCGGACGCCTCGGCGCCGTCGCTCGCCGACCAGGTCGAGTCGATCGGGCTCGTCGCCCACGAGCTCGGCCCGGACGTCCCTGTAGTGCAGACCGTCTTCTCGCCGATCACCGTCGCCGGCTACCTGACGGGGCGCGATTCACGCCGCGCGGTCCGCGAGCTGCGCCAGCACCCGGAGGTGGTGGGGCCGGCTCTGGACAGGATCGCGGCCGCCCTGGTCGACTTCACGCGCCGCTCCGTGGCGGCGGGCGCGGCCGGCATCTTCTACGCCATCTCCGGCTACGCCAGCGCGGACATGCTGAGGCGCGAGGACTACGAGTTTCTGTTGCTGCCGTACGACCGGCGCGTTCTCTCGGAGCTTCCGCGGGACGCCTGGTTCAACATCGTCCACCTCTGCGGCTCCCACCTGCACTTCGAGCTGGCGCGGGAGCTGCCCGCCCAGGTCGTCAGCTGGTCGGTCCACAACCAGGGCAACCCGTCGTTGCGGGAGGGTAAGTCGCGCGCCGGCAAGCCCGTGATGGGCGGCGTGGCCCAGCGCACAACGCTGGTGCGGGGCACGCCCGCGGAAGTGCGCCGGGAGGTCAAGGAGGCGATCAAGCAAACGGGCGGCGAGGGGCTGTTCGTGGCGCCCGGCTGCTCGGTCCCGCCCCGCGCCCGGCAAGCCAACCTGGAGGCCATGATGGAGGCGGTGGTGGCGGCATGACCTCCCCGGTGGTGGGCCTCGCCGAGATCGTGCTCTGGGCTCGCGACCTGGAGCGCAGCCTCGGCTTCTACCGCGACCTCTTCGGCCTGGTGCTGATTTCCCCGCCCGACTTCCCGACGAAGTTCCTGCGGGCATCCACGGGTCCCGGCGGGGTGCCGGAGATGATCGTGCTCTCGCAGCATCCCGACCGCGAAGGCGCGTTCCCACGTGAGAAGCCGCTGCGCACGCTCCATCACCTCGCCTTCAACGTGGCGTCCGACCGCTACGACTCGCTGCGTAGTTCCTGCGAGGCGGCCGGGCTGGAGGTCCGCACCGGCGTCCACCCGGTGCTGAAGGGGGTCCGGACCTTCTACGTCGACGACCCGGACGGCAACGAGGTCGAATGCATATCTCCCGCCCAGCCCGAGGCGTCGGCGGAGGCGCCGTCGCTCCATTGACCCAAGCCGGCTCCATTCCAACGCCCTCCGACGCGGTCCTCATCCGGCTGGCCAGGATCGCCGCTCAGGCCGCGGAGGTGCTGACGCCCGATACCCAGCTGACCAGGGCGCCGGTCGGCCTCAAGACCATCAAGAACGATCGCCGGCGAGCGATGGAGACCACCCTGGTTCTGCTCGCCGACACCGAGGTGCGTAACTACCTGGCGGAGCTGGACCGGCTGGGCCTGCTGCCGGCGACCCGGACGGCGACCAGGTCGAGATAATCTCGCCGGAGGCGTAGCCGCGGGCCCGTAGCTCAGTCCGGCCTAGAGCAGGGAGCTCATAACTCCACGGTCGATGGTTCGAATCCATCCGGGCCCACCCCTTCATACACTCTCAACCAGTGATGGACTCCGGGAGTCTCGACGCGAAATTGAGGATTGGGTCGATCGTCATCCGTTGCTACGAGTTCGACAGCAT
>CATPBK010000009.1 GCA_955652705.1 Candidatus Dormiibacterota bacterium | reverse complement strand
GCATCCCGCCGGGGCCGGATGGCATCCCGGCGGGCACGAAAGTCGAGGCGCTGATCCTGTCCCTGCCCGCTTAGCCCCCTGGTCCGCGCCGGGCCATGCGAGCGGTAAGCGCCGGTTTCCAAAACGCCTCGCCGCCAGCCGCGAGGCGACGGGCTGGGAGCTGCTCTTCTTTGATTTGGAGCGGCGCACTCGCGCCGCCTGCCGCGCGCTGCGGCGCGCGAGCCTGAGCGGAAGGGCCGTTACGTTCTAAACCGGGTCCGACGCAACCCGCATGGTTCCGACGAACAAACGTTTGTGACCGACTTGGGAAAGCTAGAATAGGCCCGAACTCCCATGCCCTCCCGCTTCCTCTTGCGCGCCCCCTTCGAGCCCGCCGGCGACCAGCCGAAGGCCATCGAGCAGCTGGTCGACGGCCTCCGCTCCGGCCTGAAGGAGCAGGTGCTGATGGGCGTCACCGGCAGCGGCAAGACCAACGTCATGAGCTGGGTCATCGAGCAGATCGAGCGGCCCATCCTGGTGCTGAGCCCGAACAAGACCCTGGCCGCCCAGCTCTGGGCCGAGTTCCGCCGGCTCTTCCCGGAGAACGCTGTCGAGTACTTCGTCAGCTACTACGACTACTACCAGCCCGAGGCCTACATCGCCCGCAGCGACACCTACATCGAGAAGGACTCCAGCCGCAACGAGGAGATCGACCGCCTCCGCCACTCCACCACCCAGGCGCTGATCACCCGCCGGGACGTGATCGTGGTCGCCAGCGTCAGCTGCATCTACGGCATCGGCTCGCCCGAGGACTACATGGGTGAGGCGCTGGAGATCGGCAAGGGCGAATCCATCCGGCGCGAGATGTTTCTACGCAAGCTCACCGAGATGCAGTACGAGCGCAACGACTACGACCTCGGCCGGCTCCGGTTCCGCGTGCGCGGTGATGTGGTCGACCTGGTGCCGGCCTACGAGGAAAAGGTCTACCGGGTCGAGTTCTTCGGCGACGACGTCGACCGGATTCTGGAGCTGGACGGCACGACAGGCGAGATCCTGGGCTCGCGCCAGGACCTGAAAATCTTCCCGGCCACCCACTACGTGACGCCGGCCCAGAAGATGGAGTTGGCGCTGCGCGACATCGAGAACGAGCTCGAGGAGCGGGTGAAGTGGTTCGAGGAACACGGCCGGCTCCTGGAGGCGCAGCGCTTGCGCCAGCGCACGATGTTCGACCTCGAGATGCTGCGGGAGACCGGCACCTGCGCGGGCATCGAGAACTACTCGCGCCACCTGACTCGCCGTCAGCCAGGCGAGGCGCCCTACACGCTGATGGACTTCCTGCCGGAGGACACGCTCATCTTCGTCGACGAGTCGCACGTGGCCGTCCCCCAGGTGGGCGGGATGCTGGGCGGCGACCGCTCGCGCAAGGGCCCGCTGGTCGAGTACGGCTTCCGGCTGCCGAGCGCATTCGACAACCGGCCGCTCAGTTTCGACGAGTGGGAGGAGCGGGTGAGCCAGGTGGTCTACGTGTCGGCCACGCCCGGGCCTTACGAGGAAAGGAAGTCGCAGCGGACGGTCGAGATGATCGTGCGGCCCACCGGGCTGGTCGACCCGGACATCGAGGTGCGGCCGACCGCGGGCCAGGTCGACGACCTGCTCGCGGAGGTGCGAAAGCGCACCGAGGCGGGACACCGGTCGCTGGTCACGACGCTGACGAAGCGATTCGCCGAGGACCTCGCCGACTACATGAAGGAGATGGGCCTCAAGGTCAACTACATCCACTCCGACATCGACACCCTGGAGCGAATCGAGATCCTCCGCGACCTCCGGCTCGGCACCTTCGACGTGCTGGTCGGCATCAACCTTCTGCGCGAGGGCCTGGACCTCCCGGAGGTGGCGTTCATCGGCATCCTCGACGCCGACAAGGAGGGCTACCTGCGCGCGTTCCGCTCGTTCATCCAGATCATCGGCCGGGCCGCGCGCAACGTCGAGGGCAAGGTGATCATGTACGCCGACCGCGTCACCGTCTCGATGCGGTCGGCGATCGACGAGACCGAGCGCCGGCGCGATCTCCAGCTCGCCTATAACGTCGAGCACGGCATCACGCCGGCGACCGTCAAGAAGGCGATCTATAACCTCGAGATCGAGAAGCACGAGATCGCGACCGAGGCCGTCGAGCTGATGGCCACCGCCGGGCTGCCGCGCGAGGACGTGCTGGCCATCATCCGCGACCTCGAGAAGGAGATGAAGCGCCTCTCCCGAGAGCTGGCCTTCGAGGACGCCGCGCGAGTGCGCGACAAGATCATCGCTTTGCGCAAGCGGGTCGCGGGCGACGGCCCCGCCGAGGACGACGCCGACGTGGCTCTGGCGGTGGCCCTGGCGCCCAAGCCGAAGTCGCCGGCGCGGAACTGGCGTCGGACCAGGAGAGGGCCATAGCCACCGCGGCCGAGACCTGGCTACCACTCTTCAAGCAGGGCGTCGGGCATCCAGCGCGGGGGGGCTGGGCCGACATGCTCGGCGGTGTCGACGTGGCCGAGGTCGAGGCCGGCCGCTGCGTTCTGGAGCTTGAACTCGACGAGCGCCACTACCAGCCCAACGGCGTCGTTCAGGGCGGCATCCTCTCGGCCGTGGCGGACGCCGCCATGGGGATGGCGATCATGACCGTCCAGGAGCTGGGCAAGGTCAACACCACCATCGAGCTCAAGATCAACTTCATCCGGCCCGCGGTGAAGGGACGGGTGCGGGCGGTCGGCAGCGTCGTGAAGCAAGGAAGCAGCGTGATCTT
>CATPBK010000008.1 GCA_955652705.1 Candidatus Dormiibacterota bacterium | reverse complement strand
TTGAGGCTCATCGCCGAGCACTCGATGTGCCAGCCGGGGCGGCCCCGGCCGAAGGGAGCCTCCCAGACGGCGCCGACCGCCGCCTCGCCCGGCTGCTCGCCCTTCCAGAGCGCGAAATCGACGACGTCCTCCTTGTCATAGTCGTCAGCGGCAATGCGCTGTGGGGGGACATCCCCCCCTTGCGGCGGCCGGGCGGAGCCCTTCCCCCGCCGCCCCCCCTGTGCCACTCTCGCACCGGCTTTGAGCCCGGCCCGGTCGAGGTGAGCCAGCTCGCCGTAGCGGGGGAAGCTGGAGACCCGGTAGTAGACGTCGGCGTCAGCCTGGTAGGCGTTGCCCTTGGCCAGCAGCTTCTCGACCATGGCCACCATCTCGGGCACGTGCTCGGTGGCGCGGGGCATCACCTCGACGCCCTGGAAGCGGATGGTGGCCAGGTCTTCCAGGAACGCTTCCTCGTAGGGCCGGGCGTACTCGCGGATGCTGACGCCGCGCTCGGCGGCGTGGCTGATGATCCGGTCCTCGATGTCGGTGATGTTGACCACGTGCGTCAAGCGGTAGCCGGAGAACCGCAGGTGCCGCCGGAGCAGGTCGTAGAAGAGAAAGGTCCGGAAGTTGCCGATGTGCGCGAAGTTCCAGACCGTGGGGCCGCAGGTGTAGAGGCGGACGTGCCCCGGCTCGAGCGGCTGGAACTCCTCCTTGCGCCCGCTGGCGGTGTTGTGGAACAGCACCTAGCTGGGAGTCACTCCAGCAGGACGACTGCCTGGGCTGCGATGCCCTCCTGGCGGCCGAGCGAGCCGAGGCCCTCCGGCGAGGTCGCCTTCACCCCGACGAGGTCCTGGTCGATGCCGAGCGTCTCGGCGATGCTGCGCGCCATCTCGCTGAGGTGCGGCTGCAGGCGGGGCTCCTGGGCGATGACCACGCTGTCGACGTTGACCACCTTGCGGCCCGCGTCCTCGATCAGGGAAGCGGTCATCGCCAGCAGCTCCAGGCTGGAGATGCCCTCCAGCTCGGGCTCGTCCGGCGGGAAATGCTCGCCGATCGTGCCGAGCGCCGCGGCGCCGAGCATGGCGTCGATGAGCGCGTGGCAGAGGACGTCGGCGTCCGAGTGCCCGTCCAGGCCCTTCGGGTGTTCGATTGGCACGCCCCCGATCACGAGCGGCCGGCCCTTGACCAGCGGGTGCGCGTCATAGCCGAGGCCGACCCTCAAGGAACGGCTGAGCCCCTTCGGGGGGACGCAGATCCGGCGGTGATCCCGGTGGGGCTCACCGTACTGCTTCCTGCTCCTTGAGGAGCGCCTCCAGCACCTCCAGGTCCTCGTGCGTCGTCAACTTGATGTTGGTCGTCTCGCCCTCCACGACGGTCACCTCGTGGCCGCTGGCCGCCACCAGCTGGGCGTCGTCGTCGCCGACCTGGCCCGAATCGGAAGCCTGGGTGTGCACGGTCAGCAGCAGCTGGTAGGCGAAGGCCTGCGGCGTCTGGGCCAGCACGACCTGGGCCCGGTCGAGGCTTTCGACCAGCCGCCCGCCCTCCACCCGCTTGACCGCGTCGCGGGGCGGCAGCCCCGGGAAGGCGGCGCCCGACTGGATGGCCGCCTGGAGCACGCGCCGGCAGAGAGCCGCCGATGCGAGCGGGCGCGCCGCGTCATGGACGACCACGTAGTCGCAGGCGCCGAGCGCCTCCAGGCCCGCCCGCACCGAGTCCTGCCGGCTGGGGCCGCCTGGTGTGACGCTGACCGGCTTGCGCGGGCGCAGCGATTCCACTTCCTCGCGCGCGCTCTCCAGGCGGGCCGGAGGGCCGACCACGACGATCTTCGCGATCTCGTCCAGGGAGAGGAAGAGCTGGACGGCGCGCGCCAGCGTGGTCCGGCCGTTCAGCTGGACCAGCGCTTTGCTGCCTTTGCCGAGCCGGCTGCCGGTGCCGGCAGCGGCGACTATCGCTCCGATGTTCATCCGGTGAACCGCTCCTGGCGGCTTGATTGTTCTAAATGGAGCGGGCCACTCGGCCCGCGTGCCGCGCGCTGCTGCGCGCGTGCCTGCAAGGAAGGGCCTTTACGTTCTGAACCGGGCCACCAGCTCACATCGGTTCCTTGCTCTGACGGCGGCGAGGCGGGACCCCGTTGCCTGGCGCCGCGAAGATCATGCGGCCTGCCGCCGTCTGGAGGACCGAGGTCACCGTCGCGGTCACCGGCTGGTTCAGGAACCGGCGGCCGTTCTCGACCACGACCATGGTGCCGTCGTCCAGGTAACCGACGCCCTGCCCGGCTTCCTTGCCCTCCTTGACGACGATCACGCTGAGCTCCTCGCCCGGGATGGCGATGGGCTTGAGCGCGTTGGTGAGCTCGTTCAGGTTCAGCACCAGGACTCCCTCCAGCCGCGCGATCCGGTTCAGGTTGAAGTCGTTGGTGAGGAGCGCCGCTCCCAGCCGGCTGGCCATGCGAATTAGCTTGGTGTCGAACTCCATGTACCCGTACGGATATAAATAAAAGAATTCGATGACCAGGTCGGGCTCTTTCTGGAGCTGGGTCAGTACCTCCAAACCACGCCGGCCCCGGTTCCGCCGCACGTTGTCCGACGAGTCGGCCACCTGCTGCAGCTCTTTCAGGACGAATCGGGGCACGATCAGGGGCATGTCCAGGAACCCGGTGTGCACCAGGTCGAGGACGCGGCCGTCGATGATGACCGAGGTGTCCAGGATGGCGGACTTCACCCGCCGCTGGGGAACTTCGGAACGGCCCCAGCCCATCAGGGCCAAGAGCTCGGCGCGACGCGTCAGGCCGACACTGGCGCCGAGGAAACCGAGCAGCGCGGCGAGCACCGCGCTCAAGGCCACGCCGAACGGGAAGTCGCGCACGAACGAACCGATCAGGACCGCGACCAGCAGGCCTACGCAGAGGCCAAAGAGGCCGGTGATGAGATCGGGCAGGGGCGTCGTGCGCAGCGTGAAGTTGACGCTGCGCCAGCCCCCCAGGACGTAGGGAGCGCCGAGGTAGGCGAAGATCAGGCCCTCGAGGGTGGTCAGGCTGATGATGACGCCGCTGCCGGGGGGTGTGACCCCGGCGGTGCGCACCAAGAAGTAGCCCAGGATGAAGCCGCCGACCACTCCGAGCCCAGTCCCCGCCCAGCGGGCCCAGGCTTCGGAACGCCGCATATGAACTTTTCCTCCTATTCGATATGAATCCGTGGTGCCGGGACGAGATCTGGTGAGAATGCGACGGAGATCGCCTCCGTCAGGTGGCGGACCTCGATGCAGTCGAGCTCCGCGGGACGTCCGGCGACGGTGCCGCCGGACGGGATGATGGCCCGGGTGAAGCCGCGGCGCGCCGCCTCCTGCAGGCGGCGGTCCAACTGGCCCACCCGGCGGACCTCGCCCGTCAGCCCCAGCTCCCCGATCACGACCGTGCCGCCCGGCAGGGGCTGGTCCATCAGGTTGCTGGCGATGCTGAGCGCGAGGCCCAGATCCGCGGCCGGCTCGCTGACGCGAATACCGCCGGCCACGTTCACGAATATGTCGCGTTTGCCGATCCGGAGCCTGGCTCTCGTCTCAACCACCGCGATGATCATGTGAAGGCGGTTTAAGTCGACGCCCGTCGCCGAGCGCCGCGGAAGCTCATAAGGGCTATCCGTCACGAGACTCTGCAGCTCCACGAGGAGCGGCCGGGTCCCTTCGACCGCCGCTAGTACGACTGTACCACTCGAATTCAGGCTGTTTTCGCCAAGAAGCGCCGCGCTTGGGTCGGCGACCTCCTCCAGGCCAGCTTCGCCCATCGAGAAGATCCCGATCTCGTCGGTCGACCCAAATCGGTTCTTGGTGGCCCTCAGGATTCGGAATTCCTGATGGCGATCACCTTCCAGATAGAGGACGGTGTCGACCATGTGCTCGAGGACGCGCGGGCCGGCCAGGCTGCCCTCCTTGGTGACGTGGCCGACCAGGAAGATGGTGGTTCCGCTCGCCTTGGCCAGGCGCTGCAGCCGGGCCGCGCACTCCCGGACCTGGCTGACCGTACCCGCCGCCGCCTCCAGGCCCGCGTCATACATGGTCTGGATGGAGTCGACGATGGCGAGCTTGGGGGCCGTGATCTCGATCGCTCCCAGTACCGCGTCGGCGTCCGTCTCGGGGAGCATCAAGAGGCGGTCGTGGACGGCGCCGAGCCGGTCGGCGCGCATCTTCACCTGGCGGGCCGACTCCTCGCCGCTCACGTAGAGGACGGCGCCCCGCGCCGCCACCTGCCTAGCCAGGTGCATGAGGAGCGTGCTCTTCCCCACGCCCGGCTCGCCCCCGACCAGCACCAGGCTGCCGGGCACCATGCCGCCGCCGAGGACTCGGTTCAGCTCTCCCCAGTCGAGGACCAGGCGGGGGGCGTCGTCGGCGTCGATGTCGGTGAGCGGGACGGGGCCGGCGGATTGCGTCTTGCGCTCAGCCTCGCGGCCTTTGCGGGGCTGGACGACCTTGAACTCTTCGAGGGTGTTCCAGGCCTTGCAGTGGGGGCACTGGCCGGCCCATTTGGGACTCTCGCCCCCGCATTCGGAGCAGGCGAAGACGGTGCTGGGCCGGGCCACCCGGCTACTTTAGGCGCGGTGGCGCTGCGGGCGAAGGGCTCTTTACCTTCGGGCCGGCCGCCGGGTCCTACTTGTCCAGTTCGTAGTAATGGCGACCCGGGCACGTGACCGGCCCATTCGCCGGCGAACGGTGGTATCACCCGCCCTGTGAAAGACCCACCTGCCGGCGAATGGGGGTTATCGACTGGGTGGCGGCCTAGGTTCGCGGAACTTTTTCTAGCGATCCACGTTGATTGGAAGGTACCGAGCGGATCGGAAATGCGCCCGATCGCTCACCTCATCACCCAGGCGCCGCCTCGACTACCCCCGAGGCGGCGTTCGTTTTCCAGGCCGGCAGGACGACGCGGGCTGCGGTGCCCTTCCCGACCTCGCTCGTCACATCGATGGTGCCGCCGTGGGCCTGGACCACGTCGCGGGCGATCGCCAGGCCGAGGCCGGAGCCTGTCGAGCCGGGGCCGCGGGTGAACCTGTCGAAGACGCGCGGGAGCAGGTCTGGCGGGATGCCGTCGCCATCGTCGGTGACCGTCAGCGTCACGGTCTCGCCTGACGGCTGGGCGCTGACGCGGATCGACCCTTCCGCCGGCGTGTGGCGGAGGGCGTTCGCAAGCAGGTTGGCCAGCACGCCGCGGATCCTCGCCGGGTCCACGTCGACGAGGGGCACCTCGGCGCTGACTTGCTCAGAGAGACGCACGCCCTTGGCTTGAGCTTCGGAACTGAACGCGGCCAGGGTCTCGTTCACCAGCACCGCGAGGTCGACCGGTTCCCTGGCCAGTGAGAGGCTGCCGGTCTCGCTCAGAGTGAGCGTGGCGAGGTCGGCGACCAGGCGCTCCAACGACTCGGTAGCGTCCAGGATCGGGGCCACGTGCTCCGCGTCGCCGGCATAGACGCCGTCCGCGATGGCCTCCGCCTGCCCGCGGATGATCGCCAGCGGCGTCCGCAGCTCGTGGGTGACGTCGGCCACGAACGAGCGGCGCTGGGCGTCGGTCGCCTCCAGGCGAGCGCTCATCGAGTTGAAGGCCCTGGCGACCGAGCGCAGCTCGCGCGGACCGCCCTCGGCGATGCGGGCGGAATAGTCGCCGGCCTCGATCTGCCCAGCCGCGTCGACCAGCTGCCCGACCGGTGCGCGGACTCCGCGCAAGGCGAAGATGGCGAGCGCGAGCACGAGGACGAATGGGATGCCGAGCAGGATCACCCAACCCGGACCGGCCTTCACCGCGATCAACCCGAGCTGGCCGGCCAGGACCAGCATCGCCGTGACGCTGTAGAGGACCAGGAGCAAGAGGCCGGCCAGGCAGCCGAGCCGGAAGAGCAGGAAGCGGCGGCCGTGGCGGCGCCACGGCGGCCCCCCACGCGGTGGAAACGGCTCGCCCTCCGGCCACCAGGGCGGGCGCCCGCGCGGACGCCTCATCGCCGCGGGTCGGCGAAGCGGTAGCCCACCCCGAACACGGTCTGCAGGTAGCGCGGGGACCGCGGGTCGGGCTCGAGCTTGCGCCGGAGGTTCTTGACGTGGGCGTCGATGGCCCGCTCGTAGGACTCGAAGGCCACGCCGTGCACCGCGTCAAGCAGCTGGGCGCGGGTGAAGACGCGGCCAGGCTGGCGGGCCAGCGTGGCCAGGAGCTGGAACTCGGTCGGCGTCAGCTCGACGCGCCGGCCCGCAACCGTGACCTCCATGCGCGGGATGTCGAGCTCGACGTCGTCGCCGACCCGGACCAGGTCGCTGGCCTCGCGGAGGCCTTCGACGCGCCGCAGAACGGCGCGGATGCGGGCCACCAGCTCCTTGGGGCTGAAGGGCTTGGTCACGTAGTCGTCGGCGCCCAGCTCGAGGCCGACCAGCTTGTCGGACTCGTCAGTGCGCGCGGTGAGCATGATGATGGGAACGGCGCCCTCCCGCCGCAGCGAGCGCGTCACGTCGAGGCCGTCCAGCCCGGGCAGGCCGAGGTCGAGGACGACCAGGTCGGGCCGCCGGGCGGCCGCCTCCCGGAGAGCCGCCGGCCCGTCACCCGCGGTGACGACGTGGAAGCCGCCGGACTCCAGGTAGTCGCGCACCAACTGGACGATCCTGGGTTCGTCGTCGACGACCAGGATCGTCTTCACCGGCGCCATCGTAGGCGCGCCGCCGAGCGCCGGAGCGCTAGACGCGGGAGGCGTCCTCCGGCGGCTGGGCGGCCGGGGACGGGTTCTCGTGCGCCTTCCGGTGCCAGTCCTGCAACTTGCTTTCCAGGCCGCCAGGGCCACCAGGGCCGCCAGGGCCGCCCCAGCCGCCGCGACCGTGCGTCCAGGGCCCGCCGTACCAGCGCGGCCGGCGGAAGATCGCCAGCAGCAGCAGGATCACGAGCAGGAACGGGATGAAGCCGAAGAACCCGAAGCCCCAGCCCTCGGCGCCCGGCCCTTCGACCGCGCCAGCCGAGGTCGCGACGTGGCTCGCCAGGCCGGCCTGGTAACCGATGAAGCCGGCTATCCCGGCGATCAGGAGCGTGAACGCTCCCCATATCAACGCAAACCTTGCACGCATTTCTGTCTTTCTCCTTGTTTCTGGAAGGACTCCGAATGGGCTTCACGATGGCCGGAGCTTGTGAGCAGGTTGTGAAGAAGAGGCGCAGAACCGGCGGAAGGATTGGTCTAATCTGGCGCCGAGGCGATGGACCAACTGCGCAGCCGGGACGCCAGTCTCTGGTTCGGTCTGCTGCTGGTTGCGCTGGGCGTGCTCTTTCTGGCCGGACAGGTCTTCCACTTCGACCTGGGGCGCTATGGCTGGCCATTCTTCGTGGCCGCGCCTGGCGTCGCCCTGCTGGCGATCGCGGTGTCCGCGCGAAGCCTCGCCTGGCTGGCCATTCCTGGCGCGATCGTCCTCGTGACCGCCGCCCTCCTCTTCGTCCAGAACCTGACCGGGCTCTGGGCCACCTGGGCTTACGCCTGGGCGCTCCCCGCCATCGGCGGCACCGGGCTCGGGATCACGATCCAGGGCTGGCTCAACCGACGCCAGGACCTGGCCAAGAGCGGGGTCAGGTTAATGGTCGCGGCGGCCGGGATCTTTGCAGTCGGGCTGGTCTTCTTCGAAGGCGTGCTGCACGTGAGCGGCCGGGACCTGGGCGTGGCGGGCCGAATCGCGGGGCCGGCCCTCCTGATCGTGGCCGGTGTCCTGCTGGTGGCCGACCGGTTGCGGCGGCCAGCTCCGAACCCCTAGGGTCCCGAGCCCTCCTCAGCCCTGGAGGGCGTGGAAGAGGCGGTCTGGCGAGTAGGGCAGGTCGGTCAGCTCCGCCTGGACCGCGTCGGCGACCGCGTTGGCGACGGCCGCGAAGGCGCCGATCGTGCCGGCTTCCCCCACTCCCTTTGACCCGAGGGCGGTGAGCGGGCTGGGCGACTCCAGGTGCTCGACCTCGATCTCCGGCACGTCGGGCGCCAGCGGCACCAGGTAGTCGAGGAGTGTGGAGGCGAGCGGCTGGCCGTCCTCGGAGTAGCGGATCTCTTCCAGCAGGACCCCGCCGATGCCCATCGCCACGCCGCCCCGCACCTGTGCCTCCGCGGCCCGCTCGTTGACGACGACGCCGCAGTCCTCGACGGCCAGGTAGCGGACCACACGCGGGTTGAGGCCGAGCGGGTCCACCTCGACCGCGGCCAGGTGGGCGCCGCTCGGAAAGACCTGCCGGGGATCGACCAGCTTGGTCACCTCCAGCCCGGGCGCGAGGTCCTTTTCGGCGACCTCGCGGAGGGCCTCGGTCAGCGCCGTCAGGCAGCCCACCGCGCCGCGGCTGACGAAGGTGCCGCTGCCTGGCGGGCAGGCGTCGGTATCCCCTTCGATCACGACCACCTTCTCCGCTGCCACGCCCAGCTCCCGGGCCGCCAGCAGCCGGTACGTCTGCGCATGACCCTGGCCGGCGTCGGCGCCGCCCGTGGCGATCTCGATCGAGCCGTCCTCGCCCACCCGGACGCGGGCGCTGTCGAAGCCGGGGATCGTGGTGATGCCGCGGCTTCGGTATTCGGAGGCGCCCGTCCCGCTGTGCTCGTTGAAGAAGCCGAGCCCGATCCCGAAGAGACGGCCTTCGCGGCGGGCCTCGGCCTGCTGACGGCGGAGCTCTCGGTAAGGCGCGTCGAGACGGCCCAAGAGCCCCAGATAATCGCCGGAGTCGAGCTGGCGGCCGGCGGCGGTGGCCGTCGGGAACTCGCGGATCGCGTTGCGCCGGCGCAGCTCGAGCGGGTCGAGGCCCAGCTCGCGGGCCGCCACGTCCACCATCCGCTCGGTCGCGTAGGCGGCGGCGTTCATGCCCACGCCCCGGTAGGCGCCGGCCGGGCATTTGCTGCTGGCCAGGCCTAGAGCGCGCAACCGGAAGGCCTCCAGGGCGTAAGGGCCGAAGAGCGTCTGCCCGGTCGTCACCGGCTCCAGCGAAGCCGAAAACGGGAAGACCGAGTAAGCCCCGACGTCGCAGGTGACCTCCGCGTCGACCGCCAGGAAGCGGCCCTGCGCGTCGAGCGCGAGGCGGAGCCGGACGGTCTCCTCGTGCGCGTGGGCGCTGGCGAGCAGGTTCTCGCGGCGGTCCTCGACCCAGCGCACGGTCCGGTCCAGGTGGCGCGCGAGCGCGGCGACCGCCAGCTCCTCGGGAAAGACGTGCGCCTTCAAGCCGAAGCCTCCGCCCACCGCTGGGACGATGACGCGCAGGTCGCCTTCGGCGAGCCGGAGGGATGAGGCGAGGGCCGTCCGGACGAGGTTGGGGACCTGCGTCGACGTCCAGACCGTGAGGCGGCCGGCGGCGCCGTCCCAGTGGGCGACCACGCCGCGCGCTTCGAGGGGGAGCGGCGTCTGGCGCGCGGTCTTGAAGGTACGCTCGAGCACGCGCACCGCTCGGCCGAAGGCTGCGTCCAGGTCGCCGCCCGCCCGCTGGCCGTCGTAGAGCACGCCGTCCGGGGCCTCATCGTGGAGCGGGCCCGCTGGGATCGGCTCGTACTCGACCTCGGCCTCTTCGGCCAGGTCTTCGGCCAGGTAGCGATCTTCTGCCCAAACGAGAGCCACCGCCTCCCCGACGAAGCGGACCTTCTCTACGGCCAGCGGCCACCAGGGGACAGCTTTGAGACCTGGCCCGTCGACCTGCAGCGGGCCGGCCAGGCGGGCCAGCTGGGTGCCGGTCAGGCCGCGACCGCCGGGCAGGCTGATCGACTGGACGCGCGCATGCGGGTAGGGCGAGCGGACGAAGCAGACGTCGAGGGCGTCCAGGTCGAGGTCGGCCAGGAAGCCGCCCTGTCCCCGGACCAGCAGCGCGTCACTGTCGAATCCGGCCCTCACCTGCTCCCGGTGGCCTCCAGGATGGCGTCCACGATCGGGCCGTAGCCGGTGCAGCGGCAGAGATTGCCGGCCAGCAGCTGGGGCAGCTCGGCGCGAGTGAGGCGGCGGCCGGAACGGAGCAGGGCCTCGCCGGTGGCCAGGAAGCCGGGAGTGCAGAAGCCGCACTGGAAGGCGCCACGCGCGAGAAACGCGCGCTGCAGCGGCGTCAGGCGGCCGGGCTCCCCCATGCCCTCCACCGTGGTCACCTCGCGGCCGTCCGCCTGGACCGCCAGCAGCAGGCACGCCCGCACGGCGTCCCCATCCAGCAGCACGGTGCAGGCGCCGCAGACGCCGTGCTCGCAGCCCAGGTGCGTGCCGGTCAGCCGGAGCCGGTCGCGCAGGAAGTCGGCCAGGGTCAGGCGCGGCGGCACCTCGCGCCTGAGGTCCTGGCCGTTGACTTTGACGCGCAGGCTTTGTTCCACGTTTTATATCGCGGCCTGCGTCATGACGCGGTCCAGCAGGCGCTTACCGACCTCCCGGCGATACGCGGCCGAGGCGTGGAGGTCGCCAGTGACCTCGAAGCCGCCGTCGCCGGCCACCTGGGGCAACGGCCCGACCGCGAACACCACCGCGCGGGTCCGCCCGGCGATCACCGTGCAGGCGGCACCGGCCAGCGCGAAATCCCCGGGCCGGCGGGCGACCTCGGCGAAGGCCCAGCGGGCGCCGGCCGGCCAGCGCGGCCAGCTGACCGAGATGAGCAGCTCGTCGGCGGCGAGAGCGGTGGTGAGCGGCCCGCGCATGAACTCGCCGGCGCTCAGCGTCCGGCGGCCGCGCCGCTTCGACTCGACGGTCAGCTCGGCCTCGAGCAGGAGAGCCAGGGCCGGCCACTCGCCGGCCGGGTCGAGATGAGCGAGCGAGCCCCCGACCGTGCCCCGGTTGCGGATCTGGAAGTGGCCGATGTGCGGGAGGGCGGCGGCGATGACGGGCGGCAGGTCGCCGGCCCGACGTTCGAGCTGGGCGTTGGTGGTCATCGCCCCGGCTGCCTGGCCGGTGAAGCCACGGAGCTCGGGCACCCGGTCGAGGTCGACGAGCAGGCGGGGCCGAGCCAGCCGCATGGCCAGCAGCGGCACCAGGCTCTGGCCGCCGGCCAGGGGCTTGCAGTCCTCGCCGTGGCGATCCAGCAGGTCCAGGGCCTCGGGCAGCGAGGTGGGGCGCTCGTAGTCGAAGGCCGCCGACTTCACTCGCCGGCGACCTTGCTCAGGACCTCTTCGGTGATGAAGCGCAGCCGCTCGACCCGGCCCGAGCCGGGGAGCGCGAAGATCAGCGAGTCGCCGCCGCAAGCCAGCAATTCCTCCAGGCGCGCGGCGCACTCCTCAGCGGTGCCGACCACGGCCAGGGTGCGCGCCAGCTCATCGCTGATCGCCGCCCTGTGCCCGGCGTGCACCGAAAGGTGCTCTTTGAAGTCGTACGAAGCCTTGGCGGCGGCGATCTCGTTGCGGTAGCGCTCCAGACCCGCGGGCAGCTCGGCGAAGTCGGCGATCAGCCTGGCCTCGCTGGTCGCCCAGGCGCGGACGTCGTCCACCGACTCGGCCAGCGTCACCAGGAGCGAGACGTCGAAGCTCGCCCGGTCGCGGGCCGCCGTCTGCAGGCCCTCCATGATCCAGCCGACTTGCCGGCGGACGAAGTCCGGCTGCGAAGGGCCCATCACGATCGCGCCGTCGGCCAGGCGACCTGCCAGCCGGCACATGCGGGGCTGGCTGACCGCCAGGTAGATCGGAATCCGGGGCAGCGCCTCCCGGAAAAAGTGCAGCGCAGGCTCCAGCTCCGCCACCTTGGCGGGCTTGGAGCCGATCCCGTAGACGGCGGAGTCGCCGGCTCCGAGCCCGAAGACCGCCCGTCCGCCGGAGAGCTCGTCGATGGCCAGGATCGCGTTGGCCGTCACGCTGGGATGGCGGGTGATCGGGTTGGTCACGCCGGTGCCGAGCCAGGCCTGCTCGGTGTGCAGGGCAGCCAGCGCCAGCCCGACGTAGACGTCTTTCATCGCCAGCTGGGAGTCGATCAGCCAGATCCGGCCGGCGCCCGCCCGCTCCAGCTGGCCGACCTCTGTCGCGAAGTCCCTGAGCTGCTGGCGCGAGCTGATCCCGAGGCTGACGCCGACCCTCACTGAGGCATTGTCCGGCAGTCGGCCGCTTCAGGTCTCCCGGGCAGGCGGCCGGCTAGTGGACTGTAACGGCCATTTGCGTAGCAGGCCGGAGGCTCGTAGACCGGCGTTCCAGGCCGTCGGTGCCAAGGCGCGGGTGGCGCGACGACGAGCGCATCCAAAGATGCGTGATGTCTAGCGCCGGGGCCCGCAACACCGGCATCAGCGCCTGAAGGGCGCCCGGCGGCCTGGGACGTCGGATGCACGTCAAATGGCCGTTACAGTCCACTAGGCTTCGGCGGCGTAAGGCCAGCGCGGTGCGCCCAGCTCCCGGGAGACGCCGCGGGCCGCCTCGCCGAC
>CATPBK010000007.1 GCA_955652705.1 Candidatus Dormiibacterota bacterium | reverse complement strand
GGTCGAGCTCGCGAATCTGCTCCATCGGTCATTCCCTCGTCACACCTTTGACGAAGCAAGCCCCAGCCGATGTGACAAGGAGCTTCAGGAAAGCCGGCGCGGGTCTTGAGACTTGCTGATCGGCGCATCCAGCCTGGGACGCACTGAGCTCAAGTGGATCTTGTAGGGCTCGCCAGGCGCGCGGAAGTTGATCACGAGGTGCTGGTTGTCGCAGAAGGGCTTGTGTTCTGAGGATCCGCAGCGACAGAGCGTCGCGCGCGGCAGCGTCTCGACGGTCCCATCCTCGCGCCTGACCTCGATTTCGCCGGTCACCAGCAGCGGGCCATTCCGCATCGGCGTCACCTTCGTGCCGTGATGCTGCTCCTGCCGGCCACCATCGAGCCGGCGGTAGAGGAGGGCCCCGCTCGGGCATCGCTCCACGATCTCGGCCACCTCCTCCGCCTCCCCCTCGTCAGGCAGCACCCACGGCCTCCGCTCGAGTCTGAAAACGTCGGGGTCGCCGCGCAGGCATTCGGCGATGTGGATGCAGATGTCGAGGTCGAAACTGACCTCGATGTCGCGGCCCCGGTAGACCTTGCGCACAGCGCGAAGACTACGCCCGCGGGCGAGAATCTCTGGGGGAACGGCGCGGGGCTTGTAGCCTTACGCGTTCGCGGCCTGGTCGGGCGGAACCACGAACCACTTGCCTCCGACCCCCTGCCCGGTAGTGTCGCCCGGGGCCTGGTCCTTGGCGTAGAAGTAGAGAGGCCAGCCGTTGTAGAGGATCTGAGTTCCCTTGCCGTCAGGGTTCGGGAGGGTGCTGAGGGTACCGGTCACTCCCGACCCGGCGACCGGGCTGGCGGCTCCCCCGGTGAGGACGAAAGGAGGCCAGACCGCCGCGCAGCCGCCGACGCAGTTGATCTTGCCCTTGTTGGCTCCTGTGTCAGTGGACCAGCGATAGACGGTCATGCCCCTGCTGTCCACGAGGATGGTCATCGACTGGCCGGCCACGGTCTCCGCCTTGGCCAGCACGTTGGGCGCCGCGGTGGGGGTCGGGGTGGGGGTGTTCGAGCCCGTCGTGCCGTTCGATCCTCCGCAGGCGCCGGCCATGAAAATCACCGCCGCCGCCGCGCTAATGGCTCCGATTCCTGGACGCATTAGGCTGCCCTCCTGCTCATGGTGCTACCCATCAGTACCCGGGCAGGTAACTCTCGTGGCCGCCCGGTCGGCGCGGAGGCTTTAGGTGGACACTAGGGCGTCGCGCCCGCCGGGCTGGCGGAATGGGAAGCGGCGACTTCCTGCCGGCGCACCCGTGCCCTCCCAAGCGCAAACTGGGCCGCGAAGCCGATTACCAGCGCCACGAGCACGCCGAGGTTCGCGAACGACCAGGGCCCGTTGACCTTCGGGCCGAGACCAAGCGGCTCCAGCAAGAAGCCTTGCCAGGCCAGCGCGCTGGACAGCGTGTTCGTCACCAGCCCCCAGCCGATGACCGTGGCGACGAGTGTCGTCCCCACTGCCACCAGATCGGCTGAGCCGTAGCGCCCGTGGCTGTCGTAGAGCTCGGCGTCCGCATAATCGCGCCGCCGCGTCAAGAGGTCGGCGAGAAAGACGCCGCACCAGGCCGCGATCGGCACTCCGAGCGTGATCAGGAAGCCTTCGAAAGGGCCGATGAAGTTGCTGGCGAAGAAGACGACGTAGATCGTCCCGATGATCATGATCACCCCGTCGATACCGGCCGCCGTCCAGCGCGGCACCCTGAGGCCGAGCGTCAGGAGCGCCAAGCCGGACGAGTAGATGTCCAGCACCGCGCCGGCGATCAGGCCGCCGATGGCGACGATCGCAAAGGGGATCAGGTACCAAGTAGGCAGCAGGGTGGTCAGGGCGCCGACGGGGTCGCTGCCGATTGCCTGGCTGAGCTTCGGATCGGAGCCCGCGAGCAGGAGCCCGATGATCACCAGGATCACGGGCGCCAAGCTGGCCCCGAACGTCGTCCACCAGACGACGCCGCGACTGGAGGCATTCCGGGGGAGGTAGCGGGAATAGTCCCCGCCGGCGTTTACCCAGCCCAGGCCGAAGCCTGTCGCGGCGAAGATCAAGGCGCCCAAGACCGCCTGCCAGGAGCCGCCCGGCAGCGCTGAAACCTTATCGAAGTGGATGTCCTGGAAGGTCAGGGCGACGTACCCCACGGTGAGCACGGCGAGCGCGATCGTGAGCACCGTCTGCAGGCGCATGATCAGGTTGAACCCGAAGATCCCGGCCAGCACGACTATCGCGGCCACGACCAGGAAAGCCACGATCTTGGTGGTGTTCCCACCGCCCCAGCCCAACCTGTCGAAGACTGTCGCTGTGGCGAGGGTCGCGAGCGAGACCAGGACCGTCTCCCAGCCCACCAGCAGGATGTAGGAGAGCGCCGCAGGTAGCTTGCCGCCGGTGACGCCATAAGCAGCCCGGCTCAGGATCATCGTCGGTGCCGAGCCTCGCTTGCCCGCTAGCGACACGTAGCCGACGAGCAAGAAGGAGAGGATGGTCCCGACGACGCCCGCGATGGTGGCCTGCCAGAAGGAGATGCCAAAGCCAAGCAGGAACGAGCCGTAGCTGATCCCGAGGACCGAGATGTTGGCCGCGCACCAGGGCCAGAAGAGGTCGGCGGGGCGTCCCTTGCGCTCGTCCTCGGCGATCACGTTGATCCCGTTGAGTTCCACTCCGAAGGTCGCGTTCTTGTCTGCCTTCGTCAGCTCAGCTGCCATCTAACTCCCCCAACCCAGATGACTCCGGCGAGGACCCGCCTCGGCTGCCTGGCCGGCGCTCTCCGTCAGGACATGCTAACAGCGGGTCCGTCGAATTCGCGAAGCTGGCGAAGGGTGGGCCCGTTGGCGGGTCCCGACTGCGTCACCGAGTAAGCGGCGGCGCGATTCGCAAGCTCTACAGCCGCGACCCAGGCCAGGCCCTGCGCCAGCCCCGCGAGAGTGGCGCCCACATGCACGTCGCCCGCTCCGCTGCTGTCGACGGCTTTGACCACCGGAGACTTGACCAGGATCGCCGGTTCGCCGGCGACGTGCAGCGTCGCCCCGCGCGGTCCATCCCGCAGGATGAGCACCCCGGCGGGATGCAGCCGGCTCTGAAGCCGCGCGCTACCTCCGAGCAGCTCGGCTTCGCGTGCGTTCAGGCTCAGCAGGTCGGTCCGGACGAGGACCGCTTCCCAGCGTTCTGAGGGGATGTCGGCCGCGAGCGGCCCAGGGTCCACGGCAACCAGGGGGCCGTCCGGGAGCGCTCCGATGTGCGCCGCCAGAGCGGGGCCGCTCTCCGGATAGGCGAGGTCGTAGCCCGAGATGTAGATCGCGTCGTCGGAGCGGTAGCGGAGGCCCGAGAGGTCGGCCGGAGCAACCTTGGCGTCAGCTCCTGTTGCCGTGACGAAGGTCCGCTCGCCCTCGCTGTCCACGAGCGCGACCGTGTAACCCGTGTCTTCGCCTGGCGCCGCGGGCCGCAAAACCTCCACGCCTTCGGCCTGCAGCGCGGCCCGCACCCGGTCGCCAAACGG
>CATPBK010000006.1 GCA_955652705.1 Candidatus Dormiibacterota bacterium | reverse complement strand
CACTATGTCTCGCGTCCGACTATATCTGCACGGAAGGAAAGCCCATCGGGTTTTGTCGGAAATTAGGCTGTGCGCGGTGCAGGGGCTCAGTTGATTACACGACATAGTTTTGGAGCCTCACAGGTCCTTCAGAAAGGCCAGCAGCTGATCGCCTGGGCGATAGCGGTTCGGCCTGCCCTTACGCGGAGTGGCCTTGGCGAGAGCCTTTTCCTTCATTGCGAGTGTGGCGTCGAGGTATATCTGTGTAGTCTGGACATGTTGATGACCAAGCCACAGTGCAATGGTGGACCGATCGACACCTTCTTGGAGCATATCAACGGCCATCGTGTGTCTCAGACGGTGGACGCTGACGCGCTTTTGTTCAAGCGAGGGGCAGATGCGGGCCGCGGCGCGGCGGTGCTTGTTGAGCAGGTACTGAACGCCGTGAACGGTAAGCCGGCCGCCGCGGGCGTTGGGGAAGAGGATATGGTCCTCACCCCGTTGGGGCTCACGCATCCAGGCTTTGAGCACGGCGCGGGTGGCCTTGGCAAGCGGCGTACATCGCTCACGTCTGCCCTTGCCGATCACTCTCAAATGGGCGCCAGCGCCAAGAACAAGATCCTCGCGTTTAAGCCCGGTCATCTCCGAGAGGCGAAAGCCGGTCTGTACCGCCGTCAGCATGAACGCGTGGTCGCGCCGGTCAGACCAGGTGTTCCGGCCCGGTGCAGCGAGCAGCGCATCGACTTCTGGGCGCGTGAGAAAGCTGACCAAGGTGCGTGTGAAGCGCTTGCTCGGAATCGCCAGGACACGCTGGATTTGCGAGGCGTGCTGAGGGGCCTCAAAGGCCACATATCGAAAGAACGAATGGATCGCTGTCAGGCGCAGGTTGCGCGTGCGCACGCTGATCCCGTCGTGCTTTTCCAAATGGTCCAGGAACTTGCCGATCAAGGGCGCGGTAATCTGCTCGAATCGAAGCTGCGAGGGTCCCGTATGCAGGTGCCGCTGGGTGAACTTCAACAGCCGACAGAACGTATCGCGATAGGAGGCGATGGTGTGTGGGCTCACCTGGCGCTGCTGCATCAACCGCTGCAGGAAGAATCGCTCTAGCAACGGCGCAAAACTGATCGTGTCGCTCATGAAGGCTTCCCCCAGCGATGCTCGAGGCGAAGCATCGCTTCGCGCATCAGCTCTGGCGATCCGCTCAGATACCACTGGGTGTCCGCGACATGAACGTGCCCGAGAAACGCACTCAGAAGGGGCAGGCGTCTTTCGGGGTCCTCCTTCGAGCGGTACCAGTTCACCAGCGTTGTCGTGGCGAATCGATGGCGAAAATCGTGCAGACGCGGCCCATGGCTGTCACGTGCGCCGCGCAGTCCGATGCGGCGAGAGGCCGCATAGAACGCCCGATGAATCTGTGCCCCATCCAGTCGGTTGCCCCAGCTCGAGACGAGCAAGTACGGGGAAACCGAGCGTGCGCCCCAATGCCGCTTGCGTCGCTCGATATATCGGGACAAGACCTTGCAGGTGGTGGGGTGGATAGGCACCCATCTATCCTTACCAAATTTGCCGCCGCGAACGGTCAGCACGCCGGCTTTCAGGTCGACATCTTCGAGCGTGAGGTTGCGCGCTTCACCCAGGCGCAGGCCCGAGACGCTGAGCAGGCCAAACAGGCAGTAATAAACCCACGGCAGCAGCGCACAGGTATTACGCTGCTGGGGCGAAAGCGGCATATGCAGCGTCGTGTGCAAAAGCTGCTGGATCTCCTCATCGGTGTAAAGGTAAGGCCGGGCCCGCTTAGGCTGGAAGGGCAGCAGGCCTGGCGCCGGAATCTGCGTGCGCGGGTCGCTTGCACTGCGGTAGCGGGCGAACTGGCGCACGTGGCAAAGTCGGCTGGCCCAGTGCGCGGGGTGCGCGTGCCGGGGCCTCTGTGCCCACTTCAACGCCAACGCCTGCGTGATATACGAGGCGTGGCGGCGTTCCATGAACGTGGCGAAGTCTGGCAACGTTCGAGCGGCATCGTTCATCTTGAAGCCGAGACTGCGTCGGAGAGCCAGGTACTCGGCTATCGCGCGCCGCAGCGTGTTCATGGCACGCCGCCCGGCCAGCGCTGAGCCAGGGCTTGCAAGGACTTCAAATCGATCTTCGTGTAGATGCGAGTGGTATCGGGGTGCTGATGACCCAGCACCGCGCCGATCTCGGCAAGCGATGCGCCTTGGCGCAGCATGTCGCTTGCGAGTCCATGACGAAACTGATGCGTGCCGAAGGTCGGCGAGTTGATCCGTGCCCGCTTGAGGTGATGTCGAACCATGGATCCGACGCCGCTTGCGCCGTGGAAACCTCCAATCGGTGCCTTGGTGCGCAGAAAAACACGCCGCGACGCGCACTCGGGTCGGCCGTGGCGCAAGTACGCCGCAATCGCTTTGCCGACATCCGGCGCAAGCGGCAGCTGGCTCCTGCGGCCCTTGCCACGCACGGTGAGCTCGCCAGTGCTCCAATCGATGTCATCGAGTTCCAAGGACATCACTTCGCCCGCTCGCAATCCGAGCCGGGCCAGCACCAGCAGGATTGCATAGTCGCGCCGTCCCATCGCGCTCTTCCGATCGATGCTGGCCAGGAGCTCTTTAGTTTGCGCCGCGGTGATTGCCCGTGGGATCGAGGTCATGGACCAGTTGGCCACAATCGGAACGGCGGCGCCCAGATCCAATGTGATCTCTCCGCGCATGCGCGCGTATTGGAAAAAGGAGCGCAGCGCCGTCGTCATCAGCTTCGCTCGCTTCACGTGCAGATGCCTGGCGCGACCCTGAACGAATGTCATGACATCCTTAGCTCTCAAACACGAAAGACGCACCGCTCCATCGCCGAAACGATCTTTGAGAAAATCCCGGACAAACGGGACGTAGTTGATGATGGTGGACCGACACAAGGCGCGGTCCTGGCGAAGATACTGCTCGTAGTCCCTCGCACAGCATCCGGCCGGCACGAGAGGCGGTGCTACCGTCTTCTCAGCGGGAATGACCCGCCGCATACGCAGAAACGCCATGAAATGTCTCAACGAGGGAACATCTCCGCTGGCGGCTCGTCGCTGGCGATGTCGGCATCTCAAATACCGAAATACATGCTCAGAGTCGACGCACCGGGCCATCACTTGCCTGCGCTTGAGCCATTGGCTGAAGCGTGCCGCGAGCATGACGTGGCGGTG
>CATPBK010000005.1 GCA_955652705.1 Candidatus Dormiibacterota bacterium | reverse complement strand
GAGCAGGATCGCGGTCCAGACGCGCGGCCGCCGGAGCAAGCTCAGCAGGCCGGGCTGGCTCTGGCGAGCGGCTTCCTCGGATGGAGCCGAACCTGGACTCGGCGGGGGGGCCGGCACGGCCGGCATCAGCGCCAGGGTGACCGCCGCCAGGGCCAGCATCACCGTCCCCTGCAGGCGCAGCGCCGTCAGCCACCCGACCGCGGCGGCGAGCAGACTGACGACCGGCACCTGGATGGGCGCGGCGACCGCGTAGGCGGCGGTCACCAAACCGCCGGCGGCGCCGGGCAGGTCGGGGATGGCATGGCGGCCGGCCGCGATCGAGCCGGCCAGGGCCAGGCCGCCGCCAAAGCCGAGCCCGAGCATCGAGTAGAAGAAGATGAAGGTGAGCTCGGAGGGAGAGCTGAGCGCGATCGCGAGTCCGCAGGCGAGGAGCGCCAGGCCGGCCCAGCAGAGGCGTCGGGGCGGCAGCCGGTCGGCCAGGCGGCCGCCGATCACGATGCCCGTCCCGTAGCCGATCGGCGTCGCGCTGAAGACGGCGCTCACGACTACCGGCGGCCAGTGCGCTTCTTGCTGCACGTAAGGCGCGACGGCGCCCCAGCTGTAGACCATGCCGAAGGCGAACTGGAGCGGCAGGGCGCCGATCAGGATCCGCACCTGCCTCGCCCGACTCATCCAGAGCCGAAATTAACAGGGTCGGTTCTTCCGGCAGCAGCCGGCTAGGTTTCGCGGCTTCGCGGCGAGGCTTTCAGCTCAAACCGGCTTCGACTTCAGCCGTTCCATCGCGATGACCAGCATCGTCTCCGCGGCCTTGTTCCAGCCCCTCGTCTGTGACCACATCAACGTCATGGCCCGGCCCGCCAGGTTGAGCGCTTCATAGATCGGCACCCGCCCGAGGGTCGCGTCGGGCCGGAGCTCCCGATAGCGGTCGAGGAACGCCTGTCTCGCCTCCTCCGCGGCCAGGGAGTGCTCCCAACCCTTCGGCTGGCTGGGTACCAGGTAGGCGCAGAACTTGCCGATGTCGAAGCTGGTTTCGGCGAGCGCGAAGAAATCGAAATCGATGAGGCTGTAGGTCCCCTCGTGGTGCAGCAGCTGGTCGTGCTTGTAGTCGCCGTGGGTGGGCAGCCACTCGTCTTCGGGCAGCTTCTTCAGGCGCGCCCGGAGGTGCTCGAGTAGCTCGCGGAGCAGGAAGTAGGCGGTTGGATGCGTGATCGCGAACTGGTCGAGGGTCCGCTCGGAGCGGGCGATCTCGTGGGCGAGAGGCAGCGTCTTCCGGGTCTTGATCTGGGACTCGTGCACGGTCGCCAGGGCTTCGGCGGCATGGATCACGCCGGGCAGGTATTCCGGGGCTGTGCGGTCCTTTCCGAGGGCCTCGCCCGGGGCGGCCTCCTGCAGGTACATGCCGAATTCCGGAAAGTAGCCCAGGGGCCGCGTCACGCGCAGCCGGCCCTCTGAGCGCAGGCTCAAGCGCCAGATCTCCTGCATGACGCGGTGGGACTCCGCGCTCCGGCTGCCCTGCTGCACCTTGGCGTAGAGGGTCTTCGCGCCGCTCGCAGGGGCGGTCTCGATGTCGTAACGGAGGATGGCCGCGATCTCTGGGAGGTAGCGGGCCAGCTCGATCTTGACGTCTGTGACGCGCGCGGGGATGTCCAGGAAGTCGCGCTTGCGCGCCCGGAAGAGGCGGCGCATCCGCCGCGGATCGGCGGCCAGGTGGAGGTTGGGCAGGTTCGGGTCGACAGGGTAAAACCAGAAGGCGTGCTGGCTGGGCTCGTAGATGACCGGGTAGCCGAGCCCTGTCAGGGGATCGCACGCGCGAGCGCCATAGAGGGATTGGAGCCGGTCGCGGTAGCCGGCCCATTGAGTTGAGTCGAACACGCCCCGGGCGACCAGGCGCAGCTCGCGCTCTTCGGACCAGCGCGGGTCGGGTTCGGCCTCCACCTCCGTTACTTCAGCCTCGGCGGGCTGGGCCACGGTCGCGAGGCCTGGTCCGGGTCCGCCGATGAGGTCCGGGGCTGCCTCCGCCGCGGCCTCTGACGCAGCCGCCGGCTGTGCCTCATGATTGTGTAGCTGGCCCCGTCCGAGCAGGACGCGATAGGTGGCCCAGTAAGCGTGGGGAGGCTCGAGGCGAATTGACTTGCGGCGGACCTTGGCCAGGTTCCAATCGGTCCCAGCCAAGATCGAATCTTCGACGAAGGCGACGACCGCGTCCCCCCCCGTGGCTTCTTTGAGCGTGCCCAGACTAACCATTCCTGTTAGCCAATTCTCAGCCAAGACGAAACATAGGTGTAAGGCCTATTGACGCCAACCGGGACCATAGTATGCAATAATCACTATCACATTCAGCCCTAGGCATGATATAGGGGCTGTCAACGGAGGTGTTCGGTGGACGAATACGTCTTAGAAATCGGGCGTCGCCCACTTGCCTTCCGAATCGTGCTCTGGCTGTTCGTCGCCTTCAGTGCGGCGATCTTGATCGTGAGCCGGACTCAGCCGGCGCTGGCCGCTGACCTGAAGGACCACAAGAATGGTTCCAACAGCGTAGCCGCCGCCCCTCACCATCCAGACGGACACGACGGCGGAAGCAGTGGCGGAGGCGACGGCAAGGGCAACGCACCCACGCAGCCCCCGCCCCAGAACAGCAGCGCCGCGCCCCAGAAGACCAGCGCCGCGCCCCAGACGAGCAGCGCCGCGCCCCAGAACAGCAGCGCCGCGCCCCAGAACAGCAGCGCCGCGCCCCAGAACAGCAGCCAGGGGAGCGCGTCATCCCAGGCGCCCGCAAATCCGCCAAGTGCTCCCGCTCCCAAACCGAATGGGAGCCAGGCGAGCCCCCAGGCGGCAGCTGTGCGTAATGACGCGGCCGGTAGCGTTGACGCGAACGCCGACCTGACCCCGCAGGGCGACAACCCCAAGGACAAGAACGCGGACAAGAAGGCGACGCAGCTGGCCGACGTCAACACACCGTCTGACGAGTCCCAGGGCACGGCGCACGACTCAGCGGTGAACAGCGGCACCCAGGGTTCCGCCGGCGGTGGCGACAAGGGTGATGGCACCCAAGGCACCGCGGGAGGCTCCGCCGCGAACTCCGGCACGCAAGGCTCGGCAGGCGGTGGCGATAAGGGTGATGGCACCCAGGGCACCGCGGGCAACTCGAACCAGAACTCCGGCACCCAGGGCTCGGCCGGCGGCGGTGGCGAGGTTAGCGGCACGGCCGGCAACTCGGCCGCGAACTCCGGCACCCAGGGGTCAGCCGGCGGCGGCGGTGAGGTGAGCGGCACGGCCGGCAACTCGGCCGCAAACTCCGGCACCCAGGGCTCGGCCGGCGGTGGCGGCGAAGTGAGCGGCACGGCCGGCAACTCGGCCGCAAACTCCGGCACCCAGGGCTCGGCCGGCGG
>CATPBK010000004.1 GCA_955652705.1 Candidatus Dormiibacterota bacterium | reverse complement strand
TACCACGCCAACCGCATCAGCGCCACGCTGAACGGCGCCAGCATCTACATCCGCGAGAAGGTCGAGTTCCACCACTACGACTCGGTCAGCAACAACGGCGTGGTCCCGGCCGGCCCCAAGGGGCTCTACACGATGAACCTGATCTTCAACCACGCGGTCATGAAGTGGTCGCCCGAGAAGGAGACCGCCAAGGCCTTGATCATGTACCTGATGGACAAGACCAACTACTTGAAGTACACCGACATCGCCGGCGGCTACAACGCCGGGCCCTACGCCGCTTTTGACAGCGACCCGGTCTGGACCAAGGACCCGAAGATGAAGGCGTTCCACGACGTGGTGGCGACCGGCAAGTGGCCGGGCTGGCCGGCGACCCCCAGCAAGGCGACGGCCCAGGCCCAGCAGCAGTACATCGTGGCCGACATGTTCGCCAAGGCGATCGCGAACGGCGACACCGAGAGCGCGGTGAAGGAGGCAGAAGCAAGGCTGCAGTCGATCTTCTCGCGCCCGGCCTAAAGTCATAGGTAACTGATGGGCACCGCGACCCGGAGGGTCTCTGCGGCGGGTGTGGGTCGCCCGCTGCACATGCGGCTGATCGAGAGAGAGGCCCCGATGGGCTACATACTGCTGCTGCCCACGCTCTTGGTCCTGGGCGTCTTCCTGGCCTGGCCCTTCATCTTCGGGCTCTGGCTGTCAGTCAGCAGCGCCGAGCTTGCCGACCCGGGACACTTCATCGGCCTGGGCAACTACAACTTCGAGTTCAAGATCGATCGCCCGTTCTGGACCAGCTTCTGGAACACCTTCCTCTACACCGGTGTGACTACGGTGTTCAAGTTCACTCTGGGGCTGTCGATGGCCCTGTTGCTGAATCAGATCTTCCCGCTGCAGAGGTTCGTGCGCGCGGCCCTGCTCCTGCCCTGGATCATCCCGACCGTCCTCTCCACCCTGGCCTGGAAGTGGATGTTCGACCCGACCTTCAGCGTGGTCAACTGGGTCGCCGCCCATCTGCACCTCGTCGCCGCGCCCGGCCCGAACTGGTTCGGCGGCACGTCGACCGCGATGGCGGCGCTGATGATCGTCAACACGTGGCGCGGTATGCCCTTCTACGGGATCGCGTTCCTGGCCGGCCTGCAGACCATACCGCTCGACCTCTACGAGGCGGCCCGGGTGGACGGCGCCAGTCGCTGGCAGCAGTTCCTGCACATCACGCTGCCCCTGCTGCGCCCTGTCCTGCTGGTGGTGCTGCTGCTGAGCACGATCCTCACGTTCGCCGACTTCCAGGTCCCCTTCGTGCTGACGAACGGCGCCCCCTACAACAGCACCCACGTGCTCGCCACCTGGGCGTACCAGTGGGGCGTTCCCGGAGGCGCGATCGGTCTCGGCGCCTCGATCTCGCTGGTGCTCTTCCCGGTCCTCTCGATCATCATCGCCGGAGTGCTCGTCCTGCTCCGGCGCCCGGAGTAACACCCGTGGCTATGGCTACCGCGGCTGCAAGGAGACGCAACGAGAGGCCGCTCATGGACCGGATGGCGGGTCGCTGGATCCGCATTTATATCCCAATCCTGCTTTTCATACTGATCACGCTCTTCCCCTTCTACTGGATGACCGTCACCTCGTTTAAATCCGCGTCCGAGCTGTTCGACTTCAACCAGAGCCCGCTCTTCGTGGCCGCGCCGACGCTGGAGTGGTACAAGATCCTTTTCTTCCAGACCAACTTCTGGCACTGGACGGTCAACACGATCATCGTCGCGGTCGTCTCCACGTCGATCTCGCTCTTCTGCAGCATCCTCGCCGGCTACGCGCTCGGCCGGCTGCGTTTTCGGGGCGCCGACGCGATCGGCTGGGGAATCTTCATCACCTACCTGGTGCCGCCCACCCTCCTCTTCCTGCCCCTTGCCTTCGTGATCCGCGACCTCCACCTGTTCAACAACCTCTGGGCGCTGATCCTGACCTACCCGACCTTTCTGATCCCGTTCTGCACCTGGCTCCTGATCGGTTACTTCAAGGGCATCCCGAAGGAGCTCGAGGAGTCGGCCTTGGTGGACGGCGCCACCCGCTGGCAAGCGATGGTGCGGATTGCCATCCCGCTTGCCCTCCCGGGCATCCTCTCGGCCGGCATGTTCGCGTTCACGCTCTCCTGGAACGAGTTCCTGTACTCGCTGATCTTCATGAACGACAGCCTCTCCAAGACCATCCCGGTGGGCGTCACAACCGAGTTCATCAAGGGCGACGAGTTTTACTGGGGCGTGCTGATGGCGGCGGCCTTGCTGGGCTCGATCCCGGTTGCGCTCCTGTACTCCTTCTTCGTCGATTACTTCGTGGCCGGGATGACGGCGGGTGCGGTCAAAGGTTGAGCTCGTCCGTGGTGCGTAGGCCCGGCTTTGCCGGGCCGGGTGAGTTGGTGCCAAGCGACTCCGGATGTTGTGCTGAGAGGGGGGTTCGTGGGGGGATCCTGATCCCCCCGCGCCTGTATTTCGTGGCCGGGATGACCGCGGGCGCGGTCAAGGGCTAAGCACCGGTACGACTTTGACCGCCGTCCGCGGACGGCTGCTGACGCTGGCCATGCTCGCGCCGGCGCTCGCTTTCGTGCTGGGCGTGATCGCCTACCCGCTCGCGACGGCGCTCTGGTTCTCGCTGACCAGCGTCCAGATCGGGGGCGCCGGCCACTTCGTCGGGCTCGCCAACTACCGCTTCCTTTTCGGGCTGGGGACGTACGGCGACGCGGTGCGGAACACCGTCGTGTACACGGCCGGCAGCACCGTCTTGAAGGCGCTCCTCGGCATGCTGCTGGCGTTCGCCCTGGCCCGGCCGTTTCCCGGCCGGCGGCTCGTCTACGCCGCCCTCTTCCTACCCTTCATCTTCCCCGCCGACGTGGGCGCGGTCGCCTGGTACTACCTCTTCAGCAACGTGCACGGCGGCATCAACTACCTGATCCAGCGCGACGTGGCCTGGCTCGGAAACGGCCCCCTGGCGATGGCCAGCCTCGTCACCGTCAACGTCTGGCACGGCACCGCGCTCTTCACCGTCTTGAGCCTGGCGGCGCTGCGCAGCGTGCCCCGTCACGTCCTCGACGCCGCCATCACCGACGGCGCCCGCTGGTACCAGCGCTTCCTTCGCATCCTGCTTCCGTACCTGGTGCCCGGGCTGGTCCTGGCGGCGCTGCTTTCCGTGCTCGGCACCTTTGGCGACTTCGTCTTCGTCCACCTGATCACCGGCGGTGGCCCCGCGAACTCCACGAGCATCGTCGGGACCATGGCCTTCCAGGTCGCCCTTATCGACGGCGACCTCGGCCTGGCCTCGGCGATCTCCTTCTCGGTCATCCCGGTCTATTTGGTGGGCCTGGCCTACCTGTTGCGGCTGGTCGGCCGCCGGTGAGCGTCCTTAAGCGGCTGGCTGGCGGCGCGTTCCTGACGGTTTTCCTCATCTTCTCCCTGGCGCCTTTCCTCTGGATGATCGCCGCCTCGCTCAAGCCCGGTGACGAGCAGCTGATCTTTGGCAACCCCTGGTGGGCAGCCAGCCCCGACTGGTCCAACTACACGAAGCTGCTGGTCTCGCCCCTCTTTCTCCGCTGGGCCCTGAACACAGCCTCCGTGCTGCTGGGGACGCTGGCGTTGAGCCTGGGCGCGAGCCTCCTGGCGGCCTACGCGCTGGCGCACCGGCGCGTGCCGCGGGCGCGGCTCCTGGTGGTCTCGCTCTTCGCGACCTACCTGCTGCCCTCGGGACTTCTCTGGCTGCCGATGATCAAGGTCGTCCAGGCGCTCGGCGTGGCGGACAGCCCATTGGCCCTGGTGGTCACCTACCCCGGCTTGATCATCCCGTTCGCGACCTGGGTGCTATGGAACTTCTTCCGCGACCTCCCGCCCGATCTTGTCGAGCAGGCCCGCCTGGAGGGCGCCGGCGAGCTTCGGATCCTGATTCAGGTCCTGGTCCCCGTCGCCCTGCCGGTCCTGGCCGCGGTCGCCCTCTTCGGGATCGCGATCACCTTCAACGACTATCTGTACGGCCTCGCCTTCCTCTCCGCTCCGGACGCCCAGACCCTGATTTCCGAGGTGGCGCATACGAGCGTCGATTTGAACGACACCGGGTTCACTTTTGCCGCTATCCTGCTCGGCGTGGCGCCGATCGCGGTCTTCTGCGCCTTTTTCGCGGACACCTACGCGAAGGGGCTTGGTACGGGTGTCATCGACTGACAGGCGAACCGCGGCACCAAAAAACTCTGGACGTCGTTGCTATAACTGCTGTAAGCTGCGGCGAGCGTAAGAAAGGGGCCTGGTGATGGGGAGTAAACCGGCGCAGGGGAGCAGGCTGCGGCTGCCGTCGAGTTCGCTGCTGTTGCTCATTGCGGCAGCACTGGCCTTGGCGGCAGCCGACGCTTATGCGGCGTCCCACTCGCACCCTCAGGCCCCCTCCGGGGGCATCTCAGCGCAGACCGTTTACCCCGACGGCAGCGTGACTACAACCGGGCCGATCTACTACGGAGGCGACGGCTCGGCGCCCTGACCGGCTCTCGTCAAACCGGCCTCGTGATGGCGCCCTGCGCCGCCGACCCGACCAGCGACGCGTACTTGGCCATCACGCCGGTCGTGTAGCGCGGCTCTGGTGGCTTCCAGTCGCGCAGCCGCGCGGCCAGGTCGACGCCCTCTACCTCCACCCGGCGGGCGGCGACGTCGATGGTGATCGAGTCCCCATCCTGGAGACCGGCGATGGGGCCGCCCCGGGCCGCCTCGGGCGAGACGTGTCCGATCATGAGGCCGTTGGTGGCGCCGCTGAAACGGCCATCCGTGATGAGCGCGACCTGCTGTCCCCAGCCCCGGCCGACGATGGCGCCGGTCACGGCGAGCATCTCGGGCATCCCCGGCGCGCCTTTGGGCCCCTCGTACCGGATGACGACGACGTCGCCTGGTCCGACCGCGCCTTCGGTGACCGCGTGGAACGCGGAGTCTTCGTCGTCGAACACCCGGGCACGCCCTTTGAACGAGGTCATGGTGTGGCCGGTGATCTTGGAGACGGAGCCCTCAGGCGCCAGGTTGCCACGCAGCACGACCAGGCCGCCCTCCTCCTTGATCGGGCGATCGAGCGGGCGCACCACCTCTTGCCCGGGCGTCTCCTTGACGCGTTCGACCTCCTCGCCGAGCGTGTGGCCGGTCACCGTCAGCGCTGAGCCGTCCACGTAGCCGCCCTCGATCAGCCGCTTGGTCAGCAGCTGGATGCCGCCGGCTTTGAAGAGGTCCACCGCCACGAAGCGGCCGCCCGGCTTCAAGTCGGCCAGGAGCGGCGTCCGCCGGCTCACGCGGTCGATGTCGTCGAGCGTTAGCTCGATGCCCACCTCGGCCGCGAGGGCGGGCAGGTGCAGCGCTGCGTTCGTGGAGCCGCCACTGGCCGCCACCGCCGCGATCGCGTTCTCGAACGCCTTCTTGGTCAGGATCTTCGAGGGCCGGAGGTCCTGCTTCAAGACCTGCAGGGCGAGCCTGCCGGCCTCGACCGACGCCTCCGGCTTGCGCTCGTGCATCGCCGGAATCGAGTTGTAGCCGACGGGGGAGAGGCCGATCACCTCCATCACCATGGACATCGTGTTGGCCGTGAACTGGCCGCCGCACGCCCCCGCGCCCGGGCAGGCGACATCTTCCATCTGCTTCAGCTCGGTGGCGGTGATCTTGCCGCCGGCCTCGGCGCCGATCGCCTCGTACACGTCACCCACGGTGATGTCGGTCATGCCGAAGCGCCCGGCCGCGATCGACCCGCCGTAAAGGACGACTCCGGGGCGGTCGAGGCGAGCCACTGCCATGGCACCCGCCGGGATCGTCTTGTCGCAGGCGGTGAGGCAGACCAGAGCGTCGAAGTAGTGCCCGCGCGCCACCAACTCGATGGAGTCGGCGATCAGCTCCCGGCTGATCAGCGACGTCCGCATTCCGGGCGTGCCCATCGTCACGCCATCGGAGATGGCTATGGTGTTGAGCTCCTGGGGCGTGCCGCCCGCCTGCCGCACGCCGGTCTTCAAGTGCTGCGCCAGCTCGCGGTGATTGAAGTTGCAGGGCATGGTCTCGATCCAGCTGTGGGAGACGCCGACCTGCGGCCGGGCCAGGTCCTCGTCCGTGAACCCGATCGCCTTCATCATCGCCCGCGCCCCGGCGCGGTCCTTGCCTTCGAAGATCCGCCGGCTCAGCAGCTCGCTCAATGCCTGACTCTCCTCATCTCCTCCAACCGTTCCACCGTGAAGTCGTCCGAGCGGATCCAGCCGATCAGTTTCTGCTCGCGCTCGATGAGCGCGTCCGCCGCGCCGGCCAGCCTGTCCACCACTTGAGCCGGGATCGAGAGGACTCCGTGCAGGTCGCCGTGCAGAAGCTCGCCCGGCCGGACGGTCAGCCCGCCAACCGTGACCTCCCCACCGACGGACTCGATCCGTACATAAGCATGGGACGGGTTCGTCCCCGGGGCGAAGACCTGGAGGCCCATCGCCCGGACCTCCGGGAGGTCGCGGACCGTCCCGTCGGTCACCAGCGCCACGCAGCCGAGGCGCTTGAATGTCGTGCCCATCACCTCGCCCAACATGGCGCCGCCCCGCGGTCGTTCGTCGACGTCCTGGGCGACCAGGATGCGTGGCTCCGGCTGCGAGAGAACGTGCCGCCAGACGGCGTTATGGTCGAGCCCGGCGCCCTCTTCGCGCGAGCGCACGGTACAGGTGACCGCGTGGCCGACGACCCTGCCCAGGTCGGGGAAGAGTGAGCGGATCGTGTGGTCGGTGTAGCCGCTGCTGCGCGGCCGCACATCGAATGTTTCGACCGCGTTGCTGAGCGTGCAGCTGTCGTAACGGAGAAGGGTCTGGAGGGTCTCTGGGCTCACGCGCTCGCTAAGCCTGCTTGGCCAGCTGCTGCGCCAACTCTTTGGCCCGCTTGGCCGCCGCCTCTGAGGCCTGCGCCAGGAGGCGGGTATCCGACTCGATGGCCAGGAAGCGGAACCCTTCCCGCCGCCACTGCTCGGCCGTTTCGGGGGTGCCGCACATGACCCCGGCGGGGATGTTGCGCTTGGTGCACGACGCCACCACGGCCTCCATTGCCCGCCGGTGGTCAGGGTGCTCGCCCTTGTAGCCAGAGGTGACGCCCATCGACACCGCCAGGTCGTTGGGACCGATGAAGACGCCGTCGATGCCCGGGACGTCGAGGATGGCTTCGAGGTTGGCCAGGGCCTCCTTGGTCTCGACCATCACCACGCAAACGACGTTGCCCGAGCTCTGGACGGAGTAGTCCGGCATCACGACGCGGGCGCGGGTCGGTCCCATGCTCCGAAAGCCGGCCGGTGCGTAGCGGCAGGCTCCTACGGCCTGGCGCGCCTCTTCGGCGGAGTTAACCATCGGCACGATGACGCCCTCCGCCCCGGCGTCCAGCGTCTTCATGATGTCTGGCGGGCTGTTCCAGGGGACGCGGACGAAAGTCGGCGCCGGACCATTCGCGCAGGCCTGCAGCATGGGCAGCATCGCGTCGTACCCGATGAGCCCGTGCTGGGTGTCGATGCAAACCCAGTCGTAGCCGCTGCGGGCGGCGATCTCGGCCGTCCAGGAGCTCGGGATCGTGCACCAGGCGCCGTAGCTGACCCGGCCTTCGTCCCAGAGCTCGCGCAGCGTCACCTGGCGGTGACCCTGGAGACGCCGTTGACGACGTTGATCGGCTCCTCGCCGTCGAGGACGCGGTTCAAGTTAGCGCCGACGACTTCCAGCAGGAAGGACTCGGCCTCGAAGGTGTTCCCGCCCACATGAGGCGAGAGGAAGACGTTCTCCAGCGAGCGCAGCGGCGAGTCGGCTGGCAGCGGCTCGGTTTCGAAAACGTCCAGGCCGGCGCCGCCGAGCCTGCCCTCACGAAGCGCCGCCACGAGGGCCGCTTCGTCCACGATCGGCCCCCTGGCCGCATTGATGAGGATGGCTGTCGGTTTCATCTTGGTGATGGCCTCGGCGTCGATGAGCTGCTCGGTGTCGATATCCAGCGGGGTGTGGACGCAGACCACATCGCTCTGTCCGAGCAGGGTGTCGAGGTCGACGGGCTGGGTGCCTGGGACCTCCCGGGGCAGGACGTCGGTG
Source organism: Candidatus Dormiibacterota bacterium (assembly GCA_955652705.1). Lineage (GTDB taxonomy): Bacteria > Chloroflexota > Dormibacteria > Dormibacterales > Dormibacteraceae > VBGR01. The sequence continues at coordinate 2,684 of CATPBK010000004.1, read as the reverse complement.
AAGATCACGCGGGAGCCGAAACCAGTCAAGCGCCGCGCCACCGTGGCGCCGACGTTGCCGAGGCCGACGATCCCGACCGTGAGGTCGCCCAGCTGGTGGCCGGAATGGGTTCGGTTCCAGCCGCCTTTGCGCATATCGCGGTCCAGGAAGGCGGCGTGCCGGAGCAGGTTCAGGATCATCAGGATGGTGAGGTCGGCGACCGACTCCTTGTTGTAGCCCGCCGCGTTGGCGACCGGGATGCCGTACTCGGCGGCGGCCCGGTGATCGACGGTGTCGAAGCCGACCGCGGCCTGCTGGATGAGCTGGCAATTGCGCATGTTCTCGAGCACGCGGCGATCAATGCGGTGCTTGTGCCGCTTGTCGGCGATCACGAGATGCGCCTCGTGAACTGCTTTCAAGACCTCGTCCTGGCAGGGTGGCTCCGGCACCAGCTGGACGTCCACCTCGTGGCGGCCTATGAAGAGACCGCGGACCGTCGCCTCGTCGAAGGGACTCAAGCAGGTCACGCGAGCGGGCATGCGGGTGAGGCTACCAAACTTGCTCGCGGGCACGCGGCGGGCCTGAGCCAGCTTTGCTAGAGTGGCCCTATCGCCCGGAAGTCGGGCGACGGCCCGGCGCGGTCCAGTTCCTTCTCGTTTCCCGCGGCGTTCGCCTGATGTCAAGAGAAGGAAGCAAGGAGGCAGACATGCCAACAGGGACCGTGAAGAAAGTCGTTGCCGACCGCGGCTTCGGCTTCATCGCCGCCGAAGACGGGAAGGAGTACTTCTTTCACCGGAGCGGGCTCGACGGGTCGCTCAACTTCGACTCGCTGAACGGCGGCGAAGCGGTGACCTTCGACGTCGAGCCGAGCCAGAAGGGCCCCCGAGCGACGCGCGTCCGGGCCGCCTAGACATCTCAGTTCAGCACTTGAAACCCCGCCGGGTGACTCGGCGGGGTTTTACTTTGTGCGAATGGCGACCGCGCCTGTCCAGCTGCTGATCTACTCGGACTACGTCTGACCCTTCTGCTACATCGACTCCGTGGGGGTCGACCGGCTGGTGGAAGAAGGCCTCGCCGAGGTGACCTGGCTGCCCTTCGAGCTGCACCCCGACATCCCGCCGGAAGGAATCTCGCGGGAAGATTACTTCGGCCCGAACTGGCGGAGCCGAAGCGACGGCGTGCGGGCGATGGCGGCCGAGGTGGGCCTCACGATGAAGACGCGCGACCGGCTCATCAATACCCGCAAGGCTCTCGCCACCGCGGAATTCGGGCGCGAGAACGGCAAGTTCGAGCAGGTCCACCGGGCGCTCTTCGAGGCGCATTGGGAAGGCACGGCCAAGCTCGAGGAAGTAGCAGACCTGAAGCGGATCGCGGCTGGGCAGGGCCTCGACGCCGACGAGCTGGAGCGCGCGCTGGACGAGGGTCGGTACGAGGACCTTATCGACGCCAACCGCCGGGAGGCCATGCAGGTCGGCATCAACGCCATCCCCGCGCATATTTTCGGCATGCGCTATCTGGTGGTCGGCGCGCATCCCTACGAGCTCCTGAAACAGGTCGCCGAGAAGGTCAGGGACGCCGAGTCAACTTAGCAGGCTGCTGCTTAAGGCTGCGGCTCCTCGCGGTACTCGCGCTGGCCGGTCTTGGTGTCCTCGTAGACCCGCACGAGCTTGCCCGTGGCTGGGTCCCGGAAGACCTCGTTGGTGGCCTGCAGGTTTCCTCCCCGGACGCCGCGATAGCGCTTGTCGATGAAGAACCAGCTGATCAGCGCGATGGCGATCACGCCGATCGCGAAGCCGGCGTTGACGAGCAGGTTCAGGCTGATCGGACCGGCTCCACGATGGCGGCGGTCCCGTAGGCAACGACCTCGGTCATCGTCTGCCCCATTTCGGAGGAGTCAAAGCGCATCATGACCACCGCGTTGGCGCCCATCGCGCGCGCGTTCTGCACCATGCGGTCGACCGCGTGGCGGCGGGTGTCCTCCACCAGGCGCGTGTATTCGACGATCTCGCCGCCGCCCAGCGCCCGCAGGCCGGCCATGAGGTTGCCGCCCAGGCCGCGGGAGCGGACCACCACGCCGAAGACCTGGCCGAGGGCCTGCTTGACCTCGTAGCCCGCCGGCCGCTCGGTAGTCGTGACCAGCACGGGCATTTCGCTCATCGGGCGCCCACCGCGACCTGCCGGTCGGCGGCTTCCACGCCTGCCTCGATCGCGTCGAGGCCCTCTTCGAGCTCTTCCTCGCTGATCGTCAGGGGCGGAGCGATGATGACCAGGTTCCAGCGGAAGGCCGGCCGGACGCCGCGCGACCAGACCGCTTTGACGACCTCCGCCATGGCCTCCGATCGTACCTCCTGGCGCTGCGGGCTCAAGGGTTCCCGCGTCTCTCGGTTGTTCACCAGCTCGATCGCCGCCAGCAGGCCCAGGCCGCGCACTTCGCCCACTGCCGGGTGCTTGGCCTCGATGGCTTTCAAGCGCGCCTGCAGCTGCTCGCCGAGACGAGCAGCCCGCGCCGCCAGCTCCTCCTCCAGGTAGACCTCCAGCGTGGCTACGCCGGCCGCGCAGGCCAAGGGGTGCGCGGCGTAGGTCAGGCCCGAGCCGAGGTAGTGGTCCTCGAAATGCGCGGCGACCTTCTCGGAGACGACCGCCGCGCCAAGGGGGACGTAGCCGGAGGTGATGCCCTTGGCCAGGGTCATCAGATCCGGCACCAC
>CATPBK010000003.1 GCA_955652705.1 Candidatus Dormiibacterota bacterium | reverse complement strand
GGGTAGGACTCCTCGGGGGCACGTTTGACCCCATTCACAACGGCCACCTCGCGGCGGCCGAGGCCGCCCGCCGCTGTGCCGGGCTGGACGAGGTGCTGCTCGTGCCCGCCGGCCGCCCGCCCCACAAGCGGGGGACGCATGCACCAGCGCGCGACCGTCTCGAGATGTGCCGGCTGGCCGCAGCGGGGATTCCTGGCTTGCGCGTCTGGGACGAGGAGGTGGCCCGCCCAGGCCTCTCCTACACAGTCGACACGCTGCTGGCCTTTCGCCGCGAGCGGCCGCATGACGTTCCCTATCTGGTGCTCGGTTGGGACGCGGCCCGCCAGCTCCGCACCTGGCATGACCCGGCCCGTCTTGTCGCGCTGGCCGACATGGTCATCTTCAGCCGGCCGGGTCTGGCCGGCCCCGGCGCCCGCGACCTGCGCGCCGCCGGGCTCGACCCCGACCGGGTGGTCCTCTGCCTGGAGCCGACGCCAGATGTCACCGCCACCCAGGTGCGGCGCCGCGCCGCCCAGGGCCGGCCGCTTGACGGCCTGGTCCCGCCCGCGGTCGCCGACTACATCGCCGGGCACGGGCTGTACCGAACACGGGTGCGGTCATAATCGAGAGAGTTGGCTGATTCACCGCGAACCCCCCTGGAGCTGGCCAAGCTGTTCCAGGAGGTGGCCGAGGAGAAGCAGGCCTGGAAGCCCGTTCGGCTGAGCCTCAAGGGCAAGACTTCGGTGGCGGACTACTTCGTGATCTGCGAGGGCGAGACCGATCGTCAGGTGAGGGCGATCGCCGACGGCGTGCTGGAGCGGGCGCGCGGGTTCGGAATCCGGCCTTTGGCGGTCGCTGGATACGAGGACGCGACGTGGGTGCTACTCGACTTCGACTCGGTCATCGTGCACGTCTTCCTGCCCGGCGAGAGGGCCTTCTACGACCTCGAGGAATTGTGGTCCGCAGCAGCCCGCCACCGACCTGCTTCTTGACAGACAAAAAGGAAGTTATTTGATACTATTGGGCCGCGAATATGGTGCAGGCGAGTGAGGGTGGTGGAGCCGTGAGCGAAGCCCCTGATGAGGAGGTCCGCGTCCTCTTTATCGAGGACGATCCAGCGGTGGCCGAGATGTACAAGTTGAAGCTGGAGCTGGACGGCTACACGGTCACCGTGGCCAAAGACGGCGAGGAAGGCCTGCAGATGGCCAACGACACCCCGCCCGACATCATCTTCCTCGACACCCGGCTGCCGAAGATGGACGGCTTTGCCGTCCTCGAGCGCCTTCGCGCGGCGGACCGCACGAAGGACATTCCCGTGATCATCCTCTCCAACTACGGCGAGCGCGAGCTGGTCGATCGGGGCCTGAAGCTCGGCGCGCTCGAATATCTGATCAAGAGCCAAACCACCCCGGCGAACCTCTCCCGGGGAGTCGAAGGCTGGCTGAGGGAGTAACGGGAATGGCCGTGAACAGGCGTGCTGACCTGAGGGCTGGGTTCGATCTCGACAAGCCGCTTTATACGATCAGCGTCGCGTCCGAGATCCTGGAGACGCATCCGCGCACCCTGATGCTCTACGAGGACGTCGGGCTGATCGAGCCGTTCCGGACGCCGACCAACCGCCGCCGCTACTCCCAGCGCGACATCCGGAAGCTGCGTGTCATCCAGACCCTGACCCGGGAGAAAGGCGTGAACCTGGCCGGCGTCAAGCACATCTTGCAACTGCTCGAGGTGGTCAAGAAGAATGATCTCGAGCCGCCCAAGGAACTTCGGGACATCTACAGGGCATATTCGGAGTTGATCTGATAGGAAAACTTGTGCGTATTGCCGGGTCTCAGCGTATACTGGCGTTGTTCGGTTCCTAATTAGCCCTCCCTCCTTTCTGAAGGACCCCCGCCCTTTGGGTGGGGGTCCTTCTTTTTGTGGCCGCGCCTTCTCGGGATACGGTCTCCAGCTAAGATCCCCAACGTGCGTTTCGGCGTCGACCTGACCGCCTGTTGGCGGCCCCGAGTCGGGATGGTGACGGCGGCGATGGAGCTCTCCGTACGGCTCTTCGCCACCCCGGGTCCGGCCTTTACCGCCTTCTTCAGCCGCGAGCGCCTCCCAGGCATTGGGCGGGAGGTGGAAGCGGTGCTTTCACCCCACCGGCACGAGGTCCTCAACAAGCTGTCCTGGCTCCCGGTCGTGGAGCCGCAGGCGGGCCTCGACGCCATCCTCTATCCGTACTGGCCGAGCCCGCCCGTCCGCCGGCGAGGGGCGCCGCCGGCCGTCGTCTTCGTCCACGACCTCGCGTTCCGGCTGCGCCCGGACGACGTGCCCTGGCAGCAGCGGCTCTACCTCGGCTCCCTGCTGCCGCGCTCGCTGGCCTCGGCGGCGGCGGTGTTGACGGCCTCGGAAGCCACTCGCAGGGATCTCCTCGCGTGCTACCCATTGCCGGACCTGGCGGAACGCGTCAGCGTCGTGCCGCTCGGACCTACCTCCCTGGACCTGCCCGCCGCGGACCTCCCCGCCGGGCTCGCTCCCGGCTTCCTGCTGGCCGTCGGCACGATCGAGGCGCGCAAGAACTACTCCCGGCTGGTCGAGGCCCATGCCCGGCTTCATGACGCGCCGCCCCTCGTCATCGCCGGGCGGCCCGGCTGGAACGGCTTCAGGCTGCCTGAGCGCCCTGGAGTGCGCCAGCTCGGCCACGTCTCGGACGCCACGCTTCGCGTCCTCTACGAGCACGCCTCGGTGCTCGCCTTCCCGAGCCTCTACGAAGGGTTCGGCATCCCGCTGGTGGATGCCATGACGCACGGCCTGCCTGCCCTGATCGGCAACCGGGGCGCGCTCCCGGAGGTGGCGGGCGACGCCGCGCTGGTCGTGGACCCGACGAGCGTGGAAGAGATCGCCGCCGGCCTGCAGCGGCTGCTGGATGACAAGACGCTGCGGCAGCGGCTGGCGACCGCGGCCCGCCGGCGGGCCCGCGATTTCACCTGGGAGCGGGCGGCTGCCCTGACCCTGCGCGTTCTGACCGACGCATAGTGTCCCGGGGCAGAGGTTCGCCCGCAGATCGGGGCAGGCGGCCCTTGGGGCCGCCGGTCTGGGCGTCGCTG
>CATPBK010000002.1 GCA_955652705.1 Candidatus Dormiibacterota bacterium | reverse complement strand
TGGGCGTTCCGCCAGTCCGGCATGGTGTTCGTCGAGTACCGCTGGTGGAAGACCGCCAGCTGGCTTTCGCAGTCGGGATCCTGGAGGTCGAGATAGAAGTCCGCCAGGTGTGGCCCCGCCATCAGGCCTTTGAAGACCAGGGTCCGCGACGAGAGCGAGGGGATGTAGAGCCGCAGGCTCTTCCGCCTGGCCTCGCCCTCGGCCAGCTTGCGCCCACGGTAGAGGGCGTTCTCCCAGTCATCGGGGGCCAGGTTCGGCCGGGGGATCAGGCCATGCCAGATCGCGGGCATCGTCTCCCGCGCCTTCTCGCCGAGAGCCGCCGGGTCGACTGGCACCTGACGCCATTCCGCCACCGGCGTGCCTGCCGTGGCGAGCGCCTCGGCGAGGATTTCGCGGGCCCCCGCCTCCCACTCGAAGAGGACCGCCACGCCGACGTCGCCGAGAAGCCGGCGGGGAACCTGTATCAAGAGGCCGGCCCCGTCGCCGCTGCGTCCGTCCGAGTCCATGCCGCCGCGGTGCGAGAGGCGGGCCAGAGCTCGCACTCCGAGTTCGACTACTCGGTGACTCGCGGGATCGCCGGGCGTCGCGACGAAACCCATGCCGCAGGCCGAGCGCGGCACGGCCGGCGCCCCTTCCCAACGGGCACGTGTAGTGACAGGCGGGGACATGGCGGGTACGTTAACCCGACAGTAGAGATCGAGCCTAGTCGGTCCTCACTAAGAGAACGCCGTTCGGCTCGTTGGTCAGCTACAAGGTAAGTAGGCCCTGGACGCGCAGCGCGACGGCCAGGTTGAGGCGGGTTTCGGGGTCCGCGAGATCGGCGTCGGCGATTTCCGAGATTCGGTCGAGCCGGTAGCGAAGCGTGTTGGGGTGGACCTGGAGGCGGCGGGCGGCCGCCTGCTGCTCGCCTGTCTCGAGGTAGGCGCGCAAGGTTTCGAGCAGGTTGCCGCCTCGCTTGCGGTCATGTTCGGCCAGCGGGCCGAGGTGGCGGCGGGCGAACTCGACAAGGCGGTCGTCCGCCACTCCCGCCAGCAGCCCCGTGACGCCCAGCTCGGTGGCAGCCGCCACCTGGTCGCGGCGGCCAAAGCGGGTCAGCGTCTCGAGCACGTTGCGGACCTCCCGGTGGGCGGCTGCGACGCCGGCCGGCGCCACCACCGGGCCGCTGAAGCCAACCGATACCGTGAACCCCGGTTTCCACTCGGCGATCGCCTCTCGCAGCTGGGCGCCCAGCCCGCGCATCCTCGCCTCGTAGCCGTCGGCTTCTCCACCGAGAGGCAGCAGCGCCACGACGCTGTCCGACCGGCTGCCGGCCAGCGCCTTGGGAAAGTTGCGGCGGACGACGCCGGTCACCCGGCGAGTGAAGTCGCGCTTGAGCGCCTGGATCATGTCTTCGTTCAGCTGCCGCGACTTGTGAAACATGACGAATCCGTCGATGTCGACGATGAGCACCACGTGGTGGCCGGCCAGAGGGTAGCCGAGGTGGCGGGCCCGGCGGTGAGCAGCCGGCTCGTCGCCGTAGGTGCCCTGCGTCAGGTCCTCCAGGTACTCGCCCCGGACCGAGGATTCGGCGGCGGCCACCTCGCGCTCCTTCATCAGGGCCAGGGCCACCACTGTGGCCGCGTTCTCGATCGCCATGAACGCCAGCTCCTCGGCCTCTCGGGGATGATCGAGAATCGAGATGTAGCCCAGCACCTGGTTGGCGGCGTAGATCGGCGCGATGAGCCGCTCGCGATCGAGGCCCAGGTGCGGGAAGGCGGGGACTTTCATCGGGCCGCGCCTGGCGTCCACCTCGCGGAGCATCCGCTGGATGCTTGGGTCGTACAGGACCCGCGGCGGCGTGCCATGCCGGGCGATCGTCTCGCGCCGGTGCTTGTCGACGTCGGAGGCGCCCGCGTGGGCGAGGAGGTGGAAGGTGGCGTCCTCCACAACCACGGCGCTCTCCAGGAGGTCGGCCAGCGTGCGGCAGATCTCGTCGACGCCCTTGCCATCCAGCACCAGCTCGGTGAAGCGCCGGTGGATGCCGATCGACTGCTTCAGGCGTGAGTGCTCGGCGTTGATGATGCGCTCCAGGAGCGGCGCCATCAGGTCGACCCAAGAGACCTCTTGGCGGAGCGTGAACAGCGGCAGCGCCAGACGCTCGGCCTCTTCCGCCATCCCCTCGGGGAGGCGGTTCCCGAGGTAGGTCTCGGGCTTGATGACGAGACCGGCCCCGCCCATGCCGGCGAGGGTCGCTACGAGGTCGACCTGAGCCGCGGGATCGTCGCGAATCGGGAAGCCGGTCGAGAGCAGGAGGTCGCCGGGCCGGGCTTTGCGCGCCGTGTCCGGGGTCTCGATGACGCGGACCCATTCGATTCGGCGGTCGAGGCCCGCCGCGCCGCCGATCAGGAGTGCCTGGTCGAAGCCGCTCAGCTTCATCGCCTCGCGCACGGTGGGGCCGGGCACGACCGGGTCGTGGACGTGAGTTCGAGCCATCTTGTTGGTTAGTGCATGGGACATAAACAAACTGCGACAGGGCTTGTGCCTGGCCGACTAGGAACTTAGGGTTTCGAATTCTAACCTTTGCCGTTGCAATGGAGCTGCAGGAGTCCCCGTCGTGCCCACGCCACGACTTTGATGTGACCATGACCCTCCGGTCTCTTCACACCGACGTGTCGCGGCCTGGCCAGCTGGTGGGCACCTACGAGTGCCCGGACTGCGGCGAGGAGCGACGCTACCCCGTCCAGGAGGTCGCCTGACGGCTTCCGGGCGGGCCGCGCTCTAACAAAGAGCAAGGCAGGGAAGCCCCCGCCCTCTCCCCGGCGGGGGCTTCTCGTTTTCAAGGGCCAGGTTTGGGGATTGGAGGCAGGCTGGGATGGAGCAGAAGAAGGAACGCGAGACGTTCGAGCAGCTGATGTCGCGCTATCCGGAGATGGACGAGGCCGCCAGGCGGCGGGCCGCCAACCGGATCGCGGCGGGCGCCGACGCGGTGGCCGCGCTCAACGACGAGGCGCTCTGGAGCCAGCTCGTCCGCGCCTACAACCGACCCTAGCCGCTCTTTCGCGTCTTACCGTCGGAGGCCCGGGGGAAGTGCGCCCCCGGGCCCCTTTTTTTTTCGTCACCGCTGCGTCGCCCGCAGTCGGTCTTCAGCCAGGCCCGTTGGGCGAGGCTGCTAGCTCATCAGCTCCCGGAGCACGTAGGGCAGCACGCCGCCGTTGCGCAGGTACGTCACGTCGGTGTCGTTGTCGAGCCGGGCCACGACCTCGAAGGACTTCTTGCCGCCGTCCTCGGCCTCCACCTCGACGGTCAGCTTCTGCCCCGGCTTGACCTGGCCCAGTCCCCTGACCGTGTACTTCTCGCGGCCGCTCAAGCCGAGAGTCTGCCGCGTCTCGTCCTGCCTGAACTGGAGCGGCAGCACGCCCATGCCCACCAGGTTGGCGCGGTGGATGCGCTCGAAGCTCTCCGCGATGACAGCGCGAACGCCCTGCAGGAGCGGGCCCTTGGCCGCCCAGTCGCGTGACGAGCCGGAGCCGTACTCCTTGCCCGCGATGACGACCAGCGGCGTGCCCTCTTCCAGATAGCGCACCGAAGCGTCGTAGATCGTCAGCTCCTCGTCGGAGGGCTGGAAGCGCGTCCAGTAGCCCTCCTTGCCCTGGGCCAGCTCGTTTCGCAGTCGGATGTTGCCGAAGGTGCCCCGGACCATCACCTCGTGGTTTCCACGGCGAGCCCCGTAGGAGTTGAAGTCGACCTTCTGGACGCCCTTTGAGATCAGGTACTTGCCGGCCGGCGAATCCGCCGGAATGGATCCGGCGGGGGAGATGTGGTCCGTCGTGACCGAGTCGCCGAGCATTGCCAGCACGCGGGCCCCGGCCACGTCCTGCACGTCGCTCGCGGCCGGTTTCATGTCGATGAAATAAGGGGGCTCCCGGACGTACGTCGATTTCGCGTCCCAGTCGTACGCCGCGCCTTTCGGCGAGTCCATCTCCCGCCAGTGCTCGTCGCCATCGTAAATGCGGTCGTACTCGCGCTTGAACATGTCCTGGCGCACGCAGTCGGTGACGGTCTCGGCGACCTTCTCGGGCGAGGGCCAGAGCTCCGAAAGCAAGACCGGCTTGCCGTCCCGGTCGGTCCCCACGGGCTCCTTCGAGAGGTCTGCGCGGATCGTGCCCGCCAGGGCATAGGCGACGACCAGCGGCGGCGAGGCCAGGTAGCTGGCCCGCACCAAGGGATGGATGCGCGCCTCGAAGTTCCGGTTGCCGCTCAACACGGCCACCACGCTCAGGTCACCCTCCTGGACGGCTCTTTCGATCTCGGGACTGGCCAGCGGACCGCTGTTCCCGATGCACGTCGTGCAGCCGTAGCCGACGAGGTAGAAGCCCAGCTTCTCGAGCGGCTCCATGAGGCCGGCCGTTTTCAGGTAGTCGGTGACGACGCGCGAACCGGGCGCCAGGGAGGTCTTGACGTGTGGCTGAACATTCATCCCGCGCTCGACCGCCGCCTTCGCGAGCAGGCCGGCCGCGACCATGACCGACGGGTTCGAGGTGTTGGTGCAGCTGGTGATGGCGGCGATCACCACGGCGCCATTGGCGAGGTCGGTGACCGGCTTGACCGCCGTGGCGACCCCGCCCACCACCGTCGCCCTCTTGACCGACTCCTCGTGGGCGCCGCCCTCGCCTTTCATGCGCGCGCGCTCCTCCGGCTCCTCGCGGTCGCCGAAGGCGCCGGTGAAGCTCTCCCAAACGTTCGGCAGGGCGACCCGATCCTGGGGCCGCTTGGGGCCGGCCACCGACGGCTCCACCGACGCCAGGTCCAGCTCCAGCATCTCGCTGAAGGTCGGGGTGGGCGAGGCGTCGGTGCGGAAGAGCGACTGCTCCTTGCAGTAGGTCTCGACCAGGCGGATCTGCTCCGGATCGCGGCCGGTCATGTCCAGGTATTTGAGCGTCTGCTCGTCGACCGGGAAGAGGCCGGAGGTGGCGCCGTACTCCGGGCACATGTTGGAGAGCGTGGCGCGGTCCGGCACGGACAGGCTGGAGAGGCCGGCGCCGCAGAACTCGACGAACTTGTTGACCACGCCGTGCTTGCGCAGCATCTCCGTCAGCGTCAGCACCAGGTCGGTCGCGGTCGCGCCCGGGCGGAGCGCGCCGCTGAACTTGACGCCGACCACGACGGGCGGCGTGAGGAACATCGGCTGGCCGAGCAGGGCGGCTTCGGCCTCGATCCCGCCCACGCCCCAGCCCAGGACGCCGAGGCCGTTGACCATCGTCGTATGCGAGTCGGTTCCGACGAGGGTGTCCGGCAGGGCCAGCCGGCCGCCGCTCTCCTGGCGCGTCTGCACGACCTTCGCCAGGTGCTCCAGGTTGACCTGATGGCAGATCCCCATGCCGGGCGGCACGACGCTGAAGTTGTGGAACGCCTGCTGCGCCCAGCGCAGGAGGGCGTAGCGCTCATGGTTGCGCTCGTACTCCCTCACGATGTTCTTCTCGTACGCGCCCAGTGACCCGAAAGCGTCGACCTGGACCGAGTGGTCGATGACCAGGTCGACAGGCACCAGCGGGTCGATCCGCCCGGCGTCCTTGCGCGCCCGCTCCATGGCCGAGCGCATGGCGGCCAGGTCGACGACGGCGGGCACCCCAGTGAAGTCCTGGAGGAGGACCCGCGCCGGCGTGTAGGGCAGCTCGGCGTCGTCCGGCGCCTCCGCCGGCCAGCGGGCCAGGGCCGCCAGCGACGTCTCGTTGACGCGGCCCGCGGCAGCTCCCCGGAGCAGGCCTTCGAGAAGGACCTTGACGGTCATGGGCAGGCGCGCGAGGTCGGCGTCGGAGCGGCTGTCGAGGCGGTGCAGGAAGGTGTCCTTAAAGCCCTTCAGCTCCGTCCTTCCGTATTCGCCCGCCATGCTCAAAGCGTAACTCGCCGAGTGGTGCGCCTCGGGGGACACGACCACGATGCCTTTGGCACTTCCGGCTTCGCCGGAAGCTCATCCCCCTCGATTCGTGCCCGTCCCCCCGCGGCGGACCACTAAGCTTTTCGACCATGCCCACCCCCCCGCCGCTGGAAGGCGTGCGCGTGCTCGAGGTCGGCAACTTCATGGCCGGTCCTTTCTGCGGGATGCAGCTCGCCGACCTGGGGGCCGACGTGATCAAGGTCGAGAACCCTGAGGGCGGCGACATGGTCCGCCAGACCGCGCCCTTCATAGACGGCGAGTCGTCCAACTTCGTGCGCCTGAACCGCAACAAGCGCTCGCTCGCCCTGGACTTGAAGTCGGCCCCTGGCAAGGATGTTTTCCGGAAGCTCGTCGCGCGAACCGACATCGTCATCGAGAACCTCCGCCCGGGCACGATGAAAGACCTCGAGCTCGACTACTACCGGCTGCAGAAGATCAACCCCCGGCTGATCTACGTCGCCGCGTCCGGCTGGGGGCAGACCGGCCCCTACGCCCAGCTGGCGGGGCTCGACATCATGGCCCAGGCCATGAGCGGCCTGATGTCGATCACCGGGCCCGAGGGCGGGCAGGAGCCGGTCAAGGTCGGCGTCCCCATCTGCGACCTGGTCTGCGCGCTCTACGGCGCCCTGGCAGCGGTGGCCGCCCTTCAGGCGCGGGAGCGGGACGGGCGCGGCCAGCACATCGACGTCTCCCTTTTCGAAGCGGGCGTTTCGCTCGCGGTCTGGGAGGCGGGCCGGTACTTCGCGACCGGCGAGGTGGGACGCCCGCTCGGGTCCGCCCACCAAACGACGGCTCCCTACCAGGCCTTTCGCGCCTCCAACGGGTTCTTCACCGCCGGCGCCGGCAGTCCCGCCAACTGGCTGGCCCTCTGCCAGGTTCTCGGTCTCGAGCACCTGCCGGACGACCCCCGCTTTGCGACCAACCCGGACCGCCACAGCAATCGCTCGGAGCTGATCCCGCTTCTCGAGGCTGTGACCAAAACGCAGCCAGTCGACTACTGGATCGAAGCGCTCCAGGAGGCGGGCGTGCCCTGCGGCGCCATCCAGGACTATGGCGATGTCTTCAACGATCCTCATCTCGCCGCCCGTCACTTCTTCTGGGACGCGGCGCACCCCACGCTCGGCGCGGTCCGCCAGATCGGTTCGCCCATGCGACTGGGGGAGACCCCGGTCCGCGAGCGCGGAGCCGGCCCCCGCCTGGGCGAGCACACTGAAGAGATCCTGGCCGAGCTCGGCGCCGGCTCCTGACGCGGATGGCCGGCCGGCCCAACTGGATGCTCGTCGACGGCTCGAGCCTGATCTTCCGCGCCTTCTTCGCGCTCCCGGTCAGCATGACCTCGCCCGACGGCCGCCCGGTCAACGGCGTGCGCGGTTTCCTGGACCGGCTGGCCAGCCTGCTCATGACGCGGCATCCGCGCTCCCTGGCCGTCGCCACCGATGAGGACTGGCGGCCGGCCTGGCGCGTCAAAGCGTTGCCCACGTACAAGGCTCACCGGGTGGCCGAGCCCATCCCGCCTCTGCTGGCGCCCCAGATGCCGCTGATCGAAGAGGTCCTGGGCGCGGTCGGCCTCAACGTCATCGGCGCGAAGGGCTTCGAGGCTGAGGACGTGATCGCCTCGCTGGTGGCGAGGGTCGAGCCGCCCATCGAGATCGTGAGCGGCGACCGCGACCTCTTCGCGCTGGTACGCGACCGCGACGTCATCGTGCTCTACCCGGAAAAGGGCGGGCTGAAGGAGGTCGACGAGGCCGAGATCGAGCGCCGATACGGCATCCCCGGCCGCGCGTACGCCGACTTCGCGATCCTCCGCGGCGATCCCTCCGACGGCCTGCCCGGCGTGCCGGGGATCGGCGAGAAGACCGCCGCCGGAATGGTCCGCCGGTACGGCGGGCTGGACGGGATGCTGGGCGCCCTCAACTGGTCGCCGGAGATCGTCGATTACGTCGAGCGAGCCCGCCAGGTGGTGGCGCCGGTGACGACCATCGACCTGCCGCCGCCGAAGCCCGGGCTACCGGCTACCTCGGCGGATCCCGAGAAGCTGGAGAAGCTGAGCCGCGAGCTGGGAATCGAGGCTTCCGTGAGCCGTCTGCTCGCCGCTCTCGCCGCGAACGCCTAGCCCGCGTTTGACAGCCGCTCGGAGCGGCTGCTACGGTCGCCCCAATTCCAGGCCGCGCTGGCGCGGCGTGGGCTCATTGGGGGTTGAGATGGCTGTCACCGCGCACGATTCCGACGTCGAAACGCTCCACCAGATGGGCTATGCGCAGGAACTCCTGCGCAAGATGAGCGGCTTTTCGAACTTCGCCGTCTCCTTCACGATCATCTCGATCCTCTCCGGCTGCCTGACGGTCTACTACTTCGGCATGACCAACGGCGGCCCGGTGGTCATCACGCTGGGCTGGCCGCTCGTCGGCATCATGGTCACCCTGGTCGGCCTGGCGATGGCCGAGGTCTGCTCCAGCTACCCGACGGCCGGCGGGCTCTACTACTGGGCGGCCAAGCTCGGCGGCAAGAACTCCGCCGCCTGGAGCTGGTTCACGGGCTGGTTCAACCTCCTGGGACAGGTGGCCATCACGGCCGGAATCGATTTCGGCCTCGCCTTCTTCGTCGACTTCGAGCTGAATCTGCTCTTCGGATACCAGGTCGACCCGCCGCACATCATCGTCGTGTACGGGGTCGTGCTCTTCATCCACGGGCTCCTCAACACTTTTGGTGTCCGCCTGGTCGCCCTCCTCAACGACATCTCCGTCTGGTGGCACCTGGCCGGTGTGGTCGTCATCGTGGCCGTTCTCTTCTTCGTCCCAAGCCACCACCAGTCACCGTCTTACGTCTTCACAAAGTTCGTGAACATGACCGGGTTCAGCTTCCCTGTGGCGGCGGTTTACGTCTTCCTGACCGGCCTCTTGATGTCGCAATACACGTTCACTGGCTATGACGCGTCCGCCCACATGACCGAGGAGACGCGCAACGCCGCGGTCGCCGGGCCTCGCGGGATCGTGATGTCGATCGTCGTCTCCCTCGTCGCGGGCTGGATTTTGCTCATCGGCGTGACGCAGGCGATACCGGACGACAAGGTCTACGCGACCGCCGCCGGAACCCTCGCCGCGCCGGCGGTGATCTTCGTCAGCGCAGTCGGCAAGAATGTGGCCGCCGCGCTCCTTTTGATCGTCATCGGCGCCCAGTTCTACTGCGGCATGTCGTCGGTGACCGCCAACTCGCGCATGATCTACGCCTTCTCACGGGACGGCGCCATGCCCGCTTCCAACTTCTGGCACAAGATCAACAAGCGCACGCGCACCCCTACCAACTCGATCTGGTTCGCGGCTGTGGGCGCCTTCATCCTCGGACTGCCCTACCTCTGGAACCCCACCGCCTACGCCGCCGTGACCTCGATTGCCGTCATCGGGCTTTACATCGCTTACGGGTTGCCTATCCTGCTCCGCCGGCTCGCCGGCGATCGATTCCAGCGCGGGCCCTGGCACCTCGGTCGCTGGAGCCGACCGGTGGGGACCATCGCGGTGATCTGGATCGCCTTCATAGCGATTCTCTTCGTCCTCCCTCAAACCGCTCCCGGTACGACGCTCACCACGTTCAACTACGCCCCGGTCGCCGTCGGCGTGGTCCTCCTCTGGAGCGGCGGCACCTGGTTTCTCTCGGCACGCCGCTGGTTCAAAGGACCCCGGGTCCAGGGCAGCGCCGAGGAGCTGGCCCAGATCGAGGCCGAGCTGGAGGCGCCAGCCCTGGTCGCGCCCGCCGGAGCGGGCGACTGACCATCATGTAGGCGTGGCGGGCAAGCCGAGGATCGGGATCACCTTCAGCCCCAAACGGGGGCGGGCTTACTACGAGCCATACGAGCGGGCGGTGAGCAGGGCGGGCGCCGAGCCGGTTCTGCTGCCGCCGGGGCAGGCGGCCTTGAACGGCATCGACGGGCTCCTGCTGCCCGGTGGCTGGGACCTGGATCCCGAGCTTTACAAGGAGGCCCGGGATGCCTCGGTCGTCGACGTCGATCGCGAGCTGGACGAGACCGAGCTGCGCCTGGTTCGCGACGCCCGCGCCGCGGAGCTGCCCGTACTCGGCATCTGCCGCGGCCAGCAGGTGATCGCGGTCGCGCTGGGGGGCTCGCTCCACCAGCACTTGCCCGAACACGACCTGCATGGCAAGCCCCGAACGCTGCTGGCCCATCAGGTCGAGGTGGAGGCGGGGTCCGAGCTGGCGCGGGCGACCGGAGGTGCGGCGATCGAGGTCAACAGCCTGCACCACCAGGCTGTCAAGGCCGTTCCCGAGGAGCTGCATGTCACGGCACGCAGCGAGGACGGCGTGATCGAAGGCCTTGAATCGGGAGACGGGCTCGTCGTAGCGGTCCAGTGCCACCCCGAAGAGCTGGCCGGCCAGCTCGCCTGGGCCCGCTCGCTCTTCGAGCGCTTCGTGCAGCGGGCGGCAGAGCGCCGCCGCCGGCCGGGCGGCCAGGCTTGCTGACGCTCTCGGAGCTGGGCGTCGACGTCGAGAGCGGCGACCTCGACACCGTGGTCGTGGCCTTCACCGACATGCAGGGCCGCCTCCTCGGCAAGCGCCTCGACGCCGGCTACTTCCTGGAGACGGCGGCCGCAGAGCAGCCCGTCGAGGGCTGCAATTACCTGCTCGCCCTGGACATGGAGATGGATCCTGTCGCCGGCTACGAGATGGCCAGCTGGGAGCGCGGCTACGGCGATTTCGAGCTGGTTCCGGATCTCTCCACCCTGCGCCGCATCCCCTGGCTGGAGGCGACGGCGCTGGTCCTCTGTGACGTCGCCTGGCACGACGGTTCGCCGGTCCGGCCGTCGCCCCGGCAGGTGCTGAAGGCCCAGGTCGAGAAGGCGCGCCGGCTCGGCTTCGAGGCCAGGTTCGGGTCGGAGCTGGAGTTCTACCTGCTGAAGGAGACCTACGCGGAGGCCCACGCCAAGAACTTCCGCGACCTGACTCCCTCCGTCCCCTACATCCTCGACTACCACGTCCTCGCCACCACCTACGACGAGCCTTTCATCCGCGAGGTCCGCAACGGGATGCGAGGCGCCGGCATCAAGGTCGAAAGCTCGAAGGGCGAAGCCTGGCCTGGGCAGCAGGAGATCAACTTTCGATTCGCCGACGCCGTGACCATGGCCGACAGCCACGTCATCTACAAGAACGGCATCAAGGAGATCGCCCACCAGCATGGCTGCTCGGTGACGTTCATGGCCAAACCTGACCATCGCTGGATCGGCAGCTCCTGCCACATCCACTCGAGCCTCTGGAAGGACAACCGGAACGTGTTCGACGGCGAGTCGGACGAGTTCAAGCGCTACCTCGCTGGGCAGATCGCGGGCGCTGCCGAGATGGCCGTCTTTCTGGCGCCGACCATCAATTCCTACAAGCGATATGCGGCCGGAACCTGGGCCCCGACCACCCTTGCCTGGGGCTATGACAACCGGACCTGCGGCTTCCGCGTCGTCGGCCACGGCCAGCACCTGCGCAGCGAGACGCGCATCCCCGGCGCCGACGCCAACCCGTACCTGGCGTTCGCGGCGCTCCTGGCGACTGGCCTCCACGGAATCCAGCAGAAACTGAAGCTGGGGCCGGCCTTCACCGGCAACGCCTACGAGTCCGACGTCGAGCGGTTTCCTTCGACGTTGCGGGACGCGATCTCCGCCCTGGAGAAGGGCAAGATCGCCCGCAAGGCGATGGGCGACGACGTGGTCGACCACTACCTGAACTACGCCCGTACCGAGCAGGCCCTCTTCGACAAGGTCGTCACCGGCTACGAGCGGGAGCGGCTCTTCGAGCGGGGATGAAGCTGAAGGTCGTCAACCCGGCCACGGAGCGCTCCATCGCCGAGCTGGAGAAGGCCGGGCTCGAGGAGACCGACCGCGCGATCGCAGCCGCTCGGGCCGCTTTCCCCGCATGGCGGGCGGTCAAGCCTGCCGACCGCGCTCGGCTGCTCCGCCGCCTGGCCGCCATCGTGGAGGAGAACGGCGCCGAGCTCGCCCTGCTGGAGACGCACAACGTCGGGAAGCCGCTGGGGGACTCCCGCTGGGAGGTCGGCATGGTGGCCGACGTCTTCCACTTCTACGCCGGTGCGGTCGACAAGCACCGTGGCCACACGATCCCTGTGGCCGGCGGAGTGGACATGACCTTCCGGGAGCCGCTCGGCGTGGTGGGCCTGATCGTGCCCTGGAACTTCCCGCTGATGCTGGCGAGCTGGAAGCTCGGACCGGCCTTGGCCTGCGGCAACACGGCGGTGCTGAAGCCGGCCGAGCTGACGCCGCTCACGGCGCTTCGACTCGGCGAGCTGGCTCTGGAGGCGGGTCTTCCGGAGGGCGTGCTCAACGTGGTCGTGGGACCCGGCTCGGTGGTGGGGGAGCGGCTGGTGGATCACCCGGACGTGGCCAAGCTCGGATTCACCGGCTCGACCGAGGTCGGCCGGCGCGTCATGGCTGGAGCCGCCCGCGTCATAAAACGCGTCACATTGGAGCTCGGCGGCAAGTCTGCCAACCTGGTCTTCGCCGACGCCGACCTCGAGAAGGCGGCGGCGGCCGCCCCCTCGGCCGTCTTCGGCAACGCCGGCCAGGACTGCTGCGCGCGCTCGCGCATCCTGGTCCAGCGCTCGGCTTACGACCGCTTTCTGAAGCTGCTCGTGGAGGCCACGGGTAAGGTCCGGGTCGGCGACCCGGAGGCGGCGGAGACGGAGATGGGGCCGCTCATCACCGCGGAGCACCGGGAGAAGGTGGCCTCTTTCGTGAACGGCTCGCCGATCTTCACGGGCGAAGTTCCGGCCGGCCCGGGCTTCTGGTTCCCGTGCACCCTGGTCGAAGCTCGTCCCGAGGACCGGGTCGCCCGGGAGGAGGTCTTCGGCCCGGTCGCGGCCGTCATCCCATTCGAAGACGAGGAGGACGCCGTCCGGATCGCCAACCTCGGGGACTACGGGCTCTCAGGTTCGATCTGGACGCGCGACGGCGCCCGGGCGCTGCGGGTCGCCCGCGCGGTCGAGTCGGGAACGCTCTCGGTCAACTCCAACACCTCGGTCCGCGCAGCCACGCCGTTTGGCGGCTTCAAGCAGTCCGGCCTGGGCCGGGAGCTGGGCATGGAGTCGATGGACGGCTACTCGGAGCTGAAGAACGTGTTCATCTCTACAGAGGCCTGAACCAGTGGGGAGGCTAGACGGCAAGGTCGCCGTCATCACCGGAGCCGCCGGCGGGATCGGCCGGGAGGCCGCCATTCTGTTCTCGTTAGAAGGGGCCCGCGTCTGCGTCGCGGACATGGTGGCGGAGAGCGGCGAGCAGACCGCCGCCGAATGCCGCGAAGGGTTCTTCTGCCGGACCGATGTCAGCGACCCCGCCAGCGTGCAGGCGATGTACGCGGAGACCGTCCGCCGCTACGGCGGGATCGACGTCCTCTACAACAACGCCGGGATCATGCCGGCCGACGACGATTCCATCCTGACGACGGAGCCCGAGGCCTGGGACCGAGTCCAGGCGGTGAACGCCAAGGGTGTCTATCTCTGCTGCAAGTACGGGATCCCCTACCTGCTGGAGCGCGGTGGCGGTTCCGTCATCAACGTTGCCTCCTTTGTGGCTCTGCTCGGCGCGGCCACCTCCCAGATCGCTTACACCGCCTCGAAAGGGGCCGTCCTCTCCATGAGCCGGGAGCTGGCCGTGCAGTTCGCGCGCCAGGGCGTGCGTGTCAACGCGCTCTGCCCAGGCCCGGTCGAGACGCCGCTCCTGATGAGGCTCTTCTCCCAGGATCCGGCCGCCTACCAGCGGCGCCGGGTCCACCTCCCCATGGGACGGCTGGCGACCGCCGGTGAGATCGCCAACGCCGCGCTCTTCCTGGCGGGGGACGAATCCAGCTACGTGAACGGCGCGACCTTCCTGGTCGACGGCGGCCTGACGGCCGCCTACGTCACACCTGAATAGGCCAGGGAACTAGCGGGCTGCTCTAGCGAGGGAGTCCGTGGGCGACGTTCCACCGCTCCGCTCCGCGGTAGGCGTCGACCATCGCCCAGACCCAGATGCCGATCGCGATCAAGATCGTGACCAGCGTCAGGAAGAGCAGCCAGCAGACGATCCAGCCCGCCAGCATGAGGACGCCTTTGCCGGTCTCGCCGTTGACCATCTGGCCGACCCCGGGGACGAAGAGCGAGCAGAGCAGGCTCACAGTCGGGTGCTTGCGCGCAACGACCGGGGCCGGGTAGGCGGGGTGCGCGGGCCATTGCGGCTGGGCCGGCGCGGGCGGCCCGGGCGGGGACGGTGGCAGTGGGAACTGCGGTCCCTGCGCCACCTCAGGTCGGATCGTAGAAGCGGCGGACGGTCTCGCGCAGTTGGGGCAGGGGGTCGGTCTTCAGGAAGTAGGCGTCGCAGCCTGCCTCCAGGGATTCCTGCCGGGTCGCCATCCCGGCCGTGTACACGATGATCTTGACGCCGTTGAGTCCGCTCGCTTTGACCTTGCGGCAGAGCTGGAGGCCGGTCAGGCCTGGCATCTGCACATCGGCCACGACGACGCTCGGAGCGTGGGTCTCGATCATCTCCCAGGCCGAGGTTCCGTCCTTCGCCTCGATCACGACGTGGCCATCGAGCTCGAGCAGCATGCGCACCATCGTGCGCACGTCCGGGTCGTCGTCGGCGATGAGGACCGGGGTTCGCTCGCTCCGCGACTGGATCGGCTCCGCCGGCAGCGCGCTCATACCTGGCTCCCCACACCCATGGACCTGAAAATTCTACGTTGGGTGGTGGCGGGCTTCAATTCCGGCCGCCGCCCTTGCCGGCCGCAGCTATCCTGACTTCCATGCTTGAGACGAGGCCGGCTCGCCTCGACTTGAAGGCAGCGCTGCCAGCGCTCGAGCGGCTGGCAGGCGAGCTGTACGGCGAGCTCGCGCCGCCTCCGGTCGGGCTCGTCCGGCAGCGCCTGGCGCCACCCCGCTTGCAAGACCTCGAAGGCGCGGTCGAAGCCGCTGTCCGGAGGGTGGCCGAAAGTACCGAGCGGCGCGGGCCAATGGCGGTTGGCGTTGGCAGCCGGGGCATCGCCGAGCTCGCAACCATCGTGCGGGTTGCCTTGAAGGCGCTCCAGTCGGCCGGCTTCGAGCCGTTCATCGTCCCGGCCATGGGCAGCCACGGCGGCGCGACCGCGGCCGGCCAGGCCGCCGTGCTGGCCGACTACGGCATCGACGAGGCTCGCCTGCATGTGCAGGTGCGCGCCACGATGGAGACTATCGAGCTGGGACAGGTGGCGGGCGTCCCGGTCCATCTCGACCGGAACGTGGTCGAGGCGGGCAGGGTCTTCGTCGTCAACCGGATCAAGCCGCATACCGACTTTCGCGGGCCGATCGAGAGCGGGCCGGCCAAGATGGCGGCGATCGGGCTCGGCAAGCAGCGAGGCGCTCAGCAGATCCACGCGGCGGGCGTCCGCGGGCTGCGGGACGTGATGCCCGAGGTGGCTCGCTTCCTCGTCGCCCGAGGGATCCTGGTCGGTGGCCTGGTGGTGATCGAGAACTCGCTGGACCAGATAGCCGAGGTGCACGGCCTGCTCGGTTCGGAGATCGCCGGGCCGCCGGAGGAGAAGCTGCTGCGGCGGGCCTACGAGCTGATGCCGAAGATCCCGTTCGACGTTATCGACGTGCTGGTTGTGGACCGGATGGGCAAGGACATCAGCGGTACCGGTATGGACACCAATGTCATCAACCGGCTCCGCATACCGGGGGAGGAGGAGCCGGCCGGAACCCGGATCGCCTCGATAGTCCCCCTCGACCTGACCGACGCCTCCCACGGCAATGCGGCAGGGATCGGCCTGGCCGAGTTCATCCCGGCGCGCCTGGCCGAGAAGGTCGACCTGGCCTCGCTCTACGCAAACGCCCTCACCGCCGGTATCGTCGGACTCGAGCGCGGCCAGCTGCCGATGATCCTGCCCACTGACCGGGACGCTGTCCTGGCCGCCATTGCGACCAGCGGGCGGACCGCCTCCGAGCCGATCCGGCTGGCCTGGATCGCCGACACCCTGCACACGGGGACGATCGCGGTGAGCCCGGCGCTGCTCGCCGAAGCCGGCACCCAGGCCGATCTCGAAGTGCTCGGCGCCGAGCGCCCGATGCCCTTCGACGCCGACGGCAGACTGGAGCCACTGGACGGCTTCCTTTCCACCTAGCGGCCAGGGGTCGCCTGATCCTTGAGCGGTTCAGATTAAGCTTCAATCGCTGAGGGCCAGTTCGCCTGGAGGGGTAGAGATGGAAGCTACAGCGACCACCGAGCTCTGGAGGATGGGGGCCGGTCAGCTTGCCGCCCTCATCCGGGAGAAGGCGGTCTCGAGCAGGGAGGCGGTCGAGGCTCAGCTGGCTCGGATCGAAGCCGTGAATCCGCGCCTCAACGCGATTACCGTGGTGCTCGGCGACGAGGCGCTGCAAGCGGCAGACGAGGCCGATCGAAAGCTGGCCGCAAGGGACCGCGTCGGCCCGCTCCATGGCGTTCCGATGACGGTCAAGGAGAACATCGATGTCGCCGGCTCGGCCACCACCCAGGGAGTTAACGCCCTCGCCGAAGCGCAGCCTGGTCTGGACGCGCCGCAAGTGGCCAATCTCCGCGAGGCGGGCGCCATCCCGATCGCCCGTACCAACCTGCCTGACTTCGCCCTGCGCTGGCACACCGACAATTCGCTCCGGGGCGCCACCCAGAATCCCTGGGACCCTGCACGCACGCCCGGCGGCTCTAGCGGCGGTGAAGCGGTAGCGCTGGCGACCGGAATGACCCCGCTCGGTCTGGGCAACGACCTTGGGGGCTCCCTCCGCTGGCCTTCGCAATGCAATGGCACCGCGGCCATCCGGCCCAGTCTTGGCCGCGTCCCACGGGCCGCGTCTATCGAGCCGGTCGATCCGCCGATCAGTATCCAGTTGATGAACTCCGAGGGGCCGATGGCGCGGCATGTCGCCGACCTTCGCCTGGCGCTCGGGCTCATGGTCAGCCCCAGCTGGCGAGACCCGTGGCACGTCCCGCTGCCCCTTGCAGGCGTGCCGGTGGCCCCACCGATCCGCGTGGCGCTCGTTGTTGACCCGGCCGGCCAGGGCGTCGCGGCTCAGGTCCGCGACGGCGTGCGCAAGGCCGGCGAGCAGCTGGTCGCCGCCGGCTACTCCGTGGAGGAGATCGAGCCTCCGGCCGTGGCGCAGGCGGCCGAGGTCTGGGCAAGCCTGCTCATTACGGACGTGCGCGTCATGTGGCAGATGATCTCGCCTCTGGTCTCCGAGGGAGCCAACCGCTTTATGGAGATCGTGTTCGAGGCGGTACCCGACATCGACCCCGCGGCCCACATGCAGGCCTTCATGGCGCGCCAGTCGCTGGCCCGGGCCTGGGCCGAGTTCCAGCTCGCCCACCCCCTGATCGTGGCCCCGGTCTCGACCGAACCGCCATTCAAGGTGGGCATGGACCTGACTCCCGACGGTGTCGCGAAGATCATGCAGTCAATGCGGATGGTGGTCGCCATCAACCTGCTCGGGCTGCCCTCGGCGGCAGTCCCGGTGGGGACCGCGGATGGCTTGCCGCAGGCGGTCCAGGTCATCGGCCCCCGTTACCGCGAGGACCTCTGCCTCGACGCGGCGGAGGCTCTCGAGCGGGCCTGCGGCGTCCTCGCCCCGATCGACCCGCGCTGAAAGCAGAGGCGTCCGACATTGGAGCCGCCAGAAGCGTTCTAGCGAGAAGCCCTGACCAGAAGCCGCACCGGGCGGTCCAGGAAGAAGTAGTCCCAGGTCCAGTTGACGAGCACCACCAGCTTGGCCCGCAGGGTGATGATCTGGAGGAGGTGGAAGCCGAGCCAGAGCACCCAGCCCGGGAAGCCGTCGATCCTGACCGGGCCGAGCTGGGCGATGCCGGCGTTGCGGCCGATCGTCGCCATCATCCCTGGATCGGCGTAGTGGAAAGGCCTCGGGGCGCGCCCGCGCGTCATGCCGTCGATCACCCGCGCCACGTGGCGAGCCTGCTGCATCGCGACGGGGATCAGCATGGGAAGGGCCTGACCGCCCTGCTCCAGATAAGCCATGTCGCCGATCGCGAAGGCCTCGGGGTGGCCCGGCAGCTGGAGCGTGGGCTCGACCTTGACGGTGGCGGCTTTGCCGGCCTCGAGCCCCAGCGAGCGAGCGAGGTCATGCGCCTTGACGCCGGCGGTCCAGATCACCGTGCCGGCTTCGATCTTCTCGCCGTCTCCCAGCTCGAGACGCCCACGGACCACACGTCTCACCTCCTTCCCGAGCAGCACGCGCGCGCCCTTGCGCTCGAGCCGGCGCCGGGCGTCCTCGCGCAGCTTCGGGTCGAACGCGCCCAGCAGGTGGTCAGCGGCCTCCAGAAGGAGGACGCGAGCCTGCCCGACATCCATCTCCGGGAAGTCCTTGCGCAGAACGTTGCGGATCAGCTCATGGAGGGCGCCCGTGAATTCGACGCCCGTCGGCCCGCCGCCGACCACCGCGAAGGTGAGGAGTGCCCGCCGGCGTCGTGGGTCCTTGGCCCAGGCCGCCTTCTCGAACTGCTCCAGGATCCGGTTCCGGAGCGCCAGCGCCTGGTCCAGGTGCTTCAATCCAAAGGCAGCCTCCGCCATCCCTTCGATGCCGTAGAAGTTGCTGACACTCCCCGCCGCGAGGACCAGGTAGTTGTAGCCGACCCTACCCGCCGAGGTCTCCACGACACGCCCGCGCAGGTCCACCGCGGTCACCTCGGCCAGCCGAGCTTCGACGTTGCGCAGTGGGCGGACGATCTCTCGCACCGGGTGAGCGATCTCCGAAGGGTCGAGGAGGGCCGACGCAACCTGGTAGAGAAGGGGCGTGAAGGTGTGGAAGTTGACGCGGTCGAGGAGCAGCACGCTGACGTGACTGCGCTTCAGCGCGCGCGCGGCGGTGAGACCGGCGAACCCCGCCCCCACGATGACCACCCGCGACCGCTCGGTCACTCCGACAGAAATGTAAAGAGGCGGCGGCCTTTTTGGGCCACCGCCTTCCCTTGCTACCGCAGAGTTACCAGCGGTACCAGCGGCCTCCGCCCTCGGCCGAGCGGATGAAGAATCCGATCAGCCAAAGGATGATCGCGGCGACGAGCACGTACCACAAGGCCTGCACAAAAAAGCCGCCACCCCCGAACAGAAGCAAGATCAGAACCAGGACGATCAAAGCCGTCATCATGGAATAAAACACCTCCTCAAAACGGAGAATTTCCTAGGCCTCCAGTATATATAAACTGATAGTCCTTCTGTCAAACAATGAGGCGGTTGTGATGTTGGAAGGAAGCCATTTGCGGTCTCTGGTCCTGCTATAGCTAGAGTTCGAATGGACAAGCCGCCGGACGGTTTGCCGGCCCCGGCCCCTCCCGCTTCCACCTACCGCCTCCAGCTCCAGCCTGGCTTCGGGTTCGGGGCCGCGGCCGCGATCGCGCCTTACCTGGCCGGCCTGGGCGGGAGCCACGCCTACTGCTCGCCCTACCTGCAGGCGGCGCGCGGCTCCAGCCACGGGTACGACGTCGTCGACCACTGGCAGGTGAGCGACGAGCTGGGTGGGGCCGAAGGCCACACCCGCTTCAGCCGTGCGCTCCGCGAGCTGGGCCTCGGACAGGTGCTGGACGTTGTGCCCAACCACATGTCGATAGCCGATCGGCGCAACACCTGGTGGTGGGATGTCTTGAAGAAGGGCCCGGCGAGCCGTTATGCGCACTTCTTCGACGTCGATTGGGACCCACCCGAGGCGCGCAACCGCAACAAGATCCTGATGCCGATCCTGGGCGACCACTACGGCCGGGTGCTGGACGCCGGCGAGCTGCGCCTCGAGCGCGACCGCGACGAGGTCCTGGTCCGCTACCACGAGCAGGTGCTGCCGATCGACCCGCACTCGTATGCGGGCGAGGATCCCGACCGGCTGATCGCCGCCGCGAATTCGGATCCTGAGCTCCTGCACGTGCTGCTCGAACGCCAGAACTACCGCCTGGCCTGGTGGCGGGCCGGCCGCTCGGAGGTCGACTACCGCCGGTTCTTCGACATCGACACCCTGGCTGGGATCCGCGTTGAGGACGAGGACGTTTTCCTGGCGACCAACGGCATGGTCCTGCGCTGGCTGGCCGCCGGTGTGATCGATGGCTTGCGCATCGACCACCCCGACGGTCTCCGTGACCCGGAGCAATACCTCCGCCGGCTGCAGGACGCGGCGCCTGGAGCCTGGGTCGTGGTCGAGAAGATCCTCGCACCGGGCGAAGAGCTGCCCGCGAGCTGGCCGGTTGCGGGCACCACCGGCTACGAGTTCCTGAACCTGCTCGGTGGTCTCTTCGTCGATCCCGCCGGTGAGGCGCCGATGACGCGCCTCTACGCCGACTTCGCCGGCGAGACGCGGCCCTTCCAGGAGGTGGCGTACGAGGCCAAGCGCTTCGCTGTGACGGAGCTGCTGGCGAGCGAGCTCAACCTGCTCACAGCCCGGCTCTTGAAGGTCTGTGAGGCCAATCGGCGCTACCGCGATTTCACGCGGTCGGAGGTCCGCCAGGTGCTGATCGAGGTCATGGCCGCGCTGCCCGTCTACCGGACCTACGTACGGCCGGGGCGACCCGTGCGACCCGAGGATCGGGCTCGCATCGAAGCCGCGGTGGCGGCCGCGAAGACCCGGCGGCCCGACCTGGACGAGCACCTCCTCGACTTCCTTGCGGACATCCTCCTCGACCGCCAGCGTGGCGAAGACGAGGCGCAGCTGCTGGGAAGGTTCCAGCAGACAACGGGTGCGGTGATGGCCAAGGGTGTCGAAGACACCGCCTTCTACAGGTACAACCGGCTGGTCTCCCTGAACGAGGTGGGTGGCGATCCGGGGCGGTTCGGGACCCGCCTGGACGATTTCCATTGCGACCTCGAGCGGCGGGCCCGCCGCTGGCCGGCCGCCATGCTGGGCACTTCGACGCACGACACAAAGCGCAGCGAGGATGTGCGCGCCCGTCTCTCTCTGCTCTCCGAGCTGCCGGCCGAATGGGAACGCGCCGTGCGGCGCTGGTCTGCTCTCAACGAGCGGCACCGGACGGGCGAGCTGCCCGACCGCAACACCGAGTACCTGTACTACCAGACCCTCGTCGGCGCTCATCCGCTTCCCGTTGACCGGGCCCTCGCCTACATGGAAAAGGCGGCCCGGGAGGCGAAACTGCACACTTCCTGGACCAGTCCTGACGAGGCCTTCGAAGAGGCTCTGCGCGCGTTCGTCACGGCGACGCTGGCCGACGACGAGTTTTGCGGCGACCTCGACGCCTTCGTCCAGCCGCTGCTGGAGCCGGGGTGGGTGAACTCCTTCGCCCAGAAGCTGATCGCGCTCACTGCGCCCGGGGTCCCCGATCTCTACCAGGGCAGCGAGCTCTGGGACCTGAGCCTGGTCGACCCGGACAACCGGCGCGTGGTCGACTTCGAACTCCGGCGCCGCCTCCTGTCGGAAGTTGGCGGCCTGGCGGCGCAGACGGCCTGGGCGCGCCGTGCTGAGGGGTTGCCGAAGCTGCTGGTGGTAGCTCGGGCTCTGGGCCTGCGGCGGCGGCGGCCCGAGATCTTCAGGCAGGGCGGAACCTACGAAAGGCTGGCAGTAACCGGGAAGCGGGAGCAGCACCTGGTGGCGTTCGCGCGAGGCGGTGGCGCGGTCACCCTGGCGCCGAGGCTGCTGATCGGCCTAGCAGGGGACTGGGCGGACACGACGGTCCGGCTGCCCGCCGGCAAGTGGCGCTGCGAGCTGACCGGACGCTCCACGGCTGGCGGAGAGCAGTCGGTCGGAGCCCTGCTCGGCGACTTTCCGGTGTCGCTGCTGGCGCTCGAGGGGGGTCGTCGCGAACGGCCGCCCGGAGCGACGGCTACAGGGGGGAAACGTCCCCCCTAAAAACGAGGGGGGTCCGTCGCGAACGGCCGCCCGGAGCGACGGCTCAAGGGGGGAAACGTCCCCCCTAAAAACGAGGGGGGTCCGTCGCGAACGGCCGCCCGGAGCGACGGCTCAAGGGGGGAAACGTCCCCCCTAAAAATTAGACGGCGGGGCGGAGGCGGGGTTGGAGCCGCCGGCGACCGCGCGACGGCTCCCGCCGGTGGAGGACGGTCACCAGCGGCGCCAGGCCGGGCATTTCAAGCTGGGCCGCGGTCGTCCGGATGGCCACCTCCAAGACCTTCGCGCGGCGACGCTCGTCCATGACATTGGCGCCGATCGCGACCACATCCTCTGGCGTCGGCTCGAGGACGAGCACCGGTGTGCCCTCTGCGCGCAGCGTCGCGACCTCGGCG
Organism: Candidatus Dormiibacterota bacterium; assembly: GCA_955652705.1. Lineage (GTDB taxonomy): Bacteria > Chloroflexota > Dormibacteria > Dormibacterales > Dormibacteraceae > VBGR01. The sequence continues at coordinate 7,828 of CATPBK010000002.1, read as the reverse complement.
TCCAGCTGCCGGGCGACCGCTCGCCGCGTGACCTCGGCCACCCGGTTGACCGGGTCCCAGCCGGCGAAACCGTGCCTGGCCGAGAGCGGGCTCAAGCAGACCACCAGGTCGAGGTCGAGCCCGAAGAGGAGGTCTGCGTTGGACATGGAGTGCAGGCCGCCGTCGATGTAGAAGCGTCCGCCGATCGGCTCAGGGCAGTAAAAACCCGGGATGGCGCAGGAGGCCGCCACCGCCTGGCCGATGTCAGCTTCAGCGTCGCGCCCGAAGACCACGCGCTCGCCGCTGGCGTAGTCACAGGCCACGATCCAGCAGTTGGGGTGATGCACCCACCCGCCCTTGGGCGCGATCCAGTGGATCGTCTCCTTGATGGGGTCGGTCGAGATGAAGCCGGCCGGCAGCAGCCCGCTCAGGACCCGCATCATGCCGGTCCAACCCGGCTGCCGAAAGGCCGAGCGCATGAGTGACACCGAGCCCGGTCGCAGGCTGGGCAGCCCAAGATGCGTGCGGCGCACGATGCGGGCCCAGAGGTCCCCGGCCAGCTCCAGATTGCCGTCGGCGTCGATGAGCCCGTGATAGATGTTCGCGGAGCTTTCCGGGATCAACAGCCAGGGCGGGACGCCCGCTGCCCCAAGCGCCGCCAGTACTGCGCCCGCCGAAGTGCCCACGATGTACTGGGCGTGGCGCGGATAGAAGCGCGTCCGGTGCGCGATGGCGTGCAGAGCGCCGGCCATCCAGGCCCCGCCCAGCACGCCGCCGGCGCCGAGGACGAGACCGATCCGGGTCGCTCTTGGATTGTCCACCGAGAAAATCTGTAATCATCTATATCAGATTCGGCGAGTTAGCGTGGCCCGGTGATTCAACCAATCTAAGTTCGGCAGGCCGCAGCGACAAAGTAAAAGGTGATATCAGGTCCTGGGGATTTGCTGGTAGTCTAGGTCGTGGATGGGGGAGACCAACCGGGGGAACCCCGACCCGCTCCTGAAGGCGGTCGGCGAAGCCACCCAGCCAGCGACCCAAGACGCGGTGACCAAGCAGGACGCCAGTCGGGACTCTGCGAGCGGGACACCCGAGGCCGGCCGGACGACGCTCAAAGAGGCTCGCCGCAAGGGCCTGCTGGGTCTCCTGCAGATCCTAGGGCCGGGCCTCATAACCGGCGCCAGCGACGACGACCCGAGCGGCATCGGTACCTACTCGCAGGTGGGCGCGCAGTTCGGGTTCGGCATGCTCTGGACCGCACTCTTCACCTTCCCGCTCATGGCCGCGGTGCAGGAGCTGTGTGCGCGCATCGCCCTGCAGACCGGAGTTGGACTCGGTGTGGTCCTCCGGCGCAAATACCCGAACAGCCTGGTCGGCGTCTGCATCCTCCTGCTCTTGCTGGCCAACACCATCAACATCGGCGCCGACCTGGGGGCGGTCGCGGCCGGCGGCGAGCTGCTGACCAAGGGCTTCGTAAAGGAAATCTGGCTGGTCGTGCCGGTCGCCGGGCTGATTCTCGGACTCCAGTTCTTTGTGACCTACGCCCGCATCTTCAGCATCTTCAAGTGGTTGACTCTGGCGCTCTTCGCCTACGTCATTACCGGATTGATCGTGCACCCGCCGGCGGCAGAGGTTGTGCGCGCGACCTTCATCCCGCACATCGAATTCTCGACCAGCTTCCTGACCGCCCTGGTAGCGGTGCTGGGTACAACGATCTCGCCCTACCTTTTCTTCTGGCAGGCCTCCTCAGAGGTGGACGAGATGCGCGCTGCCGGTCTCAGGACCGAGTCTCAGCGCCGTGGCGTCCGCCAGCAGGAACTCAACGCCGCGCGCACCGACGTGCTGGTAGGGATGTTGTTTTCCAACCTGGTGATGTATTTCATCATCCTGACGACGGCGGCGACGCTGAACGCCCACCACAAGACCGACATCAGCTCGGCGCAGCAGGCCGCGTCATCGCTCGAGCCTTTTGCGGGGCGCTACGCATTCATCCTCTTCGCCGTCGGGCTGATCGGTACCGGACTCCTTGCGATCCCCATTCTGAGTGGATCGGCGGCCTATGCCCTGAAGGAGTTTCTGGGCCTGCCCGGCACTCTCGCCGAGAAGCCTCGCCACCGTCCGACCTTCTACGCCATCATGCTGGTCGCCACGATCGTCGGGGTGGCGATCAACTTCGTTCACATCGATCCGGTGAAAGCCCTCTTCTGGTCGGCCGTCATCAACGGCGTGGTGGCTCCTCCCCTGCTCGTGCTCATCGTGCTCCTGGGCGAGGACCTAAGCGTCATGAAGGAGCACACGAGTGGCTGGCTGAGCAGGACCCTCGGCTGGGCCGCCACGATCCTAATGTCGATCGCGGCGGTTGTGGTCCTGGCGCTCCAGCTGAGACCCCTTCTGCACATCAAGATGTAGCAGCTAGAGTAGGGCTTTTATTTATAGTGGGATCAGGGTAAAATCCCACACGGTGACACCTGAGGCGCGAACTTTGCGGAGCCCGCCGGTGCTGCGGGGTCAGCTCGGCGAGCTGTTTTACCAGACCGGCGACTGCGTGCTCGCACTCGACGCCGAGCGTCGAGTGCGCCGCCTGAACCCGGCCGGCGAGCGGCTGCTCGGCTATGACGAGGAGCGCCTCCTTGGTCAGCCGATGGCCACCCTTTTTCCCAATCCGGATGAGGTCAGGCAGGCGGAGCGCCTGCTGGCCGAGACCGAGAGCGGCAACGCGGAGAGCTGCGTTGCCACAGTGCGGACCCAGGCGGGAAGGCTGCTGCGGGCTCGCTGCCGGATGTTCAGTCTCAATGGGGAAGAGGCGGGCCACGCCATGCTCATCAAGGAGGAGCCGCCTCCCGGCATCGACGCCCGCGGCGCCGGCTTGATCCGCCAGCTCAACCAGCTCGCCGAGACCTGGATCTCGCTCGTCGGAGAATCGGACCTGGACCGCGTGGGCCAGTCGCTAGCCGACCTCGCGAAGGAGCTGCTGGCGGCGGATTTCACCGGCCTCGCGTTGGTCCGGCCCGACCGCGACGGAGGCTTCGAGATGGTCCAGTTCAATTTCAATGCCTCCCGTCCTCTTTTCCCGGAGCGATTGCCCCGCCCGGTCGGACTGCTGGGCCTGGCGCTCGAGAGCCGGGCCCTGGTGCGAATCGAAGACATCCGCACCCATCCCGACCGGATCGGACTGTCCACCAAACACCCGCTCATCGGCCCGTTCCTGGCGGTGCCTCTGGTTTCGGACGGTAAGGTGATAGGTGAGCTGCTGGCGGCCAACCGACCCGAGCGGCCTGCGTTCACGGTGCTGGACGAGGCGGTTGCCGTGCAGCTCGGCACGATCGCCACGGCGGCCCTCGAGACCGCGCGGCTGAAGGCGGAGGCGGACGAGCTCAACCGCCGCCGCAAGGAGATGGTGGCGGCCGTGGCGCACGACCTGCGGGCCCCGATCACCACGGTTGTCGGCTACTCGGAGCTAGCTGGTGAGGCGGGCCTCTCGGACGGGGCGCGGGAGAGGGTCATGGACCGGCTGCGGGAGCAGCGCTCCCAGGTCGGCCGCCTCCTCGACGATCTCACGACCGCCTCCAGCCTGGAAACCGGGCGGCTTTCAGTCGAGCCGGCCGACGTCGCGCTCGACGCCTTGCTCGCGGAACTTTGCGACTCCGTCCGGGTGCGCCACCCGCAGCGTGATCTGAAGTTGAGCGGGGACCGACATCTCGACGTTCGCGCCGACCGCGTCCGCCTCCGGCAGATGCTGACCAACCTGGTCGACAACGCGGTCAAGTACTCCGCCCCGGAGACTCCGGTGACGATCGAGACGAGCGCCGGGGAGGGTGAGGTGCAGATCGCGGTCAGCGATCAGGGCGCCGGCATTCAGCCGGATGAGCTGGATCAGGTGTTCGAGCTTTTCTACCGAACGCGCAGCGCGGCCAGGCGGGCATCCGGGATGGGCCTGGGCCTGGCCATCGTGCGCGGCTTGGCGGAGGCGATGGGAGGCTCGGTCGGCGCCAACAGCGAGGTGGGCGAGGGCACCACGATCACAGTCTCCCTGCCTGCGGCCTAGGAATCTCACCTAGGCTGTACGGCCTAAGCGCCGTAATGCACGTGCTCGAGGTTTCGCTTGCCCTGCCGCTGCGGGCGGGCGGACCGGGCGCAGGAGTCGCAGACTCCGATCACCAGGACCTCCGTTCGCAAGGGCTTGAACCGGTGGCGCTCCTCGAGGTGCTGCTCCAGCTCCTCGAGCAGCGAGTCCTCGAGATGGAGGATGCCCTCACAGACCTGGCAGATGGCGTGCTGGTGGTCCTCGCCCGCGATCTCGTAGTGGGTGGGGCCGGCGCCTAAGCGCACGGGCCGGAGAGCGCCGGCCACCGTGAAGGCTTCCAGGGCCCGGTAGACGGTGGAGCGGGGAAAGCCCGGTCGCTCCGCCTGGATCCTGGCGGTGATCTCCTCGGCCGTGCAGTGCGCCCCCAATCCCTGGATGGCGTCCCAGACCAGCCGGCGCTGCTCGGTCTGCCGGCGGCCTGGACCGAGCGGAGTCTTTCGCATCCTTTCCGTTATATATCGATCGTGACGGCGCGTGACCGGATCCTGGCCGAGGCGCGCAGCCGCTTTGAGCGTGGCGCTCGGCCGTCGATCGAGGAACTGACGGCGGCGGCGGGCGTTTCGCGGGCCACCTTTTACCGGCACTTCCGCTCGCGAGAGGAGCTGCTGCGAAAGCTCGCCGTCGAGCCCGAGCCGGGCAGCCGCGAGCGCGTCCTGGAGGCGGCGGCCGAGCTGCTCGCGACCGCCGGCCTGGCTGGCCTGGCGACGGATCGGCTGGCCGAGCGAGCCCAGGTCTCGCGGGCGACCCTCTACCGCCTCTTCCCCGGCAGGCCCGCGCTGGTCAGCGCCTTGATGCGGGCTTACTCGCCAATCGACCCGGTGGTCGACCTGATCGAGCGCAAGGGTGATCTGCCACCAGAAGACGTGATCCCGGAGGTCGCGGTCCTCATGTTCCGGGTCCTCGAACGCAACCGCGGCTTCCTGCGCGCCCTGGCACTCGAGGTCACTTCCCTGGAGCCGGACACGCGCCAGGCGGTGCAGGACAACATCGGCCGGCTCCTCGGCGCGCTCGGCGGGTACATCCTGGCCCAGATGGAAGCCGGCCGTCTGCGGCGCCTGCATCCCGTGCTGGCGATCCAGGCCTTCGGCGGCCCGCTGATCTTCCACGTGCTGCTGAACCCGGTTCTGCAGGATGTCTTCGGCGTCACGCTCGACTCCGAGGCGGCGGCTCGGCAGTTCGGGCAGATCTGGGTGGCCGGGATGGCGCCCGAAGCGGGCCAGCAAGGTCTCTAGCCGGCTTCCGTCATTAGCGTGAGGTGCGTCGCACTCTCACATTTCTGCTTGCGGCCTGCCTGGCGCTTGCACTGAGCCTGCCGTCTACCCAGGCTCGTCCTGCCCGGGCCGCGCCGCCGGCCCTTCCGGCCGACCGTCTTCACTTCGGGCTCTCAAACATCGACAGCAGCTGGATGACCGCCAGCGGGGTTCCCTGGCGGTACCGCTTCCAGTACCTGGCGGGCGGCGTCAACACGGGTCACGGCTGGGCGACATGGAACAGCCCGGCGGGGGCCTTCGCCACCTCTTACATGCAGGCCAGCACGACTCCCCCCGCGAACTACATCACGGTCTTCACCTACTACATGCTGTCGGGCTCAAATCCCGCCACCGGCGCGACGGAGTCGGACCGCGACTTCAGCAACCTCAACAATCCGTCGACGATGAAGGCCTACTACGGCGACTTCAAGCTGCTCATGCAGACGATCGGCGCCTTCCAGGGCGGCACCGTCGTCGTGCACGTCGAGCCCGACCTCTGGGCCTACCTCCAGCAGCGCGCGCATTCCCAGGGAGCCTCTACAGCCGACGCCTTGAGCGCCTCGGTCGCCAGCTCCGGCTTCGGCGAGGCGAGCGCCTTTGCCGACACGACGCAGGGATTTGGGCGGCTACTGGTCCACCTGCGCGACGTCTATGCGCCCAGCGCGCTGCTGGCGGTGCACGCTTCGATGTGGTCCTCGGGCATCGACATAGCCAGCAACACCGGCCCGAAGGTCGACGCCCGCGCCGAGGCGGACAAGACAGCCACCTTCCTCAACTCGACGGCGAGCTGGAACCTCGTCTTCAACGACGTCGACGACCACAATGCGGCCTGGTGGGAGCTGGCCAGCTGCGGCTCGCCGCCTTGCGTCAACCAGTGGTTCACCCATTGGTGGGATCCGCAGAACATGCGCTTCCCGAACTTCGCGCGCTATTTGATCTGGGTATCCGAGCTGCGCGCACAAACCGGTCGCCAACAGGTCGCTTGGCAGGTCCCGATGGGCAACCAGTACTACCTCACGATGAACAACACTTGCGGCCATTACCAGGACAATGTCGCGCCTTACTTCATCGCGCACGCCGCCGACCTCTACAGCGCGGGCCTGATCGCGGTGCTGTTCGGCCCCGGCAACGGCTGCCAGACCACTTATTACGACAGCATGAAGGACGGCGTGACCAACAACGCAGGCGCGCCGACCACCGACTCGCTCGGCGGCTGCGCGGCTTGCAACCCGCACACCTCGACATCTGCAGACGACGACGGCGGCTACCTGCGCACCTTTGTGGGTGCGTACTACGCCTCCACCGTCACCTACGCGCATCAATACGTCTTCACGTGGTTCGACCTTCTGAGTGACCCTGCCTTCCAGGTCGACAACATCCATGTAGTCAATCCGAGCGCCAGCGCGACCGCCGACGTCCGAGTCGACATTCCCGGCTGCGGATCCCAGTTCGGCGCGATTTCGCCTGCTACAAAGGAGCTCATCTTCAGCTGCCCGCGCGGTTTCGGCGGTCCAGTGGTCGTTAGCTCCGACCTGCCCGTCATCGCTTCTCAGCGAGTGGAGTACGCCGGCTCCTTCAACGAGGTCTATGCAGTGCCGGTTGCTGCCGCCGCGACCACGCTCTACTTCCAGTGGTACGACCTCTTGAGCGACCCAGGGTTCCTCGTGGACAACGTGCACGTTGTGGCGCCGACCGGCGCCAACGTGCGCATCTCGATCCCAGGTTGCGGCGTGCAGACGGCCAGCCTGGCGATCTTCCAGGAGCGTTACTTTTCGTGCGCCGGCGGGTTCGGCGGCCCAGTGGTGGTGAGCGCCGACCAACCGGTGATCGCGAGTCAGCGCGTGGAATACGGACGCACTTTCAACGAGATCGTCGGCCTGCCGATGAGCGCTGCGGCGACGGAGGTTTACCTGAGCTGGTTCGACAGGTCCAGCGACCCAGGATTCGCCTCCGACAACGTCCACGTGATCGCTCCCACCGGGGCCAAGGCGCGAGTCGCCATACCAGGTTGCGCAGTGCAGACTGCGGTTCTCGTAGGCGGACAGGAAGCCTACTTCACCTGCCCCGGCGGGTTCGGCGGTCCGGTCATCGTGACCGCCGACAATGCGGTGCTCGCCTCCCAGCGCGTCGTTTACTACGGGTCGTTCAACGAGGTGGCCGGACAACCACTCACGGCGGCCGCTACCACCTCCTTCCTGACCTGGTACGACAGGCAGAGTGACCCTGGCTTCCGTGCCGACAACGTGCACGTGATCGCTCCCACGGCCGCCAACGTTCGGGTCTCGATCCCAGGTTGCGGATCACAGGGCGCGGCTATCGGTGTCCGGCAAGAGAGCTACTTCACCTGCGCAGGTGGATTCGGCGGACCGGTGACGGTGACCGCCGACAACGCTGTCATCGTCTCAGCCCGCGTTCTTTTCAAGCAGTCGTTCAACGAGGTGTACGCAGGCACCTGACGGGGCCTTGGCCCCGCCGAGCGTGCTGGAGGGCCGGCGCGAGTGCGCCGGAAGGGGGGCAG
>CATPBK010000001.1 GCA_955652705.1 Candidatus Dormiibacterota bacterium | reverse complement strand
CGCTGGCCCGACTCTGGAAGGAGGTCGCGGAACGGCGTGCCGCCAACATGCGCCGCCTCGCGGCCGACCTGGCCGCCTCCGGCAGGCTCCGCGTCGACATCGAGGAAGCCGCCGACGTGATCTGGGCTACGAACTCCTCGGAGTTCTATCTGCTATTGGTGCGAGATCGAGGCTGGAGCCCCGAACGATTCCGACTCTGGCTCGCCGATACCTGGGCGCGGCTGCTTCTGGTGTGACGCAGGCGACGGCGTAGGACCTCCAGAATCTGAGGACGTGACTGCGATCGCCGAGCGCCGCCTCCGCGCCCAGCGGCTGCTGGGCGACCCCTTCGCGTCCCCGGTCGACCCGGTCCGCTGGCTGGGCGCCGTGCAGGCGCAGGACTATGGCGCCGCCAAGTGGGCGCTGGCCCAGCGCACAGCCGGCGCGGCCGACGCCGACCTTGACCGCCTCTTCGATGAGGGCGCCATCCTGCGCACCCACGTCATGCGGCCGACCTGGCACTTCGTGCTGCCAGAAGACGTCCGCTGGCTGCTCGAGCTGACCTCGCCGCGGCTCCTGGCCCAGCTGGCCGGGCGCCACCGCCAGCTGGAGCTGGACCAGGCCACGAAGGCGCGCGCCCTGGACCTTTTTGCCGAGTCGCTCGGGGGCGGCAGCTTCTTGACGCGCGCCGGCCTGGGCGAGGTGCTGGTCTCGGCGGGCATCTCGCCGGAGGGCCAGCGTCTCCCCCACCTCCTGGGCACCGCCGAGGCTGAGGGGGTCATCGTCAGCGGGCCGCGGCGGGGCAAGCAGTTCACGTACGCACTGCTCGAGGAGCGCGCGCCCTCGGCTCGCAGGCTGGAGCGCGACGAGGCGCTGGCCGAGCTGGCCAGCCGCTACTTCCGCAGCCATGGCCCGGCGCAGATCCAGGACTTCGCCTGGTGGTCGGGCCTGACCGTCGCGGACATCAAGAAGGGCCTGGCCCTGGTCGGGACCGCCCTCGAGCACGAGACGGTCGACGGCAAAGACTATTGGTTCGACTCCGAATCCGCTCTCGACGGCGAGCCATCGCTGACAGCACATCTGCTGCCCAACTTCGATGAATTCACCGTGGCCTACCGCGACCGGGCAGCCGTCCTCCACCCCAAGTTTGTCTTCGATCCGACCTTCTTCGCCTACTACCGCGAATCCGCTCCGCAAGGTGGCATCCTCTCCAACGTGGTGACCATCGGCGGCACCGTGCGAGGTTCCTGGCGCCGGACGCTGACGGGGAACGCCGTTCGGGTGGACGTCTGGCTGCTCGGCCGCCTCGAGCCAGCCGAGGTCGCGGCGGTCGCAAGAGCCGCGGAGCAGCTCGGCAGCTTCCTCCAACGCCCGGCCGAACTTCGCCTTATCGACGGCCCGGGACGAAGCTAGTGGAGGCGCAGGATCGCGGTGAACTAACCTCGCTGGTGCGGGAGGCGCGCCCACACCTTGCGCCCGTGGGCCGGTCCACTGAGGACTGGCTCACGCGCCTCGAGGAGCGGCACGACGCGCTGGCCGGCCTGGTCGAAGAATCGCTGGCGGCGGATCCGGACGTTGCCGCGGAGCTGGCCGCCGTTCTCTGGAGGTTCTGGTGGCTCCGGGGCCACCTGGTCGAAGGCCGCCGGCTGCTCGAAAAGGCGGTCCTGATTGCCAGTCACCACCGCGTGGAGGTATTGAAGGGCCTCGGAACCATAGCCTTCCGCCAGGGCGACCTCGACGCGGCCAACCAGGCCTTCCAGCAGCGCCTGAAGCTCGTCACCGCTGACGGGGATCGGCGCGCTCTGGCCGACGCTTTCGCGGACCTGGCGCGGATTGCTCTACGCGGGGGCGACTTCGACACCGTGCGCGATTACGCCGAGCGCGGTTACGCTGCCGCGGAGGGTCTCGAGCCCGAGGCGATCCGGGGGCCGCTCCATATGCGAGCCGCGGCAGCGAGGATGCAGGGGCGGCTCGACGAGGCGCGCGCACTCTACCTGCGGAGCCGCGAGATCAACGTGCTGATTGGCAACCACCTCAACGTGGCGGTAGAGGATCACAACCTTGTCTACGTCGCCCTACACAGCGGCGACCGAGCAGAGGCTGAGCTCCGATTCCGCGCCTCCAGTGCCTGGATATTCGCAAACGACAACGCTTACCTCAAGCCCTACGCGCTGCTCGACGCCGGGGTCCTGGCCCTCCACGACGGAGACCTGGAGCGGGCCTGCCGCCTCCTCGCCGTGGCGAATCGGATCTTTGAGGAGACCGAGTCGATTCCTGACCCTGATGACCGCGTCGAGCTTGATACCGCGGTTCATCGCCTCAGGAGCGAGCTCAGGGACGGGTTCGACTCGTTATGGGCGGAGGGGCGGACTCTCAGCTTGGAGCAGGCCCATAAGCTCACCGGCGCCTGAAGCCGCGATCCTGCACTGAAGATCGGTATCCTCGACCGAAAGCCATGAATGGGACGCTGCTCGAGCTGTTTCGACACAAGACCTGGGCGACGCTGCGCCTGATCGGGTACTGCCAGGATCTGGCGGACGAGCACCTGGATGCCACGACCCCGGGCACCTATGGCACCATCCGCCAGACGCTGCGGCACCTGGTCGAGGCGGAGGAAGGCTACTTCTCGATCCTCACGCGGGCGCGGTTCCTTACGAAGGATGAAGCCGCCGCCTTCGTGTTTCCCGATCCCCTACCTGAGGGGCCGGTTCCGCTCGAGGACCTCGCGGGGCGCATCCGGCGCTTGGGCCCGCGCTGGGAGACCCTGGCCCAGGACGCCGACCTCCCGGTCCGCGAGGTGACCACCAGGGACGGCTGGAGCATGCCGGGGGCGGTGCCCCTGGCGCAAGTGATCCACCATGCCGATGACCACCGCACCCACGTCCTGTCGATCCTCGGCTCGCGGGGCCTGGAAGTTCCCGAGCTCGACTTGTGGGGATACGCCGATTCGGCCGGCCTGGCGCGGGAGCTGGAGACCTCGGGCGACTGAAACGCGAGTCGCTAGACGGACTCGTCTTCGCTTCGCCAGGACAACCCTTGCTCGAGCGCGTGAAGCACGACACCTCGGGCCTGATCAGCCGGCGCAACGCTGAACTTCTTCTGCAGGGGAGCGGTCAACTCCACGTAGAGGTGGATCGAATTTATTGACTCCATGCAGCCGCCGGCGCGGTGGCTGACAGGAGCAGAGTTGCAGCCAAGGATTAGCCCGCCGAGGTTATAGAAGCTAGGCTGAGCCGGTGCAGGACACAAGGCAAGACGCCAGGCGCGAGGCCATTTACCAGATGTGGACCGAGCGAGGCGGGCGGGTTCGCTTGGAGCCTACCGAGCGGCGCATTAGGGTCGTTCTCAGTGGAACGACGGTGGCTGACAGCAAGCGGGCTCAGCTTCTCTACCTCCCGCCGCCGCACAACGCCTACGCGTTCCCTAAGGAGGACGTGCGTTGGGAACTGATCCGAGAGTCTGACGCGACTGAGGCTGTTCCCGGCCTGGGCGCAATCAAGCTCTGGTCGGTCGAGAGTGGAGGCAAAACTGCCGAGAATGCCGCCTGGATGGTCCCGCAGCCGCCTGCCGGTCTGGATGCACTGGGGGGGCTGGTGATGTTTCGCTGGAACCTGATGGACGCATGGTACGAAGAAGACGACGAGGTCTTCGTCCATCCTCGCGATCCCGGCCATCGAGTGGACGTCCTCAACTCCTCGCGGCACATCAAGGTCTTGGTCGATAGCGAGCTTGTGGCCGAGACACGCAGGCCACGACTGCTGTTCGAGACGGGCCTTCCGGTCCGGTACTACATCCCCAGGCTTGACGTCAGGATGGACCTGCTCGAGCCAACCGATACCACCACTGGCTGCCCCTACAAAGGGGTGGCGTCCTACTGGTCGGTGCGCGCGGTCGGCACCATACACAAGGATCTGGCCTGGTCCTACAAGTCGCCGATTCCCGAATGCCCGAAGATCGAGAATCTCATCGCCTTCTTCAACGAGCGCGTCGATCTTGAAGTTGACGGCGAGCGCCTGGAGCGGCCCCGGACCCCCTGGTCACTGGATCGGCAAGGATAGGTCCAATGTTCACGGGCGCTCGACGATCGCATACTGGTGGCGCCTAGGATGTCTCGCGAACGGATCGCTACACGGCGCGGGGTCGGAGCAGTTCTGCAGCGGCTCACGGATGTCTTGGTGGAGCCGCCTGCCTGCGTCATCTGCGGCCGCGGACATGCGTCGACCGGCTGGGTGGTTGACCCGTTCGGCAGGATCTTCGGCCGCTGTCCCGGTTGTGTCGAGGATTGGCAAGCCGAGCGCGACGAGCACAGAGCCGGCCATCCTGCGCTCACCGGCTGACCCGGCGGGCCGATCCGGGAGGCATCCGATGCCGGAGTCCGATCTCGAGCAGGTCGTAGAGCAAGATCATCAAGCCCTGAATGCGTTGGTGACAGGAGACCCCGAGCCTAAGAAGAAGATGTTTTCGCGGCGCGACGATGTCACCCTCGCAAACCCCTTTGGCCCCCCGGTCCGTGGGCGGAATCAGGTCGCCGAGGCCCTTGAGCGTGCGGCTTCCCAGCTCCGAGACGGCCAGCCTATTGCATTCGAGCGGATCTCCGATTATGCGAAGGCGGATCTGGCGTACATCGTCGAGATCGAGCGAAACCGGATGAGGGTTGGCGACGCCGACCAAATAGCGTCAGTTTCGCTTCGAGTGACGACCATATTCCGACGGGAAGAGGATGGGTGGAAGATTGTCCATCGGCACGCCGATCCGATAACAGCTCCGCGGCCGCCTAAGTCAATCTTGGAACAGTAGACGCGCCGCGGGCGGCTCGATTCTTCTTCTGGCTTAGTTGCTGCCCAGCCTTACACAGACACCCGAGATGATCGCGTCTTCGATGTCACGAGGACGCTCCGTCAGCGAGGGTCACCTGGTTCGCAGAGCTGCGCCCCAGCTCAGTCTGGCGCCGCTCCGCACCAGCCCGGCCGAGTAGATGCGGCTCGCCTCGCGCGCAACCAAGGCGATGAAGCCGACCGTAAGGAGTGCCGCCAACGGCATCTCCCAAACTGCCAAATGTCCAAGCGCAAGCCGGGCCGGCATGAGCACAGGCGACAGCGGGGGGAAGAATGAGAGCAGCTGGATCCACCAGGCGTCGGGGTTTGCGATGGTGGCGTAGGTGAGAAGGAAGCCGCCGGCGAGGAACACCGTGAACGGCGCTGTCGCGAACTGGACCTCCTCCTGGCGGGCCACTATCGCGCCGGCCGCGGCGTACCCGAATGCATAGAGGAGGTAACCCAGGAGGAACCAGCCCAGGATCGCTGGAAGCAGCACCCAGATCGAGGATGGCACCACGGAGCTCTGGACGAATACGTTGGCGATCAGACCGGCCCCAACCGTTGTTGCCATCTGCGCCAGACCGACGAGACCGATGCCGAGCACCTTCCCGATCATCAGCTCGATCGGGCGGACGGCCGCGAGCAGGACCTCGGCTGTTCGCGAGGTCTTCTCCTGCGCCACCCCGCTGGCGACCGCCGCGCCGAAGATGCCGACGCTGATGTAGAGCAGGAAGCCGGCCGCCAGGGCCGCAATGTCGGCCCCGGCCTGCCTGGCCACGGGCGGCTGCAGCGTCACGATTGAAAACTTCACCGGTCTCAGGGCAGCGGAAACCGCGGCAGGGGGGACGCCGGCTGCAATCAGCACCTGCGCTTGGTGCGCCTGGTCGACGATCGCCTGGAGAAGGGCAGCCAGGTTCGGCGAAAGGCTCTGGTTGACCTCGACCACTGCCGAATCCGTATTCACGGTCAGAGCTACGTCGATGGTTGAGCTAGTGCCTTGAAATGCCGCGAGCGCCCGGGCGAGAGCTCGCTGCCCGCGCGTTCGCGTGGGCATCAGGTCGGCGCGTGCGGTCGCTTCGTCCGCAACGTCGAGGACTGTGATGTCCAGCTTCGCGGCCTTCGCGGTGGCCAGGATTGCCGGCGCTAGTGCTTGGGCCTGGGCGCCGACCAGGCCGATCACCGTCGGTCGGGTCGGTTGGCGAAAGAAGGACGGGACGACGATCAGAGCCACCACGAGCACGGTCGTGATGGCGGTCATCACCCAGGTCAGCCGGCTGCGCAGCCGTTCTGTGATCTCGCGGGTCGCGATCAGGACCGTCGTCGTGAACGAGCTCATGCCGCGACGAGCTCCCGGTACAGCTCGACCAGTCCGCCGGACTCGAATCCGAAGTGCTCCACGGGACCCGCGTTGATCGCGGCCCGAAGGATGGCCTGAGGATCGGCATCCGTGTCGAGGCCGAGCACGGCTCCGTCTCCGTCGGCGTGGAGGACTCGCACGCCCTTGAGCGCAGCGACCCAATCGTCCGGCGCGTCCACCTTTACCCTCAGGCGCATCGGCACCCGCGATCGAAGCTCGGCCAGGGTTCCCGCGGCTAAGACTCGCCCCAGTTCGAGGATCACGACGCGATCGCAGAGGCGCTCGACCAGGTCGAGCTGGTGGCTCGAGAAGAGGATGGCCTTGCCGTCCGCAGCCTGCGTGCGAAGAAGATCCGAGAGGGTGTCAACTGCCGAGGGATCGAGTCCGGAGAAAGGTTCGTCCAGCACGACCAGCTCTGGCTGGTGCACGAGCGCGACCGCCAGCTGGACCCGCTGCTGGTTGCCGTGCGAGAGGGCGACGATGCGATCTTGCTCGCGGCCCTTCAGGTCGAGCAGATCGATCCAGCGTTGGGCCTCGGTGACGGCCGACGAGGAATCGAGACCGTGCAGGCGGGCGAAGTAGCGGAGCTGGTCGAGGACGGCCATCTGAGGGTAGAGGCCCCGCTCCTCAGGCATGTAGCCGAAGCGAAGGCGATCGGCGAGCTCGACCGGGTGTCCGGACCAGCGGACCTCACCGCCTTCCGGTCGGACGATCCCCATCACGCACCGCATGGTTGTGGTCTTGCCCGCACCGTTCCGACCGACCAGCCCGACGATTTCGCCCTTGTCCACAGTGACCGAAAGGTGGTCCACGGCAACCCTGCTGCCAAAGGTCTGATACAGATCGGTGATCTCAAGCATCGAGAGGAGCCAAGGTACCGCAGGGTGATATCTATTGACCACAGGTTGAGTGGCTTGGTCGCTGCGGAGCACCACGAGCAGGTTGACACCATGGCCGCCTTCCGCTCGTCGTCTAGTTATCGTGCTGAGGCTCGATCCCGCCCTCCACGACGCGCTGGCTCGATGGGCGGCAGACGAGCTGCGCAGCAACAACGCGCAGATCGAATTCGTTCTTCGCCGAGCGCTTTCGGACGCGGGGCGTCTACCGAGCACCGGCCGGGCCGCTGCTCGTGGCTCAACTCGCACCGCCGGCGCCCGCACCTGACCCAGCGGGGGCCACGAGCTCAACCGATCAGAGCCGGTTGTTCGAACGGGCGCCTCCCGGCTGCCAGCTCCCAAGGAACCAAGCCCCGCCGTGAAGTTCTGTTAAGAGGTTCGCGCGAGGCTGTCCCTTGGGCTTGAGGTCGGGTGCCATGTCTTCGGCGAGACCCTCGGCTCGCTGGTGCGCCCAGCTTTCCAGAATATAAGAACCTTTGTGGAATTGTTAAGAGTGCTGCGATCGCACTCGCTGGTCGGCATGCCAAGGTGCGGCGGGAAGGCTACTGCCGGTCAACTTGATCTCGCGATCGGCCTTACCGCCCCGCCGGAACCAGCTAGCCACCTAGAGCGACGGGTCTAGGTGTAGTTCCCAGGGAGGTGTTCGCGGAGGAGGGGGCTGAGCACACGCCGCCTAAAGGGCGGGCCCAGTGGCGAGCTCAGTCCTCAGCTCACCGCCTTCTTCACGAGCGCGCCGATTCTTGCCTCGTCGGCGGCGGTCAACTCCGTCAGGGCGAAGGCGGTCGGCCACATGGCGCCTTCGTCGAGGTTCGCCTTGTCGTTGAAGCCGAACGTCGCGTACCTCGTTTTGAACTTCTGCCCGCTTTGGAAGAAGCAGACGACATTGCCGTCCTTGGCATACGCGGGCATCCCGTACCAGGTTCTCGGCGAGAGGGCTGGCGCGCTGGCTTTGATGATGGCATGGAGCCGCTCGGCCATGGCGCGATCCGCTTTCGGCATCTCGGCGATCTTCGCGAGCACGTCGCTTTCCCCGTCCGGCTTGCCCGCGGGTGGGCCGCGGCGCGCGGCCGGCTTCAGCTCTTGGGCGCGCTCCTTAATCGCCGCTCGTTCCTGGGCCGAGAATCCCTCGGACGTCTTGTCGATTGCGGTGGTGCTCTTGGCGGACTTCTGCGTGTCCTTCATTGCAGGTTTCCTCTGCGAGATCTGATGGGGACGACCCTGATGCTAGCAGGCTGATGAAGAACCACGCGCGTGCGCGTGCGCGCGCGAGGCCCTCAACTTCCGGCAATTGATGATCTCCTGCTCGTCCCCGCCCACGTCTTGGAGGTCCTTGCGTGCGTGGCACCAACGACCCGCAGGTCAGCTTCACGATTCGGACGCCCGAGCAGGTAGTCCCGGCTGACCACCCGATTCGCGCCATCCCGCCCATCATCGACGCCGCGCTACGCGAGCTCGACCCCGTCTTCGACGAGATGTACTCGGACGTCGGCCGGCCCTCGATCCCGCCCGAGAATCTGCTCAAGGCCTGCCTACTGATGAGCTGGCCTGGAGTGCCTGCCCGCGGCGCTGCTGGGTAGGATCGAGAGGTGGAGCTCATGCGGCTTGGACTTGCGATCATCACCAACCTGGTGGTGATGGCCATCGGGGCGGCGTTCCCGATCCAGTAGCGACTCCCATATGAGTTCGGTGGTGATGGCGACCCAGCTCGCGTGGCTGCCGATTTCTTAACCGGCGGCGGGACCGCCGCCGCACCGCCATTCCCGGTCATGGTGGTTCTTGCGGTGCTGGGCGTCGCGGCTGTGTTTCGTGGAGGATGGCCTTAACTGAGCATTACCCAGGTTCGGGCAGGAGGATCGATTCGCCATGCACCCAGTGGCTGAGCTGAGTCCACCGAACGACTGCCGGCAGCGGCGCAGTACGACAGCGGACGGCAGAAGCCAAAGCGCTTCGAGCCGAGGCAATATTGCTCCTCTCCGTGCTCGATGAGAGCTGATCCCATGCTGCAGAGCGAGCGCACGCAACGCGTCTACGCGCGATTCGCGGGGCTCATCTACTTGTTCACGGTGTTCGATCTGTCGGGTGTCGTGATCGTTTCCCGGATAACCGGCAGCGGCAGCTTCCTGGCCACCGCGCACAGCGTCGCGGCATGGGAAACCCTCTACCGTATCGGGTTGATAAGCGGTCTGATCGGCGACCTGTCGACCATCCTGCTCGCTGTCGCCCTTTATGTGACGCTCAGGTCGATCGACGGGAACTTGGCGCTGACCGCAATGCTCTTCCGGTTGGCAGAGAGCGCGATCGGGGGCGTGATGGTCGTGCTCGCCTTCGCCACTCTTCACATTTACCTCGATGCCAACCACGGCTCGGCTCTCGGCGCAAACGAGCTGAGCGAATTTGCGAACGTGGCTTCCAGTTCGACCAGTGTTGCCACCAACGTAAGCGTCGTCTTCTTCTCCGTGGGCTCGACGATCTTTTTCTACCTGTTCCTCAGGTCGGGCTACATCCCACGCGCGCTCGCGCTGTGGGGACTACTGGGTTCTCTGTTCTGCTTCGGCGCGTTCGTCGCGAACCTTGCGCTCCCGACATCATCAGAGCTGCTCATCGGCATTGGTGGCCTACCGATCGGGATAGCCGAGCCGATCGTCGGCCTGTGGCTCTTGTTTCGCGGGATCAACACCGAACCGCAATTGACGCGAATGGCCCGCTGAGGCCTGACGACAATGGGCCTGAGGCGGCGGGTACAGTTCGTCCTTTGCAGGTCGGAGCGATGTCCATGACCGGAATACTCCAAATCCTGGAGCGGAGACCGAACTGCCGGCGCTTCCTGGTCGGGCGCGGGGCGGATGAAAGGCACCTCCCCGTAGGCCCTGCCACGGCGGGTCCTAGGGGCTTCGGCTCCAAACTGCTGTCAAGACTGCTGTCAACGACCCCGGGCGGTGTCGACCCTCCGCGGCCTGAGATAGAGGAATCGGATCGATCTGAACGTGAAATTGTGGTGCCGAGAGGGGGAGTCGAACCCCCACGTCCTTGCGGACAACGGTTTTTGAGGTCGATCACGGGGCGTACGCGGTCGTTCGCCGGGGTTCGCCGCGAACCCAAATCGACCCTTTCGGCGGAGTGACCTGTTCGCCACCGTTCGCCGAGGTTCGCCCTAACTGCTGTCAAATTGCTGTCAGCCCGCCCGGCATGGTGAGCGGTTAGGCAGACATCGTCGGGCCGGCCTCCTCACGTCTGGCCCGAAGTCGTGGCGCCGGCGAGGGCCGATTACGACGGATAGAAGTGACCGGATCCCGGCTCGGTGAGATACCCGGTCGTGTGCCGCCAAGGAAGCCGGTTCATCCTCCCCGCCATTACCAACGGTACACCAGGGTGGGGGTATTGCTGCAAGGACCCCTGGTGCCCTGACAATTCACGCCACAAGCCGGACCACAGGCGTCCGCGCGACCGAACAGTAGGCATGAGAGAGGCCCGAGGGGACTCAAGGGGAAGGTGGACGGATGGGCAACTACGTGCTGAGTCTCCAGGAGATCGACCAGACGCAGGCCGCGCTCGTTGGCGGCAAGGGCGCGCACCTGGGGGAGCTTTCGCGGATCGAAGGCGTTCGCGTGCCGCCTGGATTTTGCGTAACGACGGACGCCTTCCGGCGGATCATGGCGGAAGCACCGTCGATCAACGATCGGCTCGATCGGCTGTCGCGCCTGAACCCGGACGACCGGGAGGTGATCCGCACACTCAGCGCTGAGGTCCGCCGGACCCTCGAAGGGATCGCCATCCCGGACGACCTTGCGGCGGCGATCACGCGCTCGCTTGCCCGGCTCGGCGAGCAGTCCGCCTACGCCGTCCGATCGAGCGCGACCGCAGAGGACATGCCGACCGCATCCTTCGCAGGTCAGCAGGACAGCTACCTGAACGTGGTGGGGCCGACAGCGGTCCTCCAGCACGTCAGCCGGTGCTGGGCATCTCTGTTCACCGATCGGGCCGTGACCTACCGGCTGCGGAACGGCTTCGACCACCGGAACGTCCAAATGGCGGTCGTTGTTCAGCAGATGGTCTTCCCGGAGGCGGCCGGCATCCTGTTCACGGCCGACCCCGTGACCTCAAACCGCAAGGTCGCCACCGTGGAGGCCACCCTCGGCCTCGGCGAGGCGCTGGTCTCCGGCCTGGTCAACGCGGACATGTACAGAGTGCGCGACCGCGAGATCGTCAACAGGGCGGTCGCCACCAAGCAGCTTGCCGTCCACGCCTCGCCCGCAGGCGGGACACAGGAAGACGCGGTCGACCCGGAGCGGCAGGAGCAGCCGGCGCTCACAGATGCGCAGGTCCTGCGACTCGTGGAGCTGGGACGGCGGATCGAAGCGCATTTCGGCCAGCCCCAGGACATCGAATGGTGCCTGGTCGATGGCGGCTTCCAGATCGTCCAGAGCCGGCCGATCACCACGCTCTTCCCCATCCCCACGGCCGGCGACGAGGAGAAGCACGTCTACATCTCAGTCGGTCACCAGCAGATGATGACCGACCCCATGAAACCCCTGGGGCTCTCGTTCTGGCAGATGACGACACGCCGGCCGATGTACGTGGCGGGCGGGAGGCTGTTCGTCGACGTCGCCCGAGACCTGGCGTCGCCCGCGATACGCGCCCGCCTCCTGGAGGCTGCCGGTAAATCCGATCCGCTGATCGGCGATGCGCTACAGAGCATCGTCGACCGGGGCGACTTCATCCCGTCGCTGACGGACGACGGTTCCACCGCGCCGCCCGGGGGCGAGGCGCCCGCCCCGATCGAGACCGACCCGGCCATCGTCAGCGACCTGATCCGACGTAACCAGAAATCAATCGCCGCATTGAAGCGCGACATCCGCACGAAGTCGGGAGCGGCGCTGTTCGACTTCATCCTGGCGGACCTTCAGGAGCTGAGGCGGGTCCTGTTCGATCCGCGAAGCCACCAGGTTTTTATGAGCGCGATGGAGGCCACCTGGTGGCTCAACGACAAGCTGCAGGCCTGGCTGGGCGAGAAGAACGCGGCCGACACGCTCACGCAGTCCGTCCCGAACAACGTCACGTCGGAAATGGGGCTGGCGCTCCTGGACGTCGCGGACGTGATCCGCCCGCATTCGGAGGTGGTGGCTTTTCTGCAACACGTCGAGGACGAGGGCTTCCTGGACGAGCTGGACAAGCTTGCGGGCGGGCGGGAAGCGCGGGATGCCATCCAGGCCTTCCTCGATATGTACGGCATGCGCTGCATCGGCGAGATCGACATCACGAGGCCGCGTTGGAGCGAACGCCCCACCACGCTCGTGCCCGTGATCCTCGGCAACATCAAGAATTTCGCGCCGGGCGCCGGCGAGCAGCGCTTCGAGCAAGGGCGACAGGAGGCGTGGACGAAGGAACAGGAGCTGCTGGAGCGCTTGCGGGCCTTGCCGGACGGAGAGCAGAAAGCGGAAGAGGCCAAGCGGATGATCGACCGCGTCCGGACCTTCATCGGGTACCGGGAGTATCCAAAGTACGGCATGGTCAGCCGCTACTTCGTTTACAAGGAGGCCTTGCTGCAAGAGGCCGGACGCCTCGTGCAGACCCATGTGCTTCGTGAGAAGGAGGACATCTTCTACCTCAGGTTCCAGGAGCTCCACGATGTCGTGCGCACGAACCACGTGGATGATCAGCTCATCTCCCAGCGCAAGGACGCGTTCAGGTCGTATCAAGCGCTGACGCCGCCCCGGGTGCTCACGTCGGATGGCGAGGTCATCGCCGGGACGTACCGACGCGATGACGTGCCAGCCGGTGCGCTGGTCGGCTTGCCGGTTTCCGCCGGGATCATCGAGGGGCGGGCCCGCGTCATTCATGACATGGCGGAGGCCGATCTCGAACCGGGCGACATCCTGGTCACGGCCTACACGGATCCCAGCTGGTCGCCCCTGTTCGTCGCGATCACGGGCCTGGTGACGGAGGTCGGGGGCGTGATGACCCATGGCGCAGTGATCGCACGGGAGTACGGTTTGCCGGCCGTCGTGGGGGTGGAACATGCTACCCAGCTGATCCGGGACGGGCAGCGCATCCGCGTGCATGGAACAGACGGGTACGTCGAGATCCTGCCTTAAGGCCATCGCCCGCGTAGGGGATCACAACTCGAGGCACCAACTGGCCCATCTAGCAGCCCGTCTGAGTAATCCCTGATGATCGCCGTCGCTCGCCATGCCGTTGTGCGTGCCCACGCACGGACAAATGCGCTTGTTGGGCAGTGCTGGCGCCCGGACGCGCTCTCAGCAGTCGAACACCGACCAGCAGATGTCGTTCCGCAACCGCTGGTCGTCGAGTACGAGCTCGCGAATCGCCTCCGGGAGCTGGTCGCG